>JBIIAI010000247.1:0-3811 GCA_044239965.1 Akkermansiaceae bacterium
ACACCGTGCGGCCCGGGTCTTTTTCGAATCCCTTGGTATCAGAGTAGCGTGCCAGATCCATCCACATCAAGGCCCAGCGTTCGCCAAAATGCGGCGATGCCAACAAACGATCCACGGCTTTTTCGTAGGCATCCGCAGCGGTGTCATCACGAAACAAGGCCCATTCCTCAGGCGTCGGCGGCAGGCCAATCAGATCGAGCGAGGTCCGGCGAAACCACTCCGCCTTCCCTGCCTCGGGCGATGGCGAAAGTCCGGCCTGCTCCAATTTTGCCAACACATGTTGATCCAGCACTTGCTTGGGCCAATCCGCTTTTTTCACCGTGACCGCAACCTCCTGAGGCGGCGTAAAGGACCACAGTTCCTCCCACTCCGCACCTTCTTGAATCCATTGGCGGATGGTAGCAATTTCCTCCTCAGCCAAGGGCGGACCATGCTTAGGCTTGGGCATGATCTCATCGGGATCTTTTGAAGTGATGCGGCGCATCAGCTCCGATGCGTCAGGATTTCCCGGAACGATCGCGCGGTTTCCCGATTCACCCTCACCGAGCGCTTTGTCCCGCAGAATCAAAGATATATCCCCCGCCTCCTTCACCCCACCATGGCACGCCGTGCAATGTTTCGTGAAAATTGGCCGAATGTCGCGATTGAAGCTCATCTCCCCCGCATGCAAGGCAGAAACAAAGGCGGTTAGTACTAATGAATAGCGCACCATAGATTGCATAGTAATACGCCATCGCGGAACAGAAACTTACAGAAATCCGAAGGTTTTTGCGAGTCAGCGGCCGTTCCGTGCAGGATGATCCATGTTGAGCAGTGCTGATAGATGAGAGAGCTCGCTCCGCTCATGGTCTTGCATCTGATTGGGTGTGAGCACTTTTTTTTCAACAGTTGGCCGCAAAGCGTAGGGCTGACCGTGAAATTGCGCGGTATTTTTTCGCCTTCTCCCACTGGAAACATGCGTGGTAGGATGCATCCTACCGACCTAATTTCTCGTCGGAAGCTTCTTCGCACGAGCATTTAGCTCGGTAGGATGCGCGCTACCGAGCTAATTTCTCGTTGCATGCCTACTCCGACGCGTCGGATGAAGCAAAATTTGCGCAGTTGGAGCTATTGGGCGGGAATTTGCTCTGGTAGGACGCGCACTACCGAACCAAATGCGGGATATTAGCTCGGTAGGATGCATCCTACCAAGCGTAGGACGTATCCTACCGAGCATAAAACCAGTCGGAAAAGCCCAAACACGCGACGCAACGTGCATGGAAGACGAGCGGAAAGGCATGGAACGCCTCGGAAAACGCGAAGATCGGGCATTTTGCGAGGAAAGACGGGGCAGAAAGGCCCAAGATCGCACTCCTCAGGCGCAAGGTGTCATGACGACTCGCCGAGGGACGAGATCAACCACGATGAAACACAAAAACATATGGAAAGAATCCCCCCTGCGGCGGGAGAGAATCTTGCAACCTGGCAAACCTGTTTATCGAAATCAAGTGGTTTGCGCTGGGCTTGGGTTGATGGAATGAAAGGGATTGAAAATCCCTTCTCCCTATTTACAAGGACTCTGGACTTTGCAGGAGCTCGACAATGCGCTTGAGCAGCAGGCCAGCGCCGCCGCCATCGACGACGCGGTGATCGAAGGTCATTTCCAAATCGGCCTCGGTCGCAGGGACGAAGGCGCTGATTTTCTCGGACCAGACGGGTTTTTTCACCCCTGCCCCGATGCCCAGAATGAGAGTTTCGTTCGGCAAGGGAATCGGTGTGCCCCAGGTGAGGCCGAAGGTGCCAAAGTTGGTCACGGTGGCAATGCCGCCTTTGGTATCGGCTTCGGTGAGTCGGCGGCGACGAGCGCGATCCACGATGTCGTCGTATTCTTGCACGAGATCACTGAGAGATTTCTGATCGACGTTGCGGATGACGGGAACGAGCACACCATCCTCGACGGCCACGGCGACGCCGATGTCGTAGGAGCGCGGATGCACGACCTTGCTGCCGATGAGGAATCCTGCCACGGCAGGCTGCTCCTTGACAGCGAGGGCAAAGGCTCGCAACAAATACAAGGTCAGGCCCGGTTTCTTTTGCTGGGCTTTGCGATGTTGCAGCAGCTTGTCCAAGCCGACCGATGTTCCCACGGTAGCAAGCGGACGGGTCCAACTGCGGCGCATGGCATCGGCCACGGCGAGGCGCATCGGCGAGGCATTGCTGCTGGGCCATGTTTGGATGTAATCGAGAAATTTTTCGAGGTCATCGACGGTCACTCGACCACCCGTGCCGCTGCCGACGATAGCGGAGAGATCGGCCTCGCGCAGGCCCATCTCATCCATGCGCGCGCGCATCCGTGGCGATATGTAATGCGCACCCATGGTTCCTGTTGGCACAGAAAGTCCGCGAATCGTTGGCACGACTTGAGGGGCTACTTCTTCATAGCCATCGCCCTCAACAGCAAAGTGCAAGTTTTGCTCGCCCGATTGCGCTTGCGCTTCTTCGACCACTGCGGCCTGACGTTTCAGTTCGAGGGCCTCTAAGGTATCCACTCCCGTGCGGGCGACTTCTTCCTCGGTCACATCGAGAATGCCCAAGATCGTGCCGACGGCATAGCTGATGCCCTCTTCGGCGCGAAGTTCTTCGACGGTGCCCGAGCACAAGGCGGTGACGCCCATGGTTGCTTTGTTGGTCTCCACCTCCATGACCTCTTGGTCGGTCGTGACGCTGTCTCCTGCTTGGATCAACAAACGCACCACCGTGGCTTCGGCGATGGATTCTCCTAATTGAGGCATGACGATGGCAACTCTGGGCATAATGAATTTCGTTAGTAAGATAAAAGTTTGCGCAAGGAATCACAGATCGATTCCGGTGTGGGACGGTGAGCCGCCCACAGCTTGGGATGATAAGGCACAGGTGTGTCTCGCGAGTTCAGACGCATCGGCGGAGCTTCTAACAAGTGGAAGCCATCAGCGACGACGCGGGCTACAACCTCTGCGGTCACGCCGCCCCAAGGAAATGCTTCGCCGAGAGCGAGAAGTCGACCGGTGCGGGCGACGCTGGCGAGCACGGTATCGATGTCGAGCGGCTTGACGCTGCGCAAATCGACGACCTCGATCTCCCAGCCTGATTCTTTTTGCAAGCGATCGGCGGCGCGCACGGCTTCGTGGACCATCGCGCTGTACGTAACCACGGTAGCATGACGCCCCATGCGGGTGATGCGGGCTTTGCCAATCGGCAATCCATCACCTTGGAAGCTTTTCGCTTTGAGCCAACGATAGAGAAACTTGTGCTCACAGAAAATCACCGGGTCATCCAGTTTCACCGAGTCGATGAGCATTTGGTAGGCATCGGCAACGGTGGCAGGTGTCACCACGACGACACCAGGGTAGTGAGCGTAGAGCGCTTCCATGCTTTGGCTATGAAAGGGACCAGAACCAGCGGTGCCGCCGGACGGCAGACGCACGGTGATCGGCACAGGCATGCCAGTGCGGTAAAAGTGAGTCGCCGCGTGATTGACGATCTGATTGAAAGCGATCGACGAGAAATCCGCAAACTGCATCTCAATGATCGGACGCATGCCTTGCAAGGCTGCGCCAATGGCTAAGCCCGCCATCGCATCTTCACTAATCGGAGCATCGAGCACGCGCTCCGGATACATTTCCGCGAGACCTTTCGTCGCCTTGAAGGCTCCTCCAAATGCCGCGATGTCTTGGCCATAGAGAAACACTCTCGGGTCATCGCGCAGCAAATGCTCTTGCGCCTCACGGATGGCATCAATGTACGTTACGCTCATGGTTTAAGGGTTTTCCGCATAAAATTCTTTTGTGCTCCA
>JBIIAI010000086.1:0-12666 GCA_044239965.1 Akkermansiaceae bacterium
AAATCTTATGTCTTATGTCTGAAAGTCTTATTTCTACTTCCAAATCTCCGCGACTATTGCCTCAAGTTTTTTACCATAGGTCACGTAGGAGTCATAGCATTGTTGCCAATCGACTTGGGATTGGTCTTTGACGTGGAAGACGGTGGCGACGTGGGGTTCGATGGCGATGTAGCCGTCGTAGCCTATGGCTTTGGCATCGCTGAGAATTTCGCGCACATGGGCTTCACCTTCACCTGGCCAGCAGTAGATGGGCTCTTCTCCGGCTGCGGCGGGGTATTGGCAGTCTTTGATGTGGATGTGGACGACGTGATCGCGCACGCCTTTCCAGAACTCAAAGGCATTTTGCCAAGGAAATGGCTCGGCGGCGGAGCGATCAAGCTGGAAGACGGGATTTCCGGTGTCGAACACCAATTTCATGCCCGGCACTTCTTCGATGAGTCGCAGGGTATGAGCGGCGGAAAAACCTCCCCAGTTCATGCAGTTTTCGTGAGCTGCGGTGATGCCGGCATCGGCGAAACGTTTGACAATTTCGCGCATGCGGCGGAAGCGTTCTTGCTCGTGTTGATCTTCGCCCCATGGTTCTTGGGCGTAGGACATGATGCGCACGAGCTTGGAGCCAAGGCGATGCATGCGCGGGATGGCGCGTTCGATTTCGGCGAGAGTGACATCGAAGTCACCGGTGATTTTTTTGCCCCAGTTGCCGATCAAGGAACCGAATTCGGGGACGTGAATCCCGGCGGCGTCGAGGGTATCGGCGATTTGATCGAAGGTCTCTTGCGGCACTTCGTGCAGGTTGACACCATCGATGCCACGAGCGGAGAGATGAGCCCATCCGAGTTCTTTTGTGGCTTGAATTTGCTTGGCGAGCGAGCGGCCCGCTTCATCGGAAAATCCAGTGAGTTGCATGAGGAAAAAGTTTTGGTTAGAGTGTAACACGGACGCCGCCTTCGCGAGCAGAACGATAGACGGCATTGATCACGGCGACAGCTTTGCGCGCTTCGCTGGCATCGACGGCGCAGGGGCGATTTTCGCGAATCGCCTCGACCACTTCTTGGAAATTGCGGCGATGACCCTCGAAGTTGATGGCGGAGGGATCATTGGCACCGAGACCTTTGGCGGAGCCTTGCATCAAGGTTTCGCGGATCTGTGCGTCTTCGTCTTTGGTTTCGGCGAAGTCCCAAACCTTGAACGATTCGTCGGCGAGAAATACTGAGCCCTTGGTGCCGCAGACTTGCACTTCGGCAGGGTGACCGGTGGAAGACCAGCAGCAAGTAGAGGCCTCGAGCACGCCGCGCGCACCGTTGGCAAATTCGAGAATGGCTACGCAGGAGTCTTCGACCTCGATGCGTTCGTGGGCGAGCAATGCGGTGGATGCTGTGACAGCAACTACGGGACCGGCGATGTGGATGAGTTGGTCAACGGTGTGAACACCTTGATTCATCAGGGCTCCACCGCCATCAAGGGCCCAGGTGCCGCGCCATGCTCCGGAATCATAATATTCCTGAGTGCGCCACCATTTTACGTAGGCTGAGGCTGAGGTGATCTTGCCGAAACGTTCTTCACAGCTGGCTTGTTTGAATGCTTCGATCGCGGGTTGGAAGCGACGATTGAGCACGGCGGAAAGTGTTTTTCCGGCAGCAGCGGCAGCAGCCACCATTTCATCGATGCGCTCGGTGGTAATCTCTAACGGTTTTTCGCAAATCACATGCTTGCCCGCTTGCAATGCGGCGATGGCGGGATCGCGGTGTGCGCCTGAGGGAGTGCCGATGGTGACGACTTCTAGCTCAGGATCGGCGAGGAATTCTTCGAAGCTCGAGTAAGCCTTACAGCCGTATTCGGCGGCGAGTTTTTCCGCACTTTCGGCACGGAGATCGAAGACTGAGTGAAGTTCTCCATCAGCCATGGCTCCGATTGCTTTGGCATGAAAATGCCCGATCATTCCTGCTCCAATAATTCCAAATTTCATATCGTGGGCAAGACAGTGGCATCTTTGCCGATTGCTGTCAAAAAATATGTATGACAGCGCGCGAAATTGGTATGATTCAAACTGAGATTTTCACTGGTCGAAATAGGCGAATCCCGGCACGACAATACTCGTGCCAGGAACGCAAATTTTCAGCTATTGATCGAAGCAAAAAGCTTAGCTCTCGAAGTAAGTGTAGCCACTGAGGCCGTCGCGGAATAGCTCCATCACTTCACGGCGTTCGCGCGGGGAAATGTTGCCTTTGCTTACAGCTTGTTCTGCGAAATTGCGGAAACGGCTTACCAGCTCTTTGGTGTCGTATTCGACGTAGCTCAAAACATCGGCCACGGTGTCGCCTTCGACTTCGTGGGTGTAAACAGGCTTGCCATTTTCCATGTGAACGCCAACGACGTGGGTATCGCCTAACAAATTGTGCAAGTCACCCAAGGTTTCTTGGTAGGCGCCGACAAGGAAGACAGCGAGGTAATAAGGAGTGCCTTGCTTGAATTCGTGGAGAGGTAGGATTTTCGCCACGTCTTCGCGGTCAATGAAGCGGTCGATTTTGCCGTCGCAGTCGCAAGTGATGTCGGCAATTACGGCGCGATGACGTGGGCGTTCTTCCAGTCGATGAATCGGCATGACGGGGAAGAGTTGATCGATGGCCCATGAATCGGGAACGCTTTGGAACAAGCTGAAATTTCCGTAGTAGAAATCGGTCAGCGATGAGGAAAGCTCGCGCAAATCTTCTGGGATGTCATCCATGTCGGTGAGCAACTTCGACACGCGGGTGAGGATGTGCCACGACCAAGCCTCGCCAAGTCCGCGCTCGCGCAGAGTGGCATTGCCATGGAAAAATTGGGCACGGAGTTGATCGCGGTAATAGATCGCATCGTTCACGCATTCTTGCAGGTTTTTCTTGCAGAGCACGCGGTTGACCTCGATGAGGTTTTTGAGCTGATCGTGGGGATTTTCGGGTGTAGCAGGTTCGTCATCGGACGACTGCACACTGGTCACATCGAGAATGTTGAAAACTAGGACAGAGTAGTAAGAAACCACAGCGCGACCGGACTCGGAGATGATGTTCGGGTGAGCGATTTCCGCCTTGTTGCAAATGCTGGCGATGGTTTCGATGATGTCGGCGCAATACTCGGAGATGGAGTAGTTGCATGACGAGGTGAAATTCGTGTGTGAGCCATCGTAATCCACGGCAAGGCCACCACCGATGTCGAGAATGCCCATTGGAGCACCTTCGCGGACGAGGTCGCAATACATGCGCACGGCCTCCGTGGCACCTTCACGGATCGAAGCAATGTTCGGGATCTGCGAGCCTTGGTGGTAGTGCAGCATTTTGAGGCAGTCGAGATAATCGGCAGCCTTGAGGCTATCGACCACTTCGATGACTTGCGCGGCATTCAGACCGAAAACGGATTTATCGCCAGCGGAATCTTGCCAGTGGCCAGAACCACGAGTGGCGAGGCGAACACGCACGCCAAGATTGGGGCGAATGCCAAGTGCTTTTGAGCGGCTGATGATCGAGTGCAGCTCGCTGGGCATTTCGAGAACGAGGATGACGCGCAAGCCCATTTTCTGGGCGTGCAGGGCGAGGTCGATGAATTCTTCATCTTTGTAACCATTGCAAATGATGTAGGCCTCAGGATCGTGCATGTGGGCCAAAGCGGCGATCAATTCGGGCTTTGAACCTGCTTCCAGACCATAGTGGAATTGTTTGCCAAACTCGGTGATTTCCTCGATGACTTGGCGCTGTTGGTTGACCTTAATCGGGTAGACTCCGCGATAAGAACCTTGGTATTTTGTGTCCTTGATGGCCTTGTGAAAGGAATGATTCAGCTCAGCGATGCGCGAGTGCAGGAGATCGCGGAAACGCAGCAAAACAGGGAGCTGTGTGCCACGATCCGAGAGACCATCAACGATGTTTTTCAGGCTGATGTCGAAATGTTCATCGTTTTCGGAAAGACGAACGGTGACCTCTCCCGAGCGTGAAATATCAAAATAGCCATGGCCCCAGTCATCGATTCCGTAGAGTTCTGCGGATTTGCTAGGAGACCAACCTTTTGAGGTTTTGGTGGTGGACTCGCGTTGGGGCGACTTTTTTTTCTTTTTCGAAGACGTTGTGGACATTCAGGTACGAGCGGGTATAGGCAGATGTATCGTTGATAATCCCCGCGATAGCAAAGAAAAATTGCGTGCGGGAAAAAAATCTTACGCCAACAGGCGCAGTCATTATGGTTGTGGTGCGCTGCTATCAGCTGCGGCAGGCTCCGTCGGGGCCGGTGCTTCCACCACTTTGCCCTTTTCTGAAATGGATTTCAGCAATGATTGCTTGGTTTCTTTGCTGTGGCGCAAGGAAAGACCCACATAGAAAGCCAGAGCTGCCAGAATCAAGAATACGAGCGTCATAACAAAGCCGATGATTGGATTCGGCTGCTGAAATTGGGGCTGCATTGCTGGGCGACGCACAGGTTGTGGACGTGGAGCTTGGCGTTTAGGGGCTTCTTGAGGAATCGAATCCTCGGCGACAATCGGTGTAGGAGCTGAATGTTGTTCGCCCGCGAGCGTTGCTTTTTCCTCATCGGTCAAGGTGAAGTCAAATGCAACATCACCGAGTTTCACGGTCATTCCATCGCGAAGAGGGATGATCGCCAAACGCGAGCCATCAAGTTTGGTGCCATTGGTGGAATCGAGGTCGCGGATTTGATAGCCTCCGTCGATGCGTTCCATGACGGCGTGGCGGACAGAGACGGAGCCACAGTTGATGGCGATGTCATTGTCAGAACCACGGCCCAGTTGCACGGCTTGGCGATCCAATTGAAAGCGATAGGGTTGTGGAGTTTGGTCCGGAACGGTAATGATAACGCGTGGCATGATGAGGATACGGTGGTTTCACGGGATTTATAACGATTTTTTTTCGCCAAGGTAAATCCCAATTTTCAAAATCTCACTTTTCCTTGCTAGCGCATGAAAGTTGTCATCTCTCTAGACGGTATTTTGTCCCATGAGATGGCTGATTTTACTGATTCAGGGAGCTCTGCTGGCGGGCGCTAGTGGATTGACCGTGATGACCTGGAACATTCATCGCTGTGTGGGGGCTGATGAAAAAATGGATATCCCTCGCGTGGCTGATTTCATTCGCAAGCAGAAGCCCGATGTGGTTGTGATCCAAGAAGTCGATCAAGGAACGCAGCGCAGTGAGGGCAAAAAACAAGCGGATGAGTTGGCGAAATTGCTGGGTTGGAAGGTGTTTTTTGGCAAAGCAATTGATTTTCAGGGTGGGGAATATGGTCAAGCGATTTTGTCGCCGATACCGCTGGAAAATTCGCGAATCATCCGCCTCTCGGAGGAGGGTGAAGCAAGGATCGCGGTCGTGGCTGAGGTCATGCATCGCGGCGAACGATTGACCGTAGCGGGTGTGCATTTGGATGTCGGAGGTGGCGAGCGTCGATTGCGCGAAGCGAAGGTGTTGTTAGAAGATTTGGCCAAAATCCAAGGTCGCATCGTGGTCGCGGGGGACTGGAATGAAGAACCTGATGAGGGGGCAGGGGAACTGCTGCGCAAATCGGGCTTTGTGATGCAGCCGAAAAAAGGTGCCGTGCACACATGTCCGGAAGATCAACCCAATGTGGAGATTGATCATTTCTGGGCACGTGGCTTTGAAAAGTTAGGACAAGCGCTTGTGCTAGAAGACAGCAAAGCGTCCGACCACCGGGCAGTGGTTTGCAAGTTTGCGGATTGACCGATTTTTGAGCTTTCAGCTTGCATTCAGGCAGGGGAGTAGAAAGGATTGGAGTCACGAAATGGCAACGTTTATGGAACTCTCGGATCGGATGCATCCGATGACGGTTAAAGAGCTGCAACAAGGTTTGCGACGCTCCAGTTTTATCTACCCATTTTTAGGAATTCATGTGCTGGCCATTGCCGCGATGGCGATGGAATTTGCCGGAGGTTCAGTGATGCGCAGTGACATCGCTGGGGTGATGAATTTGTCCATGTTGTTAGAATCGGGGCCGTTCTGGAATGTGGTGTTAGGAATTTGTGGCGTGATCATGCCATTGGGCGGTTTGATTTTGATGGGTCAGGAGTTAGAAGAGGGGAATCATGAGTTGCTGCTTCTCACGAAGTTGAACCGTTGGGCCGTGGTGAAAGGGAAATTTTTCATTTTGTGGTCGGTGAGCGCGCTGAGTTTTGTCTCGCTTTTGCCTTATGTGGTAGTGCGGTATTTCATTGGCGGTGTGGAGCTTTGGCAGGAGTTGATGTGTGGTGTTTCTGTCTTGGGTTGCTCGGCCGTGATCTGTGCTGGTGCGATCGGCGCATCGGCGTTTCAGCACATCGGCGCGCGCATCGGCATGATGCTGCTGTTTTTGGGCTCGGCGTTTGTCTCCACAATCATTCCACTTTCGGCCTCGGCGATGATTACCAAGAAGATGCACGAGGTTTTGTTTCAAATTTTTTTCAATCTGAATGGCTTGGCGGCGATCTTTTGTTTTGTGGTGCTAGGCCTAACAGTTGCGCGTTCGCGACTGCGCTTGGTGGTGCATGCTTACGAAGTGAAGCCGAGTTGGTTGGTGATTGGGTTGCTTGTTTTTTCTCCTTTCGTCGTTGGAATGAGTACTATGATGACCGCGGGCTTTGCGGGATTTGTTGGACTGATTGGTATGGCTTTGGTGGGAATGTATGTTGATGTTACGCCCAAGGCGAAAAAAATGCAGACCCCTTATCAAGCGGCTCTACCACCGATAACTACGGCGTCTCCCGCGATCATCCCTCTGGCTCAAAGCGAGACGATAGAATCTTCGGTTGAAAAAATACCACCTGCCGGGCATGGAACCTTTCGCTAAAAAATTACACGTCGTCTGTGGTGCGCCCGGCTCAGGCAAAACGACATTTGCTCGCGAACTTGCTGAGAAAATTGGAGCGGCTGTCTTCGATAGCGATGAGGTCACGCAGCGTCTCGTCAAAGCGGGCTTGGCCTTGGCGGGGATGGATGTCGATGATCGAGATTCACCGCGATACAAAGCCGCATATCGCGATGTCGTTTACGAGACGCTATGGGATTTGGCCGTTTCCAATGCAAAACACATTCCCGTGATCGTTGCGGGACCATTTACCTCCGAATGTGCCGATGCCGATTGGCCAGAGAAAATTGTTGAGCGCACGGGTTTACAGCCTCAGATCTGGTTTGTTCGTTGCCCGAGCGAAATCCGTCGTGAGCGCATCGCCGCGAGAGGTGAAGACCGCGATCGCTCGAAACTGGATGATTGGGAGCATCATCGCCAGCATAGCCGTGAAGAAATCCCTGCGTTTCCCTGCACGGTGATCGATCATGGGAAATCCCCAATCACAAAGGCGTGACATTTTTTTCCCACACGAAAGCTTGTCATTCGTCGGTGAACCATTCACGTTAGGCGTATGAAACTTCCGGAATTCGCGCCAAGATACCTCATCAAGTATGGCACGCAACTCAATCTCAGTGAGGTTGATGCTGATGAGCGCGAGTGGGCACCACCCACATATAAGAGCCTCGGCGAGCGGAAGTTCGAGAAGCTGCGTGACGAAATTCAGTCCTTGCAAAAAGTGCTCTACGCACAGGGCAAACATCGCATTTTGATCATTTTGCAAGCGATGGATACGGGTGGTAAGGATGGCTGTGTGAAGCACGTGTTTTCTCGCGTGGATCCCCAAGGAATTAACGTCAAGGCATTCAAAAAACCAAGTGAGGAAGAATTGGCCCATGACTTCCTCTGGCGCGTGCATCCTCATGTGCCGGGAAATGGACAAATCGCGATTTTCAATCGTAGCCACTACGAGGACATCATTTCCGTGAAGGTCAAGAAGCTTCGACCCGATGAGGTTTGGAAAAAACGCTACCGTCACATCGTGGACTTTGAACGCATGCTGGTGGACGAAGGCACGACCATCGTGAAGTTTTTCCTGCACATCTCGCCCGATGAGCAAAAGGCCCGCTTATTGTCACGACTACGCCAACCCGAAAAGCACTGGAAGCTGAATCCCGATGACATCCAAGATCGCTCGCAGTGGGGAGAGTTCATGGCTGCTTATGAGGAAATGATCGGCCGCACCTCCACCAATCATGCACCTTGGTATGTCGTTCCCGCCAATCGCAAGTGGTATCGCAATCTCGTCGTCGCGCAGATCGTCGTAGAACATCTTCGCGCTCTCAATATGGAATATCCGCAGCCCTCATGGGATCCGGGATCGATTGTGATCGAGTGATTCATGAAGTTCATGCAATTCAGGCGTGACAATGGACTGTTTTTGCGATTACCTCTCTCTTGTTGCCACATCGTGATCACATTTTTCTTATGAAGCACACCACCCTTTTGCTGATTTCCATTCTCACCTCCCTCACGGTAGCGAGTTGCTCACCTGAAAAATCCCCACCGATACCGACATCTCAGGCTGCAGCGCCAATGAAAACGGCGGCCAATACCGATTATCGGACCCCGACGCCAAACGGCCCAGCTCCACGCAATCCTGACCTCGGTCTGCCATCCAATTTCAGCAAATCGAGCGGTGTGACCTTCAGTCGTGTATCCGTTCCCGGTCCTTACGTAGCCTTGACTTTTGACGATGGTCCGCATGCCTCGAATACACCGCGCTTGCTTGATATTCTTCGCGCTCGGAATGTGAAAGCGACTTTTTATGTCATTGGCAAAAACGTTGATCTTTACCCGAATATTGTGCGTCGCACCGTGGCAGAAGGCCACGAACTCGGCAACCACACCTACAATCATCCGAAACTTTCCTCCTTGGGCCAAGACCGCGTGTTTGCCGAAATTCGCAAATGTGACGATGCCATCATGCGTGCCGCTGGTGTCCGCCCTCGCACCCTACGGCCTCCCTATGGTGCCCTGACCCAATCCCAGCGTGTGAGCATCCACTCGACATTCGGCTACCCGACAATCATGTGGGCTGTCGATCCCCTTGATTGGAAACGTCCGGGCGCCTCGGTGGTGACTTCACGCATTGTCAGTGCTACCAGCAATGGCAGCATCATCCTTGCCCACGATCTTCATGCTTCTACCGTAGATGCTATGCCCGCAACGATTGATACGCTGCTCCGCAAAGGCTACAAGTTCGTTACCGTTTCCCAATTGCTCGCTATGGGCGGCAGCGGTAGCGCATCGATCAATCCTCAGCCATCCGCTTTAGCTCAGGCCCAGGTAGGCGAGTAATCATTGTAGTTTTCCGAGTATTGCTCGGTGTCAATTTTCTCCCCTATGTTCGGTGAACGATATTTTGCGACTCGGGAGCGGCTTAGTGAAGTCGTCTCTTCGATTGTAGCTTTGGCTCGCGAGACGGGTGTCAATGCTGCAGGTCGCCTGAATCAAAATGTTCTCGATCAAGGTCTCGCCACACCATTTTTGTTCGTCATTTGCGGTGAGGTAAATGCTGGGAAATCAACTTTGCTCAATGCCTTGTTCGGCGAGGCCGTCTGCAAAGTGAACGTGCTTCCTGAGACTGACCGCGTGATTTGGTATAAACACGGTCCCGTCCGTAAGGATGTCCCGGTAACCGATGTTTTGTTGGAGAAATATGCGCCCATCGAATTTCTGAAGGACTTCAACTTAGTCGATACTCCGGGCACAAATTCTGTTGAAAAATCCCACCAGGCGATCTCCGAGCGCTTCATGCCGGTCGCGGATTTGCTCCTCTTTGTTTTCCCGATCAGCAATCCATGGGGAGCGGCAACATGGGACTTCCTCTGTCGCCAACCTGACGAGGTGCTCCATAAAGTAGTCTTTGTGATTCAACAATGCGATCAGCGCGAGCCCGAGGATATTCCTGTGATTTTGGGGCATTTGCGCGATCTCGCGATGAAGCGCATTGGTCGTGTGCCACCTGTGTTTCCTATTTCAGGTAAGATGGCGTATGAAGGGAAGATCTCAATGCCATTTGGTGATGAGAAGCGCAGGAAAAGCGGCATTGTCGAGCTGGAAGATTTCATTTCCAAAAGCGTGTGTGATTCTCCATCGCGCCGGAAAATGTTGCAAAACCTTCGCGTCGCGGCCATGGCGGTAATGCAGGAAGTTGAGGAAAAAATCGAGGACCACACCCGTCGCATTGATCGCGATGGAAGATTTCTCGAAGAAGTGGAGCGCGAGATCGATGGCATGCGCGCCCACACCGTTCACAAGCATGCACAAAGCCTCGGTGGCATCAGTGAGGTATTCCAACTCGAAGCCCGCGAGGTAGCACGGACGCTAGAGGAACGCATGAGCATTGGTAAGAGCTTGGTTCGCGTGGTCACAGGTGAAAATACGGCACTGCACATGGAATCGCTGATCCAGGAGCGCTTGCAATCCTCGGTGGAAGAGGCCTCTAGTCATGATTTTGCGGAGCTCATTCGCGTTTGCTGCAATCATTGGGCCTCGCTGCAAAATCAAGTCAAACAGGCGATGGGCATCAACATTGAGAGCACCGAGGAAATCGAGCACCGCTTGACGGAATCTCAGGTTCGGTTTGTGAATCGCATGGGCCGAGCTTCTACGCAAAGCATCGGCAATCTACGCGTGCGGGGTGTGCTGGATCTCGCCTTGCGCCAACGCAATGGTTCGTTGCGAGGTTTGATGGTGCTGACCATTCTGCTGCTCATTGGCATGGGAGTCTGCGGCGCTCTTGCCGTGCCCTGGGCACCCTTGATTTTGTGGGTTTTGGCAATGATCAGTGGCGGCTTTCTTTGTTGGGTAACCGTCCAAAGTGGTCGTGAAATCGTCTCAGAGTATCGAGAGCGTTTGCTCAATAGCGGTGATGCGTTTTCTACATCCCTGCGCCATGATTACGAAGAGGGACTGCGCTTGTTTTTCCGCGACTACGCCTTAGGGCTTGAGGAAGTGCGCAAGCATCTCGTTGCCGAAAAGCTTGCTCTGCAACCACGCTTGCAGCGGTGGAATGGTCTCTTTTTGGCACTTAAGGCGATCGAACAAGAAATTACCTAGGCGAGATGCCCGCTTTAGCTGCGTGATCATGGGTGCCTTACATTCGTGTAAACACAGTTTCCTCGTTTTTTCTTGACTGTTAGAGTTTCGGCAGGCAGTAGACATTCACCACAAATCTATGAGCTCACAGAAAACAGAACCGATGTCTGGCAATAATCGCTTTCAGAGCAAAATGCGCCATTATCATCAATCCAACAAAAACGACGAAGTGACGTGGGATGATTGGATTGGCGACAAGGTGAAAAGCCCTGCTCGTCAGAAATTCGATAAAATTTTCGTTGGTGTGGGCACAGTCGTCGTAGGGCTTTGTCTACTTGGCGGCGTAGTGGGTGTTATTTACGTAGTTTTGAAGAAAATTTTGCCGATCCTTGTTAAATAGTCACTGATGCTTTGACATTTTACCCACTTTCCCCTAGTTTGCGGGCCCCGCACAAAACCAGGCGGGATCAATACTCATGGGCAAGAGCCTTTTTCAAAAAGTTTGGGATTCACACACGGTAGGAACGCTGGCTGATGGCCGGACGCAATTGTTCATTGGCACTCATTTGATTCATGAGGTAACCTCGCCGCAGGCCTTTGGTATGCTGCGCGATCTTGGGCTTACGGTGAAATACCCGAGCCGCACTTTCGCCACCGTGGACCACATCGTGCCCACCATCAATCAAGATGCGCCACAAGATCCGCTCGCTGCGGAAATGATGCAGGCACTGCAAAAAAACTGCGATGATTTTGGCGTGACCTATTTCGATCTGCGTTCCGGCAAACAAGGCATCGTTCACGTTGTCGGGCCAGAGCAGGGGATCACTCAGCCTGGGACGACGATTGCCTGTGGCGACTCACACACTGCCACACACGGCGCTTTCGGTGCCATCGCTTTCGGCATCGGCACTACACAAGTGCGCGACGTTCTCGCCACCCAGACCATGGCACTGGAGCCACTCAAAGTTCGCCGCATTGAAGTCAATGGCAATCTCCGTCCCGGAGTCTATGCCAAGGACGTGATTCTCCACATCATCCGCTTGCTCGGAGCCAAAGGCGGCATCGGTTTTGCTTACGAATATGCGGGCGATGTCTTCGATCGCATGTCGATGGAAGAGCGCATGACGGTCTGCAACATGTCCATCGAGGGCGGAGCTCGCTGTGGATATGTCAATCCCGATGCGAAAACCGTCGCCTACCTGAATGGCCGCCCATACGTGGATATGAGCAATTTCGAAGCTACCGCTACGCGCTGGTTGTCCTTCGCTTCTGATGCGGATGCCGTCTATGATGACGTTGTCAAAATCGCGGCTGAAGACATCGAGCCGACAGTGACCTGGGGCATCTCTCCTGACCATGGCGTCGCGATTTCCGAGCTCATTCCTGATCCGGCAAACGCTAGTTCCGAGATTGAAAAACAATCCATCGATGAAGCTCTCGCCTACATGAAACTGCCAGCGGGCACACCCATCAAAGGGGTGAAAATTGACGTCGCCTTCCTTGGCTCCTGCACCAATGGACGCTTGTCTGACTTCCGTGAGGCAGCAAAATATCTCAAAGGTCACAAGGTGGCTGCTGGTGTACACGCCATCGCCGTTCCGGGCTCACAGATCGTTGCGATCCAGTGTGAAAAAGAAGGCCTCGATCAAGTTTTCCGCGATGCCGGCTTTGAGTGGCGTGCTGCGGGTTGCTCGATGTGCTTGGCGATGAATCCTGATAAATTGATCGGTGATCAACTCTGTGCCTCAT
>JBIIAI010000248.1:0-3777 GCA_044239965.1 Akkermansiaceae bacterium
CCGCAGTAATGCACCCGTAGCTCAATTGGATAGAGCGTCTGACTACGAATCAGAAGGTTAGGGGTTCAAGTCCCTTCGGGTGTACCATGCATTATTCCTTCACTATCAACGGTTTAGAGGGGTTAATGGGCATGGAAGTTGACGCACCAGCCACCATCAATATGAAGGGTGGTGACAAATTGGTGACAAATCACAAAAAAAGCGCGAATTTCCCTGTAAAATCAAGGGTTCCACGGCGCAAGAAAAAACGCAGTGCGCATTTAGTGGTTAAATTCGGCTCTGCCTCGGTGCCTGTGTATCGCACCGACTCTGGCGGTAGGACCCGCTTTGTGATCAGCCACTACCGCCACGGCAAACGCCTGCGCAAGTGCTTCACCACGCTGGAGGCCGCTAAGAAAGAAGCTTTGCTCGTGGCGCAGCAAATCCAATCAGGCATGCAACACGTGACGGATCTCAAGCCGCATGAGCGCGAGACATTTCTGACGGCGCGACAGTTGTCGGACTCCGCGGGTGTCCCTCTGATTTCCGCTCTGGAGGACTACCTTCACGCACGCCAACTGGCTGGTGCGGAATCGCTTACCGCGATGGCCACCGAATACTCCAAGCACTTTGGCAACATTACCCGCCGCGCCACGGTGCCCGAGGTGGTGACTCAGATGTTGGAGGCAAGGAAACAAGACGGAGTGGGCACACGCCACTTGTCCCAGCTTCGCTCGGTGCTCAACCGCTTCGCCACAGCGCATCCAGGGCAAATTCTCGACGTCACCTCAGCCGACATCGATGCCTGGCTGCGTGGTCTCAACGTGTCGCCCAGCTCGCGCAACGGAATGCTGCTCTACGTCAGCTTGTTGTTCTCCTTTGCCTTGGAGCGAAACTATCTTCCTGAGGGCAAACCAACGGCATCGAGCCAGTTGCGCAAGGTGAAGGTGGCGGACAGTGATATCGAGGTGTTCTCGCCGGACGAGTTCTGCTCGATCATTCAGGCCGCGCCTGTGCATCTCATTCCACTGCTGGCCATCAGCGCATTTGCTGGCATTCGCTCAGCGGAACTGGCGCGACTGGATTGGAATGCGGTGGATCTGGATCGTCGATTGATCGAAATCCGCGCCGGTCAGGCGAAGACCGCATCGCGCCGCCTCGTTCCCATCACCCACAACCTCGCCGCTTGGCTGGCACCACTGCCGCGTCAGGGCCGCGTGATCAAGTCGAGCGAGTATATCAAGGAGGCCACCGCGCTAGCACGTGCTGTGGGAATCGAGTGGCCACGCAACGTTCTGCGGCACTCGTTCATCACTTACCGCATTGCCAAGGTCAAGAGTGCCGATCAAGTGGCGCTGGAAGCGGGGAATTCGGCGTCAATCATCTTCAAACACTACCGAGAACTGGCAACCGAGGATGCGGCGGATCAATGGTTCGGCATCCTGCCCAAGGACGGCCAGTGGCAAAACGCCTATGTCTATGACCGCAAGAAGCGCGAGGTAAGACTCCGCTGACAAGTAGTCGCGTGATCCCGTTCAATCCGCGCGCCAACCTGTCTAACATACGCGGAATGGTTTTGAGAGGGTGGGGGATATACACATACCTTATAAGCTCATCGTGTGTTTCTACGCGCCACTAAACACAACATCCGAGGCAGGGAAAAAGGTCCTCTCACCTCGGATGGCGGATCGTGGGAAAAATGGTGGGGCATCAACCACGGAAGCTCTTGTTCGGCTTGCCGTCGTCGAGCAGGTCACCGATGCGGTTTGCCGTGTCCTTGAGCAATGATGCCGCAGCAAAGATGATGACACCAATCGATGGATCGACAAAAGGAATGCCATCGAGCGCGGTGACCAGCCCTGCGAATTTCCCCACATAGCTGAGATATTTGAGTGACTTCATGACAACGGGGGGATTTGTCAACGTGGGGATGTATGAAAACTAGCTGTGGATCTGAGACGATCGAATCCTCTTCAAATGTCTGAACCTCAGGAGTTAAGACGATCCATGACAAAGAAAACCTTCACAGAACGCTGGCACACATGGGATCTACCCATGGCACGCATCGTGGAAGAATACCCGAGAAATGGATTGACGCCATCACCCAAACCTGCATTAATCAAAGCGAACAAACCAATGAATCCACGCGCGCTGTTTGCGCGTCTATCCGAGAAGCCTAGTGCGGTAGTTTCGCACGCTGGGATCTGCGAGGGGGACGTCGAGCAATCGGCGTTCCTACCTCAATCGCCAAAAAAAATGATTTACCCTAGCGAATCACGCATCCTGATCACACAGGACAGAGAGCGACTCGTTATCCTTGATGTCGATTCAAGGTGTCGCCTGGTCCGCATCCTAATTTCGTTTCCTTTGATATTCCTCGGCCTGTTCATGTTGTATGTTGTGTTCTCAGGAGCGGGCATGGCGGAAGCAGTTGGTGTTTGGCAGTTGGTTTCCAAGATACTTTTTCTTGGCGTCATTGGACTCATATTTGGCCTCATTCCTCTGGCAGTCGGTCTACGCCTCTGGTTGATCCGTGAAGAGATTGTCATCTATTCATTTGGTGGACTCGATAAATGCTTCCTTCTCGGTTCCTTGCGTTTTGGCAGAGTTTCAATTCAACCTGTAACTTCCGCAGACTTTCGAATCAATACATGGCGTGGCACGAAGACCGGCACAAACCATGAAGTGATTTTGCGATCTAACACTGCTGGTTCTGAGATTCGTTTGCTGTCTTTCAAAGCTAAGTCTGACGCAGAACAGTGGCTTGAGAGAGTCAGTTTTCACCTTGTTCCTGATTCCACGCTAAAACACGAGGCGACAAGCCGTGAGTGGCAACCGGCGATAACGTCTCTAGTTGAATCGGAGCTTGATCTCGCCGGTGCCACCACTCATCGTTCGGCAGGAAAACTTATCTACAACCCATGAAACTAATCTGTCTCTTGCTGATCACTGGCATTGCAACGTGCGACTTCCTGCGCGGTGCTGATGACGGTGCGTCTGTTGAAGCCCGAGAGCCATCGGCGTTCGATCCGGCACGGTGGCCACTTGATAAGGCAGTTGAGAATATGACTGCACTGAAGCTCTACGAGCTTGAGCGGTTCGAGCGACTCCACTTCCAGCTTAGGATCAATCTTTGGTATTCGATCGTAGATCTTGAGAGGTTTATCCAGGACGAATCCAAGGATCCGCAGCTTCGAGAGGGGGCAAAGGGACAACTAGTGGGTATCGCCAAATACTTCGCAGAGAAGCCGAAGGAACCGCTTGTTCCGGAGAACCCAGAAGTAGCGAAGAAAATTCGGGAGCAGTTTGAGGCTGCACCAAAGGAAGGCGCCAACGATCGCAACCAGATTCAGCGCGAACTACATGAGGGATTCGCTCCCTTGATGGGAGGGCTGTTTGATGCCATCGAGCGATTTCAGGCTCAAGCTTATGCGCGGGATTTGGAGACTCAGGTGATCGTGGACCGAATCAACGCCGAACAAGCCGGCACTGGGCAACCCGCTACCCGCCCCGAGTCGAAGTCAGAGGGTAGCGACAAACCTCAATCTGAAACGGAGGGGCGCTCCCGGTAGCAAGCGGGTGCCAGGCCTCGACGTTGCTAAAGAATGAAGAAGAAACTTCGCATCTTCCAGATTGTATTGGCAGCTATCATGGCGATAGTCGCCTTCCGTGCCTACCCTGGATTCGGCATCGTTACTCACACCAACCTGAGAGGATCTATCACCGATTTTCCTCAACTATCTCAATTCATTCCGAGCGGCACGCCATCCGAGTCGAATCTCGGGATTCCTCACCAGT
>JBIIAI010000088.1:0-12549 GCA_044239965.1 Akkermansiaceae bacterium
ACCTAGTTCATGGGCGAAGAGTCTTGACTATCAGTATGCAATTCGTTAGATTCTGCTGATGAAACATTTCCTCCTGTTGTTTGTTCTCGGTTCTTGCTTGGGTGAAGCTCGGACATGGACGGATGTGCAAGGGCGGACGATTGAGGGTAACATAGTCGATGCGAGCGAAAAGGAGGTTACGGTTGATCGTGCAGGCAAAGAGGTTGTGATTCCGTTGTCGCGTTTGAGTGAGGAAGATCAGGAGTTTGTCCGTGAGTGGCTAGAGGATAAAGGCGACGCCAAACCAGTTGCGGTCGCAGCTTCCGGGCCGTTGATGTTTGATGGCAAACCGTTGAAGGCTGGTGGCGTGATGAATCTTTTCACATATGACTACAGCGAAGAGCATCTTGTCAGAGTAGAAAAAAAACATAAGGCGAAAGACACTGGCTATAAAATGGCGATCGCCGTGCCAGAGGGCTTTGATCCATCGAAGCCACAACGGATCTTTGTGGTGAGCGCTCCCGTGAACAATGACCAGCAGAGGACGTCTGGCAACATCGGCGCTTTCGGTTCTTACGCCGCCTCCTGTGTCGCAAATGGATGGATTTGTTTTGCTTACGATACAAATATCGGGCGATCAAATCACAACTCAGACCTTCTTCTCTCATTCGACAAGCTGAAACAGGTCTGGCCAGATATTGTTCATTGGCAATTTGCCGTTGGTGGGTTTTCTGGTGGAGCAAAAGGCTGTTTTGATCCCTGTGCTTTTTATTTGGATCAAAAACTCAGCGTCACGGGTGCGTTTCTTGGTGGTTGTAACGAAGATCGGAGCGGTAATGCAAAGGATCGTTACAATACGACATCCTCAGCTTTTCGCTCGTTGAAAGTATTCACCAGCACAGGGACGAAAGATAACTTGGTGAGCAAGAGTCAAGCGGAGGCGGTCAGTGCTAGTCTCAAGAAAAACGGTATGCGCAACCAACGCAATGAGTTTTTCGAAGGAGGCCATCAAATTCATCAGCCGCACTTTGATGCCGCGCTGAAATGGTTTGCAGAAGCTGCTGAGAAGTAGTGGTGATACGCTGTTAGGCAAGAAGCTGACCTACTTTTGATCTTCAATAAACACATCCACTTGCTGGCCGACGTAGACGTGGAAGTCGGTGGGGGGCGTGAAGGAGAAGATGACTTGAAGCACGCGGGTATCGACGCGTTCGGTGCTGGCTCCGGTGAGGCTGGTTTTGGGCACTACGTAGGGCTCGATGTATTCGAGGGTGAGCGGGATGGCGTGATCGCGGTCGCCTTTGATGTGGGCGATGGCTTTTTGGTTTTTGTTGATGCGCACGGCGTTTTGCTCGTCGATGTCCACGCGGGCTTGCAGTCGATCGGTGCGACCGAGAATCAAGGACGGGCTTTTCGGATCGGTGCCGGCCCATTCGCCGGCGCGGATGTGGAGCTGGAGAATGGTGCCATCGCGCGGGGCTTTGACGGAAAGGCGCTCGCGCAGGAGTTCGAGGCTGCTTTTCGCTGCTTGGGCAGTTTTCTTCTGGGCCTCAGCGGCGAGGACTTGAGTGCGGGCGACGTTGACTTCGTCTTTGCGCGATTGCAGGTCTTCGGCGGTGATGGCGCGTTTGTCGTCGATTTTGTCGAGTCGATCAAACATCGCTTGTGATCGTGCTAGCTGCGCTTGGGCGACCTGGACGGCGGCATCGGCCTGAGCGATTTGTGCTTCGGCGCCGAGGAGTTGGGCGGCGAGATCGCGGTCGTCGAGCTGGAACAAGAGTTCGCCTTTTTTGACGGTTTGTCCCACCTTGATCGGCACACTGGTGACGAGACCTGGTGCGGGTGCGGCGACGGTGACATTTTCTTCAAAAGACTCGATGATGCCATTGGCGGCAATCATTTCCTCGTAGGGGCGAGCCGGCGGCGGTTGCGGTGGGGCAGCAGGCATGGGAGACTCCGCTGCTTTGATGGTATTGCTGACGACGATGATGCCACCGACTCCTGCGATGGCAAGAATGATGGTGAGGTAGCGGAGGATGGTGAGGAAGATGCTCATGACGATAAAATGGTTAACGGTGGTGATCGAAGTCGAATTGCGAGGTAGGTACGGACTCGAGAATGCGTCCGTCGTTCATGGTGGCAATGCGGTCGGAGTAGGGGAGAATGCGGTGATCGTGCGTGACGACGATGGCACAACGTCCGGGTTGGCGCATGAGATCGCGAAACAATTCCATGACCATTTTTCCGTTCTCGGCATCGAGCGCGGCGGTGGGTTCGTCGCAAATGATCAATCGCGGATTGTGCACCAGTGCGCGGGCAATGGCGACGCGTTGTTGCTGGCCACCGGAAAGTTGGTTCGAGCGTTTTTTCATGTGCTCACCCAGTCCGACTTGTTCTAACGATTTTCTGGCAAACGGTAGCGCCTTGCTGAGTGAGTAGCCCTGAATGAGCAGGGGGACGCAGACATTTTCCTCACAGGTGATGGTGGGGATAAGATTGAATTGCTGAAAGATGAAGCCAATCTGTTTCGCTCGGAAACGAGTGATGGCAGATTTTTTCATCAGGTGCAGGTCTTCGCCAAAGACGTTGACCTCGCCTGAATCAGGCGTGAGAGTTCCCGCAAGAATGCTGATGAGTGTGGTCTTTCCGCAGCCGGAAGGGCCGAGAAGCATCAAGATTTCTGACTCATAGGCATCGAGATCGACGCCATGGAGCACCTGAATGCGCGAGTTGCCGTCGCCAAAACTTTTGGTGATGGAGCGGGCTCGGGCGGCGATGGCTGGAGTGGCGTTCATGAGATAAAGAAAAGCAGATCAACCACGGAAAACGACAGCGGCATCAAGCAAACTGACACGCAGAATCCCTAGCAGTGAGGCAAGTAAGCAGATGAAAATGATCACGCCGAGCACACCGATGGGAATGATATCGGGCATGAAAAAGGGCGGCTGTGTGTTCTTGATCGCGGCGAGACCAAAGAGTGAAGCGAAGCCGAGACCGATGCCGTAGCCGATCATGCCAACGACCGAAACTTGGGTCAGCAGCATCAAGCAAAGCTTGCCATTGGTCGCACCCATGGCCTTGAGAGCGCCGTAGTGCTTGAGGTTATCGAGTACGAACAGGTAAAAAGTCTGGCAGGAAATCGCGATGCCGACAATCAGCCCGACCAATACCGTGGTGCCGAAGGAAATCGGGATGCCGGTATTTTTCACATACCAAAAGATGGTGGCGGTATTGAAATCGCGTGGTGAGCTCTTGAAGCCAGTATTCACATAGGCTTTGAGCCCCGTCTCGGCTTCGATGCTGGCGGCGACTTCATCGACGCTTTTGCCCGCTGCGGGTGAAACCAAAATGGCCGACAACATCTTGCGTTGCGGCGGGGAATAACTGAGGGCACGTTCATAGGTCGTCCAGATGAAAGGTCCGCCCGTGAACGAGCGCATCGCATGACAAATGCCGACGATGCGTGCCTCTTGGTCGTTGATTTCAAAAGTGCTGCCCATTTTTAATGGAACCGCCGGATTCGGGGATAGGCGCTTTAGCGCGAGATCGTCCACCACTACTGCATTCGGTTGGCGCAAGGCCTCGATCGAGCCTTCGATCATTCTTGTTGGTGCGCCAGCAAATGTTGTTGAATCGATCCCTAACAACTGCACCACCGTGAGACTGCCGTTTTCGAGTCGCACATTTTGCACTCCCGAATACAGCGGCATTGCCCAATCGACACCCGAGACGCTACGAACACGGCCGAGGTCAGTATCGCGCATGGCGATGGTTTGATTCACCTGTCGCACCTCGGTTTCCACCACCCAAATCGGGGCAGGGGCATTTTTCAAAATCGCTGTTGTCCAGCGCATCAGACCACAAAACACAGAGCTTTGTTGCGTCATGAGAAAGGTGGCAAACATCACGCCAAAAACCAGCATCAGGTATTTTGCCGTGTCGCCAAAAAGCATTTTAAGCGCCAAACGGAACATGGAAGCACCAATCATACAGAGCGATGTCAGAAAAGCAAATGCGAAGAAGTCATGTGCGTCGCAAGAGCAAAACTGCAATGGGCACAAAAAAACCACCGTTGTGCGGTGGCTGTATTTTTTGATCTGAAACACTATGCCAAAAAATGGCGACTCGTAAGGGAGTTGAACCCTTCTTGCCAGGATGAAAACCTGGAGTCCTAACCGATAGACGAACGAGTCATGAAGCAGTGGTTGGGGGCGCAGAAATTCGCAGATTCTGGAAAAAAGACAAGAAAAATTTTGCAGAAAATGCATTTTTTTTTCGAGCCCTTAATTTTGCAGCATTGGAGCGATGATTTCGACACTATTGTGATAGAAATTTTCCGCATTGATCCACCATGAAGCGAGGAAATTATGCAAAGTCAGTGACTTCGCGGAGACGCAAAGCATGCCGCAAAGCAAAAGCACGTTGGCAAGATAGATGATCACTAGCGAAAAAAAAGTATCGTTCTCTTTGAGATCGGGCTGATCGCGAGGGATCATCCACAAAGTCCAGAAAATGTGGAAGGCCCAACTCGATCCGATGAGGAAAAACAAGATCTGATCGGCGTAGGGCGGGAGAGATTTGAAGATGCCGATGAGGCCATAGACAGCAAGCGTCGCCATCGACCACGACGGCACAAAATACGGAGACAGCGAGATCAGGAGATTGGTTTTGTTCGTGGCAATATAGCCACCTTTCGTTGTAGCTTTAAAATCAAAGACCCAACCGCAGTAGAATACTACAAACATTGCGTGAGTATATTCATGGCCTAACACATATAGGTAAAGCAGTGCTCTGCGGAAAAGTCCTGTAAACAAGCAGGTGAGCATGATGATAGCGCCGAGGCCGAAATACCAAAACTCGGGTGTGCGCCAAAATCCGCGCTGCAAGGTCTCGTGAGAAAATTGGCTCCAAAATGTCTGCGTCGTCACCACACAGACGGGAATGAGGAGCAGCGCTAGGAGCCAGCGCAGCAGTCGGGTGGACCAAGTGAGTTCATATTCGTCATACTCACGGCCTTCTGCTAGGGCGGCGCGGATGTGCTTGTATTCCCGTAAATTGGCGTGCCGATTGGTTTTGTTGAGAGCCTTGCGATTGAGCTCTCGCAAACCATCCAAAAACGTCGTGCTGTCCCGCGCTTTGTTGCGAGCGCGGCTTTTGGACAGTTCCAGTTTCTTGCGGGTGCGGGCCATGTGGTTTGATGAAATCTTAACTATCAGGGTTTCCGAAAGAAGCAAGTGCATATTTGAAAAGCCTTGTTGTTGCGAGGAAAATGGGCACTTCGAGCGAAAGAATCCCACGCCCTCTGTCGTAGTGTTGGCTCCTATGATTTCCCGTGTTAGCGCATTCTCTCTTTCTCTTTCTGCCCTGATTTGCCCTCTCTTCGCTCTCGATCTCTACGTTTCGCCGCAAGGAAAAGCCGGCAACTCGGGTGAAAAATCGGCACCTTTCTCGGATCTCTCCGCCGCTCGTGATGCCGCGCGAAAATTTGCGGGTAAGGAGTCAGTGACGATCCATGTCGCAGATGGCATCTACTACTTGCCGGAGACGCTGGCATTTTCGCCCGCTGATTCAGGTTCGGAAAAATTTCCAATCACCTATCAAGCCGTGCATGAGGGTAAGGCGGTGATCAGTGGTGGTGCACGTCTTTCCTTGAAATGGCAGGTTCAGACCGAAGGGCAATATGTTGCTGAAACACCCGCCGGATTGGCGATCGATCAATTGTTCATCGATGGTGTGCGTCAACGCATGGCGCGCTATCCTAACTTTGATGCTACGAAAATCACGGCAGCATACCAAGGCTATGCCGCGGATGCTTTTTCCAAGGAACGTGCGGCACGCTGGAAAGATCCCGTCGGCGGCTTCATTCATGCGATGCATGTGGGGCGCTGGGGCGGCTATCATTATCGCATCACGGGGAAGAATCCTGATGGCTCGGTGGCTTACGAAGGCGGTTGGCAAAACAATCGTCAGATGGGTATGCATGCTGAATTTCGCATGGTGGAAAACATCCGCGAAGAGCTCGATGCTCCCGGTGAGTGGTTTCATGATGCCAAGGAAAACAAGCTCTATTATCAACCGGAACCTGGTGTGAATTTGGCGGAAGCGAAGGTCGAGGTGGTGCGTTTGCCGCACTTGATTGAGTTTCGCGGGTCGGAAAATTCTCCCGTGCGTTTCATCACGCTGAAAGGTTTCACCTATCGGCATACGGCGCGGACTTTCATGGATTGCAAAGAGCCGCTGTTGCGTTCTGACTGGGCGATTTATCGCGGTGCGGCGATTTTATTGACTGGCACCGAGCACGTGAGCTTGCTTGATAGCGAGTTTGATCAAGTCGGCGGCAATGCGGTGTTTTTCAATTACTATAATCGTAGTGGATTGGTGAAAGGTTGCCACATTCACGATGCTGGAGCGAGTGGTGTTTGTTTTGTCGGTGATCCCAAGGCGGTGCGCAATCCGTTGTTTGAATACGCGCAATCACAGGACCTCACCAAGATTGACCGCACACCTGGACCGATTGGTCAAAACTTCCCGGCGGATTGTGTGGTCGAGGATTGCTTGATTCATGGCATTGGTCGAGTCGAACGCCAACCAGCAGCAGTGCAGATCTCGATGGCGCAGAGCATCACCGTGCGCGATGTTTCGATTTACGATTGCGCACGCGCTGGCATCAACATCAGTGAAGGAACGTGGGGAGGACATTTGATTGAAGGCTGTGATGTGTTTGATACGGTGCTCGAAACCCACGACCATGGATCGTTCAATTCCTGGGGGCGTGATCGCTTTTGGACTAGCAATCATCGCGGCGTGAGCATGCCAGAGGTGCAGAAAGATCCGAAGTTGCCGTATCTGGATGTGGTGAAAAAAAACGTCATTCGTAATAGCCGTTGGCGCTGTGATCACGGTTGGGACATCGACCTCGACGATGGTTCCTCGAACTACGAAATCTATAACAACCTCCTTCTGCAAGGTGGTCTGAAATTTCGCGAAGGCTACGGTCGCCATGCCTACAACAACATCATGATTAACAATGGTTTTCACCCACATGTGTGGTTCGATGATAGCGCCAGCAAGTTGACGCAAAACATCCTCATGAAAGCGCACGCGCCCATCGGTCAGCCTGAGCAATGGGGCAAGGAAGTGGACCGGAATTTTTTCAGCAATGCCCAAGATCTGCCGCGTCATCGCTCTGCTGGTGCGGATCAAAATTCGATTGCTGGCGATCCTGAATTCATTGATCCGGCTAGTGGTGATTTTCGTGTGAAAGATTCATCGCCCGCGCTGAAAATCGGCTTCAAGAATTTTCCGATGGATCAATTCGGCGTAAAAAAAGCCAAGCTCAAGGCGATCGCAAAGACACCCGTGATTCCGTCGCTCTTGGCCGATGATGGAAACGTGGCCGATGCTGCCGAAGTCCCACGCTATTGGCTTGGCGCGCGGTTGCATAGCCTCGAGGGCGAGGAATTTTCTGCTTTTGGAACTCGCAAAGAAGATGGTGGCGTGCATCTCGTTGCGGTGCCTGATGGCAGTGCCGCTAAGCGTGCTGGTTTGCAAAAAGATGACCTAGTGCAAGAACTCAATGGCAAGAAAATCCGCAACGTGAGCGACCTTCTCACGACTCTCAGTAGCATCGGCGATGCCGCCTTGCAAGTGAAGCTCGTGCGCTATCAAAAGCCCTTGCAACTCGTAATCAAAGAGTCGCCCTTCATTGTTGCTGAGTCCACCAAGGCTGAAAGCTTTTCACGCATCAAACTTTCCGCAGCCAGCACGCTTTCTGTAACGAGCAATCGCCAAACCAACAATGATCCACTAAGCACACTGACCGATGGCAAACTCACCGCAGCATATGGCCCTGTCTTTGGTAATGGCACCGCGCAAGGTTCCTACAAAATTGATCTTGGTGCCGTAAAGTCGATCAAGGCGGTCCGTACCTGGTCGCATCACATGAGTCAAATACGCGGCCACCAACGCCTCAATCTTTATGGAAGCAACTCCGCAAGCGATCCCGGCTGGAATGTGGAACAGCAAAAAAACTTCACGCCCCTGGGATCGATCGACACTCTCGGTCAAAACGTCGATGAGTTCCTCGCTACATCTCTCGAAGCGAGTAAGGGCGATTCGTTAGGAAAATTCCGCTGGATCATCTGGACCCTCAGCCCGATTTCACCGATCCAAGAAAACACCGCCATGCAAGAATTGCAAGTGATCGCGGAGTGACATTCATCGGAGCGCGGACTTCAGTCCGCTTCTTATTTTCACACTTACGACGGACTTACGATGGCGAGAATTTTTATGCTAAGTGGCTTGGTTTACTGCTGGATCGCTGTGCAGCATGGTGCCTGAAATGAATGGCATCTTGCTTGCCAGTCGCAGTAGGTTTGTCGTCGTCACAAGGGCAATCTCGCTCAGCGCCTCATGGGTGAAAAAGGCCTGATGTGAGGTGATGAGCACGTTGGGGAAATTGATCAATAGCGATAACTCATCGTCCTGCAACATTTGCCCAGACAAGTCTTCGAAGAAAATTCCTTCTTCCTCTTCATAGACGTCTAACGCAACGCCTCCGATCTGCCCCGACTTCAAGGCGGCAATTAGGGCCGTGGTTTCAATCAATTTTCCCCGACTGGTATTGATTAGAAAAATCCCGCGTTTCATTTTGTGGATCGATGTTTCGTTGATCAAGTGCAGTGTTTCGGGCAACAGAGGGATGTGCAGTGAGATGATATCGCTCGCTTTCCATAGCAAGTCGCATTCGACATATCGCACTCCCAGTTGAGCCGCCCATGCGTTATCGGGAAAACGATCGTGGACAAGAACCTCGGCACCAAAGCCATGGAAAATTTTTGCAGCGATGCGTCCAATTCTTCCGCTGCCGATGATGCCTACGGTTTTGCCGTGAACATCGAAACCAACTAGGCCGCTGAGCGAAAAATTGAGCTCGCGCACGCGGTTGTAGGCGCGGTGAATTTTTCGATTGAGCGTCATGAGTAGTCCGACTGCGTGTTCGGCGACGGCATGGGGTGAGTAGGCGGGAACACGAACGACGTTGATGCCCAGTTCGCGAGCGGCTACGAGATCGACATTGTTGAAACCCGTGCCGCGCAAGGCGATGAGTTGCACTCCGAGATCTGCGAGAATTTTCAAGCAATCACGATTTACATGATCATTTACGAACGGACAAACCGCCAGTGCTCCGGTCGCCACGGCGGCAGTTTCTGCGCTGAGTCGGAAATCATGAAAACGCCATGTGATTTGATCCGCTCCTTGTGACTGCTCGAGATAGGTGCGGTCGTAAGGTTTGGTGTCGAACACGGAGACGGTGATATTTTTTTGCATGTTGGTAAACGTGATCGAATGGTGAGAAGTTGTTCAGGCCAATGCTGGAGCGGCAACAACGGTTCCTGTCGCGAAATCATTCCATGGACAAAATAGGCGTGTGTGTTCGACTTTCCTATGGGGTGTTTCCCCCAGATTGGCTGAGTTGGATTTGGTGATCGGTAGGGTTTTGCCCTATGGCGTATCTCTCGCGATTCGGCCATCATTTGACAGCGGGACACTCAAAAAATTTCCTCACAACTATGAACACGAATCCACTACTTGAAGGCGCTTTTATCATCCATGGCAAAGGCATCGGTGCCGTTTCTCCCGATATGGTGCGGAATCGCGCCAACGAAATTGGCATCATCAATGGCCGCCCAGCAAACGAGTTTACGCAGTCGGATTGGGACGAAGCACTGCGTGAATTGACGGGGGGGCATGAGCTCGATCCGCAGCAGGAGTTGTTAGAATCAGCTCCTGAATCAGATCGATGGAATCCGATCCCTGGTTCACCTGGACATGAAGCCATGGTTTCCTTCGACGACAATGAAGATGAAGACGGCCGCAGCGCTGCCGAACGGCTCTTCGAAGAAGGCGTAGATGAAGCTGGTCACGACCAAATGCTAGCAGCCACGATGAGGGTTCCCGTGGAAGACGAGTGACGGAATCAGGCGTTTCGGCTTCAATCCGTGATAAACACCTCACGTGGCTTGGCGCCTTCGCCGGGGCCGATGAGGCCGCGGGCTTCGAGGATGTCCATCATGCGCGCGGCACGAGTGTAGCCGAGGCGGAGGCGGCGTTGCAGCAGGGAGGTGCTAGCTTTTTGTTCCTGACGCACGACCTCGATGCATTTGATGACGAGTTCTTCATCGACATCGGACTCATCGCCGTTTTCATCATCACCGAAGTTTCCGGTTTCGATGGCTTTGTGAATGTCGGTCTCAAAATTCGGTTTGCCGAAGGCGGAGCAGTGATCGACGAGGCGTTCGACCTCGGCATCGGATACGAAGGCTCCTTGCGAGCGTTCGAGTTTTGCCGAGCCTGGTGGTAGGTAAAGCATGTCGCCTTTGCCGACAAGTTTATCGGCACCCTTGGTGTCGAGAATGACGCGGGAATCGAGCTGCGAGGAGACCTGGAAGGCGATGCGGCAGGGGATGTTTGCCTTGATGATGCCGGTGACCACGTCGGCGCGTGGAGTCTGCGTGGCGATGATCAGGTGAATGCCAGCGGCCCGGGCTTTTTGGGCGATGCGGGCGATGCAGCCCTCGACATCTGCGGGAGCGGTTTGCATGAGGTCGGCAAGCTCGTCGATGAGAACGACAATGTAAGGGAAGCGATCCGGAATTTTGTCGTCATCGGGGATGATGTCTTCTTCGTCTTCTTCGGGTCCGAGTTCGCCAGATTCGAGCGCGGCAGCAATGGACTCGATGGCTTCGAGATCCACTTCGGGTTCTGGCTCTGGTTCCGGCAAGGGTAGATCGCCCATGACGGTTTTTTCGGGACGTGGGCGGCTGTTGTAGCCATCGAAATTTCTCACGCCTACTTTGGCAAAAATGCGGTAGCGTTTTTCCATCTCGTTGACGACCCACTTGAGTGCGGCAACCGTTTTTTTCGGGTCGGTGACGACGGGGACGACGAGGTGGGGGAGTTTGTTGTAAATTTGCATTTCCACCACCTTCGGGTCGACCATGATGAAGCGCAGTTCATCGGGGCCGAATTTGAAAAGGATCGATGCGATGATCGAGTTGATGCAGACGGATTTTCCGGATCCCGTGGCACCTGCGACGAGAAGGTGAGGCATGGCGGCGAGGTCGCCGATGACAGTTTTGCCATAAACATCCTTGCCGAGAGCGAGAGGGATTTTCTTTTTGGGCGAGCGGAATTCGGGGTCTTGTAGTAGCTCACGAAGCGGTACGGCGACTTTGTTGGTGTTGGCAATTTCGATGCCGACAGTGTCTTTTCCGGGAATCGGGGCAAGGATGTTGATGCGCTCGGCACGGGTGGCGCGGGCGAGGTCGGCCTCGAGCTGAGAAATGCGTGAGACGCGCAGGCCGCTGGAGGGATAAATTTCGTAGCGGGTGATCGTCGGGCCGCGGGTGATGTCGCCAGGCGTGACATCGATGCCGAATGATTTCAGCGTGTCGATGATGTTTCGTTGGATCAACAGTAGCTCGTCTTTATCGGCCTCGGGAGCATCAGGCGTTTCGTCGATGTCGAGCAAGTCAAAGCCGGGAAGCTCGTAGTTTTCAAATCCCGTGGTTGAGAGGGTGAGATCGCTTTTCGGCTTGCGCTCGAAGGGTTTATCGCCGGGCTTAGGTGCCTCGGGTCGGCGCGCTGAGGCATCGATGATCTTAGGCGGCGGCGTAGTGCTGAGAGGTAGGAATTGTTGATCTTCCTCGGGAGAAGGATGGAATAGTGGCTTGGCGCGACCAGATTCATCGTCTTCATCGGCTAGGGAACCACTGGCCAATTGACGTGATTTTTTACGGCGCTCTTTTTCTGACTCGCGCTCGAGTTGTCGCAAATACTCGCGCTCTTCTGCGGCGCGTTGTTGATCCTGTGCTTCACGTTTGGCTCGGATTTTTCGGCGGGCTAGGATGTAGCAAGCGCGGACGAATTGAACGGGAGGAAGTCCGGTGATGAGAATGAGGGCGATGAGATAAAGCGAGCAAAGGAGTATCATGCTGCCCGTTTTACCGAGTAACATTTGTAAGATGTAGTAACCGATTCCGCGTCCGAGCAAACCACCCGGACCAACGATGATGTAGTGTTCTTTCCAATGTTGGAAAAACGAGTTAGATACTTCAAGGATGCAGGCAGCGCTGATAATGAGGATGCCGAAGCCTGTCATTGTCCTAGGCCAAAGGCGGGCATTGAACAACAACTTGGCGATGCCGAACCAAATCAGGGCAACGGGGATGAGATAACCAGCGGCTCCGAGAAGAGTGATTTGAAATGCTCCGAGCAGAGCGCCCACGGGACCGATGAGGTTTTGCTGATGTCCCTTGGTGTTTTCAGCGATTCCCATCATTCCGGCGACTGGTTTGTCGTAGGGACTGTAAGAAACCAGAGAGAGCAAGGCAACAACGCCGACGATCAGTAGGATGATGCCGATGATTTCACTATTGCGTTTATCGGGGATGGGGGCCTCTCCGCGCTTGAAGTTTTCGTTTTTCGCCATGATTGAAGTGAACAGGTGTGAGCATGAACTCATTTAGGAGCTCCCGCAAGCCTGATTTTCAGGAATGTTTAATAATA
>JBIIAI010000089.1:0-12514 GCA_044239965.1 Akkermansiaceae bacterium
GACTTGCGTAGTGGATGATTGCAGTGCATGTATGGCTCGTCATGGACCGAACTGTATTGATGATATCGACCTTGCTTGCTCTCGCGGGAGCGGTGTGGGGTGCCGTCACGGTGCATCGAGGGCTGCGCACACGATGGACTTTGGGGTTGATCGCGGGGGCCTTCGCGGCACAGTTGGTTTTTTTGGACCTTCGCGGTGAGGCGCGTGGCGCTTGTCCGCTGCGTGATTTGGGGGAGATTTTGGTGTTTTTGGCTTGGGCTCTGACCTTATTTTATTTGATCGTTGGGCGCTCGTATCGCTTGTCGTTGGTCGGATTATTCACAGCTCCTGTGGTGGTCGTTTTTCAGGTATTGGCATTGTCGCCGGGTGTCATGGCGCAGAATCCTGAGCGCGTTTGTGGAGTGGATGGATGGCGTGAGGCACACGCTGCAGTTTCAGTATTGGCATATGGAGCCTTTGCCTTAGCCGCGGTGACGGGGGTGATGTTTTTGGTCCTGGATCATCAGCTGAAGGAGCACCATTTGCGCTCGGGTTTGTTTCGCAACTTGCCGCCCGTGCGTGAGTTGTTAGCCTCGGTGAAGCGTTTGTTGTGGATTGGTTTTGGTTTGTTGACGGTGGGGATTGTTGCGGGATTTATGATGCCACATCGCGGGGGCTGGTCGCATTTTATCGCGGCGGTAGTGGTGTGGCTTTTGTATGGAGGACTGTTGCTGTTGCAGCAGTGGAGGGGCATCACGGGGCGTAAGCTCTCGATGGTGGTGGTGGTGTTATTTTTGTTGTCCTTCGGGGTGTTTTTTGCGGTGTGATGGAATTGATTTGTGTAGGACTGAATCATCGGACCGCGCCTGTTGAGGTGCGTGAGTTGTTTGCCGTGGCACCGTCGAAGTTGGGCGAGGCTGCGCGGGATTTGAGAGATCAGCTGGGTGTGGAAGAAGCTGTAGTTGTCTCGACGTGCAATCGCACAGAAATTTACGTAGCGGGCGAAGCTCTAGCGATTACAAAACTGCAAGAAATTCTTGGCGGTGAAGAGCATTGCTATCAGAGCAAGCGCATGGAGGCCGCGGTGCATTTGTGCCGTGTGGCGAGTGGTCTTGACTCGATGGTTCTCGGTGAAACAGAGATTTTTGGTCAGGTGAAAAATGCTTACCAAGCAGCGCTTGAAGCCGGGGTGACGGGGGGCGTGCTGAATCGATTATTTCAGAAATCATTTTCGGTAGGGAAAAAAGTCCGCACGGAGACCGGGATTCAGGAAGGTGCGACATCGATCGGCAACGTTGCGGTGGATCTTGCGGAGAAAATTTTCGGTCATCTCAAGGACAGCAAGGTGATGATCTTGGGTGCGGGTGAGATGAGTCGCGTTACGGCGCAAAGCCTACAATCACGAGGAGCTCACAGCATTTTTGTGGCGAATCGCTCGTACGATAGGGCTCTCGATCTCGCGCAACAAATGAATGGCCAGGCTGTGCGTTTTGATGACTGGCAACTTGTGCTTGAGCAAGTGGATGTGGTCATCGGATCGACGGGGGCACCGCACGTGATTGTGCAGAAAGCCGATGTGGAGGCAGTGCGCCGCAAGCGCAAGTATCGGCCATTGTTTTTTATCGACATCGCAGTGCCGCGCGACATTGATCCTACGGTGGCGGAGATTGAGGAGGTGTATCTTTACGATATCGATACTTTAGAGCAGATCGCTAGTGAGGCAAGAGTGCGACGTGCCAAGCAGATCGAGCTGTGTGAGGAGATGATCCGCGAGGAGTTGGGGAAGGCGAAATTGTTAGGTTTGTGATTTGGGCTTTCGATTAGGCTGCATATGGATCGTTCTGAATGCGAATATTTTCGAGAGTGCTTATCAGCGAGGTGCACTCTTGGCGGGTGACATCATCACTGGCAATCATGGCGATGCGAGCATGGTTCGGTAAGCTGCGAGGGAGGAAGTTATGACCGATGCGCATGGCGTTTAGACGATGCTCACATGCTGCATGGAGGAGCATATCAGTGCTGTGTGCGTGGCCAAATACTAGCAAGAGATCGGGGCGGCAACCCGCTTGAACGAGCTGCTGGAGTGCGGCGCGGCGGAGATTTTCTTGGGGGTTGGAAGTGTCGAGAAAGGTAACCTTGCTATCGCGGTGGCGACCTTGGATCACTGAGGTGAGATGGCGAGCCAATTGTGGGCAATGACTGGTTTGGCAAATGAGATTGAAGGCAGGTGCAAAAGGAATGCGTACTGCATCTTCTGCATTTTCGATGACCCGGGCGCGAGGGTGATCGATGAGATGCGCTTGGACTTCGGGGTCGTTTTTGCGGCCGATAATGAGGAGTTCCGCTCCTTCCAATTTGAGGAGTGCTAGTGTGCTCTGCGCGCGTCGGACTTCGGGGGTGGACAGATCGAGCACGGTTCGGTGCTGTTTTTTCCATTCCTTGCGGTGGCTGAGTGCTGCGCCGAAAGGGGGGATGATGATCATAGAGTCTTGCCGAAGATCTTGTGGATGCGAGCTTAGCCCGGCGTCTTCCAAGTTGCGTTGAAGGAGGGGGTTTGGTGATAATGGTTGCCATGACCACAAACGATGGTCGCGACTGAGGTGGAGGATTTTTTGAAGATCCTGCAATTGTGTGGTGCTCATGCCTGAGGGCTGCAAAAGCTCGATGGGGTTGCGGTTTGTTTTCATGCTTTGTTTCGCAAAGTAATTGGTTCAAAAAATGCGCGCAATATCATGCGCACGGGTTTCACTTTGCATTACAAAGTGAAATTAGCAAGAAAAATCAGCGCCCGATGTTGAGAATTTCTTCAAGGATCGAGAGGTAACTATCGAATGCCTTTTTGCCGGGTTTGGAGAGCCAGTAATTCGTCTGCGGGCGGCCATCGCCGGTGAGTTTTTCATTTTGTAAATAACCGGCGGCATCGAGAGTGCGCAGGTGAGTGATCAGATTTCCGTCACTCATATCGAGCTGGCATTTCAGATCCTGAAATGACCACGGTTCAGCTCGAGAAGCAAGCAGCGTCATGATGGACAGGCGGCCTTTCTCGTGGATGGTTTTGTCGAGCTTGGAAAAATCAATCATTCGCGGATTCGCGCTGGTTGGTGGTAACGATCAGAGCGCCATAGAGCAAATGCAGACCGCCAAAGGAGAGCGCCATCAGGCGTGAACCATTAAGCTTATGCATGACTTGGAAGGCGATGTCTGAAGTCATAAAAGTGCACAAAGCAACGACGCCGAAAATCACAAAAGCCCAGCCGAGCCAGACCATTGATTTGGGTACGAATTCGCGGATCGCTAGCAGAGCAATGCCGTAATGGGTGATCCAGAAGCAAGCGGCGAGTTCGCGATGACCTTGTTGGGCTCCTTTCGCGATGAGTAGTCCGGTAATACCTCCGGCAAGCAGAGATGGCAGCGCGCAACGAAGCACTAATTTCAGGCTTTGGTTCCAGATCTTGCCACCATCTTTGGCGCGGGCGATGCGCCACATTTGGAAAATGTAAAAGCCGATGACAAATGCAAGGCCGATGAGCCAAAACTGCGCCCATGCGAGCCCCATTTTTTTCTCAGAAGCCCATGCGGCGAGGCAAGCTAAGGCGCCTCCGACGAGAGCTGTTTCTCCGGTGAGAGCGCGAAAAATCGTTGCCCGCTCCATTAAGTTGCGAATCATCCGCAACTGCTCTGCTGCTTCCCGAGCTGTATCCATGCACTTACTTTGTAGAACAAAGAGCTGGTTGACAAGAAAAATAGTCACGCCTTTTCCCGCTTATGGCTCAAGGCATGAAGAATGATCTCATACACCTCGGGTTCCAATGCGCGGTTTGGCGATGACTTTAGGCAGGACTCAAACCATTTCGTCAGTGTGGCTCTGGATTGCTTCGCGAGATCACGGCTGAAGCCTTGGGGATTGTCTTCGATATTCAATGTCTCCAAGTCACGACGACCGTGTGCGCGAGTGAGAATGCGGGCGTGGATCAAGAGCATCGAGTCGAGTAGAATCCAGGGAAAATTTGCATTGCCTGGTGGCCCGACGCTGATCGAGCGTTGTTCTGTCGCATCCACTTTGATGCCGTCTAATGCGACGTTCAGGGATGGCAGTTGATTGCCTTTGAAGTAGGCAGCCCCAGCACCTGTTAGGGTGAAAAACGCGGTGGCGATGCCGTGGCTTAAGCCGCCCGTGCCGATGTCGATTGATCCTCCTGCGATGGCACCCGCGATGGCTCCCGCTGCGGCGAGTTGATGGCGGCTGAGACCCCATTTTTTCCAGGTCTCACGGCTTTCGAGATCAAGCCCTTGGAAACTGTTCTCGCGAAGATCAGCTTTGAGCAAATGGTGTCGATACAGTTCTAACAATTCTTTAGAGGCCTTATGCTCAAGATTTGCCAATGCTTGGTAGTAGTCGATTGCCAATTGCTCGCGAATTTTTTCTTGTCGCGCAGGTGTGCTGAGTTCGCGTGCTGGAACAGTTTTTGCACTGCGCAACAGGAGGCTCGATTCCAAAAATCCAATGATGATTTCGGCGCTTTGTTCCTCGCGTTGCTGCCACTCCTCACCAATCAAGGCAATGGTATGCTCCAGTGCATTACGATGGCTTTCTTCAATGTCGAGCAAGGAGCGTAGCAGACGCAGTCGCTCGGCGTAGCGTGCATGATGAGCATTGAAGGTGCGGACCAGATTGAAGGTGGCACCGAGACGATTGCGCCACTCGGCTTCTTGGCTGGTGCTTGCGTCTTTTTGATTCATCAATGCCAGACGCGGTCGACCCGTCCAGCGTAAGATTTCCATTTCGGCGAGAAATGAGTCGCGCAAGGGCTTTGAGGGATCGACGATGTAAAGCACGCCCGCGCCTTCGATCAAGGGTTGCAAAAGTATGCATTCATCAGGAAATTCGTTAGCACATTGGCTCACAAAAACGCGCAGATCATCGAGGTTTGGCGTGCGCTCACCAGCGATGTGTTGAATCGCTTGCTTGGCGGCGACAGCTTGCTGAAAGCCAGGCGTATCGAGAAATCGCATGCGCTCTTTGCCATCGAGCACCAAGGGAAGAACCTGCACCGATGTGGTTTCTCCGGGCGTCGGGCTGACGCGAATGATGGAGTCATCATCGATCTCTAACAGAGTGGCGAGCACGGCCGATTTGCCCGTGTTGACGCGACCGACAACAGCAAAGCACGGCAGCTCAGGATGGATCCAATGGTTCATGGCGGGGGAGTATGGAAATAAAGTTCGATGTTTTGACCTGCAAGTCCATCGGTGAAATCCGACCACTGTTCGCGTTCTTGTTGCTGCGTTTCATCAGCCAAGCAAAGAATGATCACGCGGTTGTTTGCATGCAAATTGCGGATTTTTCCTAACAGCGTTGTCATCAATCGAGGGGCGAGAGCTGCGGCCTCGACGAGCAACACAATGCCCGCTGGTGCTTGGCGAATGGCCTCTTGAAGAGTTTGTGTTTGTTGCTGATCTAACACATCGGTGCGATGCCAAGCGATGGGATTGACTCGGAGATGTTGCAATAAAAACGGTCGGAGTTTTTCGTGATCAGGCGCGATGCCTCCGACATCGATCACGAGCGCACCATCGGCTGGTGCGGTGGATACGTCCTCGCGCCGCACGCCATCGAGAGTGCGCCACAGCTTGCGGTGATGAGGGGCCGCAAATGCCATTTTTTCTAACAAACTGGACTCTTTGTGTCGGGAGAAAAACATCAACATCAGTCGCGGCAAGACTCCCCAAATCATCAACGCGAGCAACAAAAAATGCCACCATGCATGATTGCTGAATGGCGAGGGGACTGTGCCTGCTTGCCAACGACTCTGCTCGACATCAGGCACGGCTTGCGGAAGAACATGTGCCCACGGAGCACTGAGAACGCGCACCAAGGTTTCAAGAAACCGCTGCATGGCATCGGGCGTTGTTGATTCCCACACAAAGGCGACATCGCGGAAAAATACGAGTGCGAGCAAGCCCAATGCGGCACCGAGATGATAACAAATTGCGACCCATTGCAATTGCTGCGAGATGCGCCAGCCAAGAATTTTACCGTGATCGAGCAAACTGCTGCGCAAGGCATCCGACATGCGTAGGCTCTTGGTAACGCGACCAATCATCCAGCTGCCGAGAAAGGATAATGGTGTCAGGTGGCGCCGGAAGGTCATCACCAAAATGCCGCACAGAAAAATCAGCCATGGCAAAAAAAGTGCTACACAGAGAAATACGAGCACATGGAATCCTCGTCCATCTTGCGCCTTGCTGCCCCAAGCCGCTGCCGCCGAGGAAAGGAGACTAACGAGAGCAAATCCCAGCGTGATCATGGCAAGGCTCGCGAGAAATTTTTTCCCCACGGATGCTTCATCGTCGCTCTTGCCGTAGCGTGTCCAGAGCAATAGCCCGCTGCGCTTGCGGGTGAGGGGATCTCCTTCGATAGCGCGGATTTTCTCTAACAATTCGTTAGGTGAAGGTGCGCTTTCTGAGGCTTGCACCTCGAAGTCGATCAGCTCTTGCAATGTCCAACGCATTTCACGCATCACGATGTTAGGTGAAAATTTTCTCGGCCACCATCTGCACAGCGAGGGGATAAATGCGATGTTCTTCCACCTGAATGCGCGCGTGCAAGGTCGCGTAGTCATCTTCAGCCAGCACAGGCACTTTCGCTTGAATGATGTGCGGGCCGGTGTCCATGCCGGCATCGACGTAATGCACGGTGCAGCCCGCTTCGGAGACTCCCGCATCGAGCGCTTGCTTCCATGCCTCAAGGCCCGGAAATGCGGGTAAGAGCGATGGGTGAATGTTGATCACGCGTTCGGGAAAAGCCGCGAGCAAGGGGGCCTTGATCAATCGCATAAATCCCGCAAGGCATACGAGATCGACCTCGGCTTCACCGAGCGCGCGCGCTGTCTCCGCCTGTGCTTCATCGGGGAATTTGTTGGCAAATCCACGGCAATCGATCACATCGGCGCGGATGCCTGCATGGCGTGCGCGATCCAAGATTTTTGCATTCGGAACATCACTGAGGACCAAGGCAACCTCTGCGTTTAATGTGCCTGCGGCGATGGCATCAAGCAGTGCTTGAAAGTTCGATCCGGAACCTGATCCGAGAATGCCCAGGCGAATCGTGCGATGAGAGCGTGTGGTGCGCATGCGCGCAAACTAGCGTAACGCCAAGTGGGCTGCAATAGAATATATTGCTCTCCATGGCGCAAAAGAGCTTAGTTTTTTAGCGCAGGCGCGGCGCATGCCTTCTTTGCGATTGCTTGCAAGTCGTTTGCTTCCTGCTCGGTCAGCTTGCCGCGGAACACAATGGGCTTTTTCCCATCGAGAGCATTCATGCTGTGCGCGATCACCAGAGCGGCGAGATAGGAACCCTGATAGCTCGGATGGGAATTGTCGGCGATGTGCAATGCCTTGGCCTGCTCGGGATGAGCTTGGTAAAACAAAGTCCAGGCTTGGCCGACGGGAGCGACAAAGCTATTGGCGCATTGCTCTTGCTGCTTGTCATACCATGTGCGGATGCGCTCGCTCATTTCGTTAGGGGAATTGCCGATGCTGCGATCTACCTTTGGAGCTTTCCAATAGTCGGCATGGCGCGCCCATGTTTGATAAAATACAATCCGCGCTTTGGGACTGCTTTTGCGAATTCGTTCGGCGAGAGCACGACCACTGCCAAGAAAGGACTTGCGTGTGACCTCGTTGATTTCTGACATCGCAGCTTCCATGCTGTGGCCTTGGATGACTACCCAATCCCAGTTTCCTTCGTCGATCAACGTCAGCGTTTCTCGAATGCTCAGATGATTTTCCAGCGTCCTGCCACCCGGGTTGGATGACTTGATATGAGGTTTTTCGTTGCCATTGCTGCTGATGATTTCACCGACCAAATGCGGCAAATTGTTGTAGCCCGTATAGCTGTTGCCGATGAATAATATGCGTTGAGGCTCGGTAATATCGGCGGTATGGCCACGCAGTATTAGCAGTAAGAGGAGTAGAAAAATACGTGGCAGTCGTGACATATCGCGAACTCTACGAACAAAAACTTCGAAGTCACGATAAAAGCACCATGGTGATCGAGTAAACAGGAGTATGACATTCTTGAAATCTTTTGCGCCGATCCTTTTTTCTACCAGTGCTGCCATCGCCCTGGCCGAGGTGCCAGCATTGCCAACCAAGCACGAAGAACGCAAAATTGAGGGCTGGACGGTTCGCGTTGATGCTCGCTTGCTCGCGGGAGAAAATCAGGAAATCGGCGCGCGTGCCGTAAATCTGCTCGATGCCAAGCTCACGGACATTGTGGCGATTGTGCCGCAACCCGCGTTGGAGAAATTGCAAAAAGTCGCCATTCAGTTGGATCTCAATCACGGCAAACTTCAGTCGATGCAATACCATCCGAGTCGAGCATGGTTGATCGAAAATGGTTACAGCGAGCAGTTGGAAAAATGCGTGCACATCCCACAGGCGAGCGATTTACTCGACCCGAAAGAAAATGTCCGTATGCCGCTGGTGATTCTTCATGAACTCGCCCACGCCTACCACGATCAAGTCCTCGGTTTTGAGGAAAAACGTTTGTTAGATGCTTGGAAAAAATTTTGCGACAGCGGGAAATACGAAGCCGTGCTCAATAATTCAGGTCAAAAACATCGACACTACGGTCTAACGAATCAGAAGGAATTCTTTTCGGAAATGACCGAAGCGTATTTTGGCGCAAACGATTTTTATCCCTTCAGTCCCGGCGAACTCAAACAAGCCGAGCCTGAGGTCCACAAGCTCATGCAAGCGATCTGGGGCGAGGTCAAGTGATTGAATGGTGCATTGATTTTTCTGGCCGCAAAAAAAATACAAGAGTCGCAAAAAGGGGGTTATCCGATGCAAGTGCGCTTTATCCTAGAAACAGCAATGAAACTACGGATTTTATAAAGCTATCGGTTATTGGTTAGAAGTTATCAGGGAAAAATTTATTTTTGAAGGCTCTTCATTTTCCATCATCAAACAATCAGTATAATCCGTAAAATCCGTCGTTTAAAAAAGCTCTTTGCTCAGCTAGGAACGAAGCGCAAAGGCGAAGAGTTTGTAGAGTCAAACGCAGAGTTTTTTTATCAGACAAATACTTTTAGCTACCCCAGTCTTGTTAGATGCCTGAGTTTTTCAGGATTTGCTGGAGGCGGAGATGGGAGTCGAACCCATTCATGTCGGTTTTGCAGACCAATGCCTTCCCACTTGGCTACTCCGCCGTTACCGGCAATAAAGGGAAAATGTTGTGGCGAGGAGCAATCGTGATTGTCATCGCGGGAAGGGAAATGAACTCGAATTTTCGCCCGCTGTCAATCTCAAAGGTGAAATTTTTTTCGGATTCGTCTGCGTGCACGCAGCATCAAGACTTGCGGGTGATGTCGTGATCGGCTAAAGCGTTGTTTGTGAGAGAATTGATTGGCTGGAATGTCGAGGTGCGCGAGGTGCGCTTCATGCCGGAACTGGATGCCCCAGCGGAAAAACCGTATCCGTTTTTGTATGCCATTCGCATTTGGAATGAATCGGACGAAGTCGTGACACTGCGCGGACGCAAGTGGGTGGTCCGCGAGGACGATGGCGAGACCGTGGTCGTGGAAGGCGAGGGCGTGGTCGGTGAGATGCCCTTCTTCGAGAATGGCGATGAATTCACCTACAACAGCTATCATGTTGTGGCGGAATCGGCGACCGTAAACGGTGCGTATTTCGGCGAAACCGCCACGGGCGAGGCCGTTTTTACCAGAATTCCGCAATTTCGGCTCGAAGTTCCGTAAATGCGTCATGCTCGATTTGCAAAATCGCGGCATATTTTGCGAAAGCTGCATGCGTTTCTTGACCGATGCCACAAAGACGTCTATGGAGGGCGCGTCTTATGAAACCACCAATTACTGTTTCTGTTACGGGAGCCGCTGGCCAGATCGGCTACGCTTTGTTGTTTCGCATCGCATCCGGCTGGGTCTTTGGCCCAGATCAACCGGTGAATCTGCGCTTGATCGAGATCGAGCCCGCTTTGCCTGCGCTGGAAGGCGTGGTCATGGAGCTGGACGATTGCGCATTTCCTCTGCTCAATGAAGTGGTGCCTACCGCGGATCTGAACGAAGGTTTCCGCAACACCAACTGGGCCCTGCTCGTTGGTTCCGTTCCTCGTAAAGCGGGGATGGAGCGTGGCGACTTGCTTGGCATCAATGGCAAAATTTTCACCGGCCAAGGCAAAGCAATCGCTCGCAATGCTGCCAAAGACGTGCGCGTTCTCGTCGTCGGCAATCCTTGCAACACCAATGCTCTCATCGCCATGAACAATGCTGATGGCGTGCCAAATGACCGCTTCTTCGCGATGACTCGTCTCGACGAAAACCGCGCCAAGAGCCAACTTGCGAAAAAAGCCGCCGTGCATCAGTCCAAGGTCACCAACATGTGCATCTGGGGCAATCACTCCGCTACGCAGTATCCAGACTTCACCAATGCAAAAATCAACGGTCGCCCTGTGACCGAAGTGATTTCCCACGTCGAGTGGCTCAAGGGTGAATTCATTTCCACCGTGCAACAACGTGGTGCCGCGATCATCAAAGCTCGTGGTGCTTCTTCCGCCGCTTCTGCTGCGAATGCCGCGCTCGATACCGTAAAGAGCCTGATCACACCGACACCTGCCGGTGACTGGCACAGCGTCGCTGTTTGCTCCGATGGGTCGTATGGCATTGAAAAAGGCCTGATGGCCTCCATGCCGATCCGCACCATCGAAAATGGCAAATGGGAAGTGGTGCAAGGCGTCCCCGTCGATGCCTTCAGCCAAGAAAAGATCGACCTCAGCATCAACGAGCTCAAAGAAGAGCGCGATGCCGTGAAAGACCTGCTCAAGTAAATTCTTCCATCTTCTTCAAAGCCGCTGCGCCATCGTGCCCAGCGGCTTTTTTTATTGTGGAGAACGGATTTTCAATCCCTTTCGATCCGCCGTAAAAGTCATAAACCTGAAATCCTAAGTTGAACCGCTGATTGCGCTGATGAAACAGATTAAAAAAGGGCCTTCGTCGAGTTTCGTGACGTCTGTGAAATCCAGTCCGACTTTGCCGAAAAAGCAGAAAGCCATTTCCAGAAAATGATCGCCGATCTCCCCCAATGCAACAAAACTTTAATTTGATCCATCGAAATGAAAGAAAATTGCCAAAAAGTTTAATTCTCCTTGATCAAATGAAACAAATCTTTACATATCGCGTCGACAATTAAACAAAATGACAATTTTCTTTACATGAAGCGCGGACTCACAGGCCATTATTTGCCCATTAGCACCACTGGAGAGAAAGCTGCAGCCTTCGTACCTCATTCTTTGCCTCCAGAACCGACACTGGTAATCGATGGTGAGCTGGGGGCTTTGCTGGATGCCGCATCTACCGCTCTGGGGCGCTTGGACGGTGTTTCCCTCCTGTTGCCTGATCCCGGGCTATTTCTCTACTCCTATGTCAGAAAAGAAGCTGTGCTTTCCTCCCAGATCGAAGGTACACAATCTTCCCTTTCGGATCTTCTCAGCCACGAGTTGGAAAACACTCCCGCAGGCTTGGAAGAGGATGCCGCCGAGGTTTCCTGCTATGTCGATGCCATGCAGCATGGATTGGAACTTCTGAAGAAAGGCGAGCCGCTTTCCCTGCGGATGATACGTGACATCCACCGCATCCTGCTATCTCACGGCAAGGGTAGCGGCAAGATGCCAGGAGAGTTCCGCACCAGCCAGAATTGGATCGGTGGCTCTCGTCCGGGCACCGCCCGCTTCGTGCCTCCACCTCCCGAAATGGTTATGGATGCCATGGGCGCATTGGAACTTTTTCTTCACGACCAACCTGTGAAAACCCGCCCACTCCTCAAGGCGGCGCTCGCTCATGTGCAATTTGAAACGATTCACCCCTTCCTCGATGGCAATGGACGGCTCGGTCGATTGCTCATCACCTTCATCCTGTGTGCCGAGGGAGTGCTGGATTCTCCCATGCTTTATCTATCCCTCTACCTGAAAAAAAATCGCGCCGAATACTACCGGCTTCTTCAGGAAATCCGCCTCTCTGGCGATTGGGAAGAGTGGCTCTCATTTTTCCTCACTGGCGTTCTGGAGACCTCACGTGCCGCCACCCAGACCGCACGCGATTTACTTCAGCTATTTGCACGCGATGCGACGATACTCCAAACCGAAGCATCATCGGTCATTCGACTGCATCAGCACATGCAGCGCCGTCCCATCACCAGCGTCCCCCAAGCATCTCACTCGCTCGGAGTTTCCACACCGACCGCCACGAAGGCAATCGCTACCCTGGAAAAACGCGGCATCATCCACGAAATCACCGGTCAGAACTACCGCAAACTTTACGCCTACCGCAGTTACCTCGATATTCTCCACGCCGATACCCTCGAATCCAGTTCTCCCACTTATCATTGATCACTCCACACTCACCACTTTTCCTACCATGCCCGCCAAGAAAAAGCCTACTACCTGCATAGCTGTCGATGCCTTCAGCCAAGAAAAGATCGACCTCAGCATCAACGAGCTCAAAGAAGAGCGCGATGC
>JBIIAI010000251.1:0-3747 GCA_044239965.1 Akkermansiaceae bacterium
AATTCTTTCATGGCATGTTTTTTTGATGAAATGAGTATTGCTGAAGTTAATCGAAAAATTGTATTTCCACCAGCTAAAACCCACGAAGATGCCAGACAAAATCTGCTAGAGCAAAGGCAAGGGGGTAAACGATAAGAATTCCCGTGGGGATCAGAATGAGATCCACTGACGTTGGCGACTTCGGCCGGAAAATCAATGCGGAGATCGGATAGCTATTGTAACCCGCCACTGCAAAGATGAAAATTTGCCACATATGAACGCCTGTCATCTCGGTGAATACCAACAGGATCAATTGTATGATGATCGAGGAAATAAAAGCATTCTGAAGCTTCGGGCAGACTCTTTTTACTTTGGTGCTCATGGGATTTCCTTTCAAGATAGGACTGATGCATACGGCGCATTCTGACTTTTCCACGCATAACGGTCACGCAAATACAAAAGTCCGTGGGCGATTGCCGTTGCGATCATCGGATAGAAAATCAGTTCGCCATAGCCTGAACATTCGTCAAACAATTCATGACTGAACTCGTGCGCGACGGAACCACAATTTTCAACAGTGTAATATGCTCCCAAAGCTGAAAGCAGCGGAAAAAAGACCGGGATCTGTTTGCGATGAAAAATCATCAGAAGTAGCGAGCCACTCAACAAGATCAGGAAGATCGGCCCGATGAGTTGATCACTGAACAATTTGATTATCAAAACGTAGCGGTCTACTATGTCACTGGTATTCACATAAGAAAAAATCGCAATGATTGGAACAACGAAACAAATCAAGGCTCCGTATAACCCGATGCGGCACAAGGCCATTTGCCAGGGTCGCGGATGTTCGATGAGATGGGTGATGAAGATTTTCACCATGCGGATCAACCATGTGAGGCAGATCTTTCCTGCAAGTTTCAGGTATCGCCCGTTTGCGCGTGCCATGCGATAGATGACAAAACCTACCATCACGATAACCATGCATTGCAAGGTAACGTGTAGGGTGATTTCTTGCTCTTCCGTCATGCGATTGGGTTAGCTTGATTCAAGCAGAAATCGTGAGAGTTGTCGAGTTCGATCGATCCCGCAAAAAGGAATTAGCAAAAATTGGCGTTTGTGATTTCTGGGGTTCTGTGCACAGTAGGGGCAGCGCATGAGTGATGACGGGAAGTTGGATGACCATCAGGTGGAGCAGAAGGGGATGTTCCGCAAGGACCTCGCCGTTCTAACGAAGGTCCGTCTCAACACGTTTGTGTTGGTGACAACGTTTTTCGGTTATTTTCTGGGATCGCGCGCGCATGGCTGGGATTGGATGTTGCTAGTGCATACGATCGTGGGCACGGCGGCGGCGGCTTTTGGCTCGGCAGCGTTCAATCAACTGATGGAGATTGATTTGGATGCGAAAATGGCGCGCACGGCGAATCGTCCGCTGCCCGCCAAGCGCATGGACGTGTTGGTGGCATTTGCGATCGGGACTTTGCTTTGTACCTTCGGGCTGGTGCATTTGTCGATCAAAGTGGGGAAAATGCCGGCGGTGTTGACCTTGATCACGCTGGTGACCTACGTGTTTCTCTACACGCCGATGAAGCGCAAGCATTCGGTCAATACGCTGCTGGGTGCCATTCCGGGCGCGATTCCGCCGATGATTGGCTGGACGGCTGCGGGCGGTGCCTTGGATGGATCGGCGTGGTTTTTGTTTGCGCTGTTGTTTTTGTGGCAGTTGCCGCATTTCATTGCGATCAACTGGTTATGCCGCGAGGAATACGAGGCGGCGGGATATCGGATGTGGTCGAACGGTGATGTGAGCGGACGCAAAAGCGGTACGCTCTCGATGTTTTTTGCGGGCTTGCTGGCTTTACTCGCCGTGTGGCCCTGGTTAATGGGCACGGCGGGGCTTGCATGGATGCTAATCGGTTTCCTGCTCGGTGCATGGACCGTAGTGCTGGCTGCACGTTTCCGCAAAGCAGGTGATCGCGCGAGCGCACGGAAGTTGTTTTTGTTTACACTGCTGTATTTGCCTCTGGCTCTTACAGCTTTAGCGATTTTTTGGACGAAGGCCTAAACGGCGAAAGGAAAGGCCGGCAGGATGCGCCTATTGCGGCAACCCGTCCCGACCTTATGACTTTAAGACCTTCGACTTGTAGACCCTTATGCGCGGCGGCGGCGCAGGAGAAGGGGAGCGGTGACCAGTAGGAGTAGAGTGCTGGAGGGCTCTGGCACGGCGCGGAGGTAGTTGCTGGCGACGTAATCACTGAGTGCGTAGCCCATTTCCTGGCCATCGACGTTGTCGAACTGGAAGTGAATGCCACCGTAGATGCGCGACATGCCTGCTTCATCGACGGCTTCAGAGAAGCTATCGAATTCGCGGGTGTAACCAGCGGGAAGATTGGTGATGTCCTCGCTCACTACGCTGAAGTTGACTTGATCGGTGCCAAAATATTCAGCTAGGATGCCACCAGCTGCTGCACTGAAAGTACTGTGACCACTGACGTATGATGGGTGGTTTGGCGTTGCCAAGAGCGGAGTCCAACCAGCATCGGTAAGGGTATTGTTATTACCGTCTTCCGTTCGAATCGCAGTGATCGGGCGCCACATGGCATCTTCAAATTTCGCATCCCATGCGGCAATCGCAGCATCGGCAGTGGCGATGTTGAGCAAGGCAAAAAGTCGTGCGTTTTGCTCGATCGTGAGACCTGCTTGTGAGGATACCTGTTGGCTAACGAGGTTCCAGTGACCCGGAGGGGTGGCAGTGCCGCCGCCGTCAGCCCAGAAATAAGCGATAGCGGTCTGATCAGCGGTGCGAGCGGTGCTATTGTTCGCACCCAGAGATTTCACCTCATTGTAGGCAGCGGTGTAGTAGCCGGAATTGATGTCGGGAGAACCTTCAGGGCGGAACTGCGTGGTGCTGCTCATCGCAAAGGGCGTGACGTCTTTCCATTGTGCCAAAGCGTAGGATGCATAGGCGTTTGGCGTAGCAACGTAGCCTCCGATTGTCCCGGCAGCAGGGTAGTTGTATGTGGCTGTGGATGCTGAGCCATCGCCAACACGCGAGCTAAGCATGGCATTTGCGGCATTGATGCCGATGGTGGCACCATTAGCGCGCTGGGTAAGATCGGTAACGCCAGCAAGCTGATTGGTCAGCATGGAATCAAACACCGCTTTTTGCGCTGGGAAGAGCTAGCTGAGTGCGGTGTGTGCAGCCTGGGCAGCGGCAGCCTCGATCGAACTTGGGCCAACGACGGGCTGGTAGCTGTTGTAAGCTTCGTGTGTAAGAGTGATCGAATTTACGGCATCATACACTGCAAGATGAGTGATCGCGAGTGCGCGTGATGCAGCTGGTGGAGCAGTCTTGTTGACACGGATCGCGTTGAGCGCGGCAGTGTTCCATTCGGTGACAATGTCAGCTTGGGCAAGGGGCGGTGCCACAAAGAAGCATGGCTGTGAGTCGGGTGGGGTGAACTTTCATGCGCACTCATTTTACTGTAACAAAAGTGTTATGCAAAGAAAAAAGTTCGGGTTTTTTGATATTTCTGCAAAAATGTGGAATTTTTAGTCAATTTTGATTGATCTTATGGCAAATGTGCTACGCGAGCCGTTGTAGGAGCTGGGCGCGGAGAGCGGGCAGGCCGGCACCGAGGTCGGCGAGATCAAGCATGGCGGTATGACCGCCACTGCGCCCAACGCCGTGGAGTCGTGCAAGTTCGCGCTCAAAGTGATGGAGTGCGCGCAGGCTGGCATTTTTTTCCTCGATGTGATCGAGCGCGCGGG
>JBIIAI010000252.1:0-3733 GCA_044239965.1 Akkermansiaceae bacterium
CTGTCACCATTGTAAGCGGCATAAGGCTTGCGGCCTTTCACTACATGAATGTTTAGCAGTTGATCGCCTTTGAGATCGAGCTGAATCGTGCGCTCGCCAAAGCCAAGGCGCTTCATTTCTTTGGCGTAAAATTTTTGAATGTCCTTCATGATCGCCGTTAGGCGCTCGCGATATTCGGGCGCTGGAGCACGATCGTTTGGCGTCCATAACACGATGTGCAAGACCCGCCTCGCTTTCTCTGGGTCCTGTGCTTGCCATGTGTCTAGAATCTCGCGCGCGGCCTTGACCTTGGGCGCGATCTCTGTAGTCGCATTCAGTGGCGCACTTTCTTGTGCGTGCAAAGGCGACGCCATGAGGCATAGGGCGGAGCACAAAGTGAACGGAAGATGACGTGGATTCGGCATACGTTTTTTGTATCAACTGTTCCATTCATTGCAACAAGAAATCGATTCTGCATTGCTTGTTGTTGTATCGTGTGCATTTATGGCTCGGCTCATGAACATTTCTGCACTAGATCTCTTCACCATTGGCATCGGCCCATCATCCTCTCACACGGTCGGTCCGATGCGTGCCGCGGAGCAATTTCGCCGAAAAATCGAGGGTGCGGCCTGTTATGATCAAGTCAAACGCATCGGTTGTGATCTCTATGGTAGCCTCGCTGCTACGGGTAAGGGTCACGGTACAGATTCGGCGATTGTACTCGGATTGCTAGGTGAAAGACCCGAGAGCGTCATGGTCGATAACGTTGAGACGCTGTTGGGGCAGTGTGCACAATCCAAGTCTCTGAGTTGGTCGTCGGATCGCTCCATTGCCTTTGACCCGAAAAAAGACATCGCCTTCAAGCGTCTTAAGCCCTTGCCCTTGCATCCGAATGGTATGCATTTTTTTGCAATGGATGAACATGATGCTGTTCTCGTGGAGGAGATCGTTTATTCGTTAGGCGGCGGATTTATTGCCACAGAAGCAGAAATGCAGCGCGAGCCAGCATCGGTGAAAGTTCCTTATGAGTTTCGCTCTGCTAAGGAATTGATCGAACTCTGTGAGTCCCTGCAGCTTTCCATGAGCGAGTTGGTATTGGCCAATGAAGCGGCTTATCGCCCCGAGGCCGAAACAAGAAACCAGCTCGATGCTGTCTGGCAGGCGATGCAAGATTGCGTAAAGCGCGGCATCACTCGCGACGGGGTTCTACCCGGTGGGCTTGCGGTCAAGCGCCGTGCGAAGCAAAACTACGATCAACTTTGCGCACGCCCCGAGGCAGCACTCGCTGATCCGCTTTCGGTGCTCGATTGGGTCAATCTCTACGCGCTTGCGGTCAACGAAGAAAATGCTGCGGGCGGAAGAGTCGTTACGGCTCCTACCAATGGAGCGGCAGGCATCATTCCCGCTGTGCTTCATTACGCGCTCCGATTTAAGACCTCGCCGCATCGCGATGGAGTGCATCGTTTTCTCCTCACGGCTGCTGCGATTGGCATGCTATACAAACGCAATGCCTCCATTTCAGGAGCTGAAGCTGGTTGTCAGGGAGAGGTGGGCGTCGCTTGCTCGATGGCTGCTGCGGGTCTAGTCGAATATCTCGGAGGCACGGTGCATCAGGTAGAAAATGCCGCAGAAATTGGCATGGAGCACAACCTCGGTCTGACCTGTGATCCCATTGGTGGTCTGGTGCAGATTCCTTGCATCGAGCGCAATGCGATGGGGGCCGTCAAGGCCATCAATGCCTCGCGGCTCGCTATGTCATCGAACGGCAGTCACTATGTATCGCTCGACAAAGTGATCCAGACCATGCGCGCTACTGGTCGCGACATGAACGCCAAATACAAAGAAACCTCGCGCGGGGGGCTGGCGGTGAATGTGGTGGAATGTTGATGGCATCATCGGCTGACGAGTTGGCTTTTACGTTGATCCAGCCCTTCGTTTCGCAGACCAATTTCCTCTGGTTTGCCCCCTCGTAGTCTTCTCTTGTCAGCGCAGAAATTTTCTGAAACAATTGGCGCATACCCAATATGTTGCACAAATCATTATTCGTCGCATTGCTCTCATGCATCACGGTGGCCTCCGCTGATCCATTGTCTCAGGCTGATCTGGAAGAGCTTCGCGAAAGGCTTAAGGCGATCAAGGAAGGGGCATTGGAGCATCTCGACACCCGCTACAAGTCGGCAGTCGATGATTATCGCGCGGCCTTGCAAAGCGAAGATGCGGCACTCAATTTGTTCGTGAAATGCGTGGAAAAGGCCGACTTCACGGATCAACAGAAAAAGTCACAGGAGTTTCGTGATTGGAAACGCCGTGAAGAGGGTCGATTGAAAAGACCCGAATTTAAGGAGGCTCTGCGTCATCAGTTGAACTGGTTGTCGTTGTCAATGCGCGCCACCGCGCGTCCTGATGATCGCCATAAGCTTGCGCCCGAGGTGCTCGAGGCGTTGAATTCGATTTTCGCCAATGCGAAGCAGCTTGAAGGTCAGCAGCGGTTGCTTTCGGAACCGGTGACAGGCACGGTTTTTGTGCGTGCTTACGAGTTGGGCGAACTAAAACTCAAGCAGTGGCCGCTCTCGCCATTGGATTTGGGAGGAGCCTTTGATCAGGTGATTTTGCCACCATTGCGCAAGCCGCAAAGCATTGCTTCACTCGCCGAGGCCTGGGACAAGCGCATCCAGATGGAGGCCTCTAAGGTGGAGTTTTTCTCTGCCGAACGCCCCGAAGAAAATGCGCTGAGCAAGAAAGAGGATAGCACTCCAGCAATGGTGAAATTTCGTGAGGAAACACTGCCGGATTTGAAATGGAAAAAAGAGCTCGATCTTTACAAAAGTGGGGATCAGCGTGCAGCCGCCTTGCGCATGTTGGCGCACATCAAGGAATACATCACTCATAACAAAGCCAATGACTGGATTGATGAGTTCCATACCTTGGTGACTCCGGAAGAAAAAGCCGAAGATGACGTGAAGTGATGAGCGTGGTCGGCAGGGTGTTTTTGCGCATGATCATTTCCGCAGCTTTGCTGTGCGCTGATTCTGCGTCCGCCCTGATTCATCGTCTCTATGATCCTGTGCGCCACGATCGCTTCACGGGGTTCCCTAACAATCCAGTTCACAATCCTTCGTTTACCTTCGATGGCTCACGCTACACGGGGGTCGGTTGGATCAAAAATGAGGTGGATAAACAAGTCGCGCTCGTTTCTCCCAAGCACGTTGTTTTTGCAAAACACTATGGGCTAGGGATCGGTACTACCGTGCGTTTCTTGAACATGGACAACGAGATTATCGAGTCTGTGATCGCCAGTGTTGGGGTAGTGCCGGATGACGATGGCTCGGATAGCGATGTGATCATCGCTACGCTGCAAACTGCAGTGACGCCGCTCAGCGGGATTACGTTTTTCCCTTACTATCGGACGGGTAATCCGCTGTTCTTGCGTGGTCAGCCCTTGGTCGTGTTTGGGCATACAGCGCGTGCGGGGCGAGGGGTCATCGATGATATGGACGAAGTTGATGCCACGACTGTCGGGCTTGGTAAGTTTGAGGCGGTGTGGTTCAAGTATGTGATCGCAGCGGGCTCGGACGATGATTGTTACTTCAACGTCGGAGACTCAGGGAGCCCGAGTTTTTATTACACCAATTCGCAAGCGACTTTGATCGGACTTCACGCAGCTGTGGGTCCTGATGATGAGCCCGCGACGGCCTATTACAATTATGACAGCTTCATTTTGCCTTTAGTGCCGATGTTGAACGCAATGATGGAA
>JBIIAI010000331.1:0-12409 GCA_044239965.1 Akkermansiaceae bacterium
ATCAATTTCCTGAGTTCGAGTAGGTGCGGAGGAAGAGCTGGATGTCCTTCACGCTGGCAATGAAGCGGTTGAGGCCCTCTTGTTCGTCGCTGAGCAGCGAGTAGGCGGGGATGACGATCTTCCACTGGGTATTCCAGACGCTGCGGCCGATCAGGCGGCTGTTGGTGTATTCCGCCGGAATACTGCTATAGAAGAAGGCTGGATCGCTGACTGGGCGGAAGGCTTGGTGTTTGCGCTGGATCCAAGGCTGCTCGCTAAGCGTGCCGTTTGCGTTGAAGAAGTTTGTGGTATTGAACGCGGACGCGCCTAGGTTGTAGGGCAGGGGTAGCGCCTGATCATGCACCGTCCAGCTACGCAGGGTATTGGTATCTCCCAGCGGAGGCGCCAGCATGCGGTCGCTGCCGCAGGGGATCAGATAGACATACGGCGTGGCGCGCAGGGCGTTGGCCGCAGAAGATGCCGGGCCACCCGCACCGGGTGTACCGATGGCATAGGGGTCCATGCCGACGTAGCCATCTAGCACGATGCCAGCGCTACTGATCTTGGTGGCATAGCTGCTAGGGGAATACGCGTGATCACCAGCAGCACCGGGTAGCCCGAAGAAGTTGGCGCTTTGGTCGATGCTACTGCCGAAGGAGATCACGATGCCAGGCACGCGGGAGCCATCGGGCTTCTTGAGGTTGTTGCAGTAACGAGCGACATCGGCGTCCGCCATGAGGTCGGCTACGACGTTTTGCTGGAGGGTTTGCTTCCAGGCATCGTCGTCGCTGGTGCTAGCTTCATCTTTGCGGATGCGGAACAACTCGCCACGCAGGCTGAAGAGCGTGCCGTAGGGGTCCGGGTTGTTGATGCCGAGGCGGCCTTCCGCCACCGAGAAGTCGGCATTGAGCTGAGCCAAGGTTCCGGCCAGTCCCGCATCACCCAAGGTGCTGACGGTGGCCTGCGGCTGGTCACCACTAAGGTCGCCGAGTGCACGGGAGGAAACCACGCTGGCGATGACCTTCTGCCCACTAGTAGTACCTAACAGGCCGGTCTCATAGTCATAACTCTTGGCTGCGAGATAGGTGTAGCGGCCGGCGAGGTCATACAAGGTGCGGTATTGCTCCAGCGCCTCGTTACGGAAAGTGCGGAAGGTCAGGTCCTTGGTCCGATAGCCGTTGACAACCGCCGCGGCACGCTGGCGGAAGGTCTCGCGGTCAGCCAGCAGGTTTTGACCCTCGACCAGCACATTGAGCAGTGCCTCGTTGCTGCGCTGGTAATCGGTGGCAAGTTGCGCCACTTCGAAGTGTGCCGAGAGCAGCTCGCGGTAAAGTTGCTCGAATTCGTAGATTTGCTGCTTTTCCTCGTAGCTGTAGCCTAAGGCCTCAACCTTTGCATCGTAGTCGAGAAAGATTTTCTCGATATCCTTGCTCAAGGCGTTGGCGGCTGAGCCAGCAGCCAATGAATTAGCCTTCAGAACATTGTAACTCACCAAAATTCCAGCTCGAAGCCCACCCCGCGCACTAGAAGTTCCATCAGATGCCAATCCAAGCACTTTAGGGAAAAACTCCACCAGGGCATTGGCAGTTTCTAGCATCTGATCGGCAGACGCTCCAAAAACTTCCGAGCTGGTTTCCAATGACGATTGTTTTGCGACTAACTCGCCATATTCATTGGCAGTATTGTTACGCGTATTATTGCTATCGCTGTGAAGCTTCTCCATCTCTCCAATGAGCTTGAACTCGCGCTTGAGGCGGGTATTGAGCACCTGCAGCTTTTGATTGCTTTCCAGAAAGCTCACCTGAGCCTGATAGGAGTCCAGCAGTGCTTGCTGGATGCGGCCGACTTGGGCACGCTTGCCGCTGGTGCTGCCAAACCTCTCGCTGGACCACAGCAGGTTCTTGTTCGGCTGCACTGTGAGAGTCTTGGTGACCGAGTTGCTCGGAGTGATCCCGTCGAGGGTGATGTCTTTGACCGATTCGCCTGTGAAGTCCGCGATTCCAGTCGGCACCTTGATGCTGAGGGTTACAGCCGTCGAGGTATCTACTAGATCGCTCGGGCGATCCACGACGAAAAAGTTGTAAAGGTCCGGCCCGGCGTAGTCTTGGTCGTAGGTCTTGCCGACGCCGATATCACCACTGTAAGGCGAGCCGAAGAGCTCGATGAGCTGGCCAACAAACGCGCCCTCTTGGTCGACGTAGGCGGTGGTCGAATCGCTGATCTGATTCTCTTGGTTGCGCAGCAAGCGCGACATCCTAGCGGCTTGGTTGAAGGCTCCCTTGGCGTTCAATGTCGCCCGCAGTGCGCGGTCGTAGACCTGCTCGAAGTGGCTCTTGCCAGCCTTCAGTTCCGCCGGAGAAATGTCGAAGGCGATCGCGCCCGGGCTCAAGCCCAGCGGATTAAGGTGGGCGTTGGCGCTGTCGATTGTGGCTTGGAAGTCGTTGCCCGCACTGGCGAGTTGAGCGAGTTCCGGCACGGTGGTGCGGTCGATGATTTGCACGCCGCTGTGGTTCGGATTGGTGTCCTTGTCGGGCAGAAGGGTGTTGGCTGAGACCCAATTGATGTAACTGCCCTGCGCGCTGCGTGAGACCCATTCGTCGAGTGCTTGGTGGCGGACCACCTGAGTGCGCGGGTTGATCTTGCCGTCGCGGAATTGGCTCCAGCCGCTGGCCGGGTCGTCTTTATAGTTCTGGCGATGCACCAGCGCCACGATCTGGCGGGCGCTGTTGGCGGCGTTGGCCGCTGCCGCCGCAAATTTCCGCTCGTCCTTGTAGTCGATCTGCATCGACTTGCCGAGCACCGTGACATCTTCCGCCGAGGTTTGCCAAGTGAAATAGGGGTGTTCGAGCAGCTTGTAATAACCTTTCAAAGCAGTCAGGTAGTGACCGTAGGCATCGCCGTGACCTTGCGGGAACATCCGCTGGGCGTCCGCCGCATCGACCACGCCGTTTGCGGTGCTACTGCCGGTTTTTTCCTTGATGTTATAGTTGGTGGCGTAGAGCACCTCGCCACTGTTGATGCCGCGAGTGTAGTTCCACCACAGGCGGTTGTAAGCGGGAGCCGTGCCGACGCCCGGATTGACCGAATCATCGCGACCTTTGAGCAGCGCTAATTCCTCATCGAGCGAGCTGGCCACCTGGCCCTCGAAGGAGAAGCGGCTGGTGTTTACCTCGGTGCTGGAACTGGCATCGTCGATCGAGATCGTCGGGTTCGCTCCGTCGGCGTAGGCCTCGTTGCCTAGGATGGTGTAAAGGTCATTCAAATAACCCGCTGCGAGGATGAGCCCGTTATTTGCTGAGGCGAAGTCGATGCCTGAGCCGATGGTAAAATTCTTACCACGATTGAGCACGGTTTCGTAAATCTCGATCAAGCCGACGTCGTTGATGTTGTTCAAATTCAGCGCAATGTCACCCTCCCAACGTTTACCAGCTTGGGTGAGCATCGAGACGTCGGTATTGATCTCGCTGTTGTAGAGATCGCTCATCCTCTGGTTGAATGGAGTGATCTTGGCGAGTACGCGCTTGATCCAACCCTCGAGCAAGGCAGGCTCTGCCCAACCGGACCAACCTGCATCCGCCGCTTGACCATTGACCTTGAGGCGATAGTTCATCGTGAAATACGTGTCGCCCATCAACACGGCGGGGTTGCTGATTGTAGCCGTCGGCGATCCACCGACGAGGATCGAGCCGCCTAGGTCGCCATTGGGCTTGAGCCAGGTGCTGGTGCTCGCCGCTGTGTTGATGTTGCTGGAAGTAATCGTCGGGTTGGTGCCGTTGGTCGGGAAGCCATAGCGCCACTCGAATTCGTAAAGCTCCGGCTTGCCCGCATAGTCACCGCTGTGGCGCAGTGTGACTTGCTCGTCGAGCGGATTGCTGGCTTGTAGCACCTTGAGGTCGCCTTTGTAGAGTGACGGATCAACTTTGATAATCTGCATCGCCACCGTATTGCCCGGGTCCGTGAAGGCCTCACCATTTTCAAACACTAAGGTCACGTAGCCGGTGCCCTTGCCCGTCGAGGTCAATGCATAGCTGTCCACCGCCGTGTCGCGATCGCGGATGTCAGCCAGAGTGGCTTTGTCGATCGCGCGGTTGTCCTTGGAAGGATCGACCTCATAGCGACCTGGCACCGTCGCACTCTCGCTGAAGGTTTCCAACTGAGTTCTGAGCGCGTTGATGGCAGTATCCCACTTGTTTTTGTATTCCGTGTCAGTGCTGGGGCAGAGGGCTTGCAATTCCGCCAGATCCGCCGTGCCGAGCACATTCAGATTGAGGTAATCCTCGCCGGCGATTTCATCGACAAACTCGCCCTTGAAAACGAGCCCGCCCAAGGTCCCCGCAGTGGCATCATAGTAGAAACGCTGCTGTAAGCTCGGAGAGAGCTTCTGGAAATACGTCTTGCCTGCGTAGTCGCTGGTTAGGACCGAAGGTGGCAGCTTATCCAGCGCACCCGCAGCCAACAGCACGGTCTTGGCGCGGGTCGGGTCGTGGAGCGTTACGCTGTTATTGGTGGCTCCCGTATTAGCGACCGACTGCTGGTAAATCACCTCGGCGCTGGTTGCACCGCGGACCTGCGGCAATTGACCGGCGATGGCGCTAGCCTTCGGTAAGGTCAGGGTTTCCGCAGTCTTGAGCACCGGCACGATCTTGCGCTGAGCGATCGGCAGGGTCGGGTCATCCGGCCACTTCGGTCGGTAGCCCAGCGTCACTGGCACAACGGTGCCGCTGCCGGTGTTCGCAATGAAGGGCATCACCGTACCGACCGGGCGTTGATTCGCGAGGCTTAGGTTTGGTTCAAAAAAGCCGGGTAGCGAGTTGTAAAAGAACCTCATCCCGAAGCTGATCGGCGGCGCGATTCGGATCTCCGGTGAAATGGTATAGCCGCTGCCCGCGTTGGTGACAGATATCGCCGTCACCGAGAATCCCGTTGTATTGCCAATCCCCGTGGGGGCTGTACCCGCGACCAGCTGGGTGCCGCCGGAAAAAGCAATCGCCGGTGCAGTGGTGTAGCCTGTTCCCGCAGCGGTCAGACTAATTCCTGTAACGAGACCATTACTCAGTACTGCGGTGGCCGTCGCCCCGCTGCCGCTGCCGCCTGAAATGGTCACAGTCGGTGCAACGGAATACGTCTTGGTGCCGCTGGTGATAGTGAAGCTCGCGGCGCTGAGCCCGCCCAAGATTGCTGTGGCCGTGGCGGTCGTGCCGCTGGTCGGTGGCGCCACGCTTACCGTAGGAGCGGTTGCATAACCTGCGCCTCTGGCAGACACGGTGATGCTGCTAACCGTACCACTGCTGATCGCCGCCGTCGCGCTGGCACTGGTCTTGGCGTGAGCGCCGCGGTAGGTCCAGTCGTAGCCTTGGCGATCCTTGAAGGTGAAGGTGCCGTAACTCGTCGGCGCATTGAGCCCGCTGGCTGGATCGGGCACGCCTGTGACTTCGTAGTTTAACACCTCGCCGTTGTTGTCGAGCGGCAGCGGCAGGGCAAACAGCGGTCCCGGCGGTTGGGCCTTGGTGCCCGCGATGGCGTCGTAGGCCAGTGGATAAGTGAAGGTTTCACGCACGACTTGATAGATGTCGATGCTCGGCCGGCGGTCGGTCGGGTTGGTGTAGGCCAGCAACACAAACGGCTGCGAGGTTGTCGTGGCATTATTCAAATCGTCGCGCAGGGCGTAGGCGCTTTTGCCGAGTAACAGCGCATGTTCTTCGTTGGGGTTAAAGCCTGGCTTGGTGACATCGTTTTGCACATAGACGCTGCCCTCCTGCTGAGAGGGCCCGAGATCGCCGGTGCCGATCCCCGAGGCGATCACGATCTGTGGTTTGCCGGTCGGATAGACTACCGTGTAGCGGCCGACTTTGGCTGGCAGGAAAAATGATGCAAACTTCGCGCTGGGTGCCGTCACTTCCTTGAACCACCAGACCGTAAGCTGATTCCGGCCGGATAAGGCGTTCACCGGAATGATCGCCCCAGACGTCGCCGCTGCCGCGCCCGCGGTAAATGGATCGATATAGCCTGCGGGGTAGTAGTTGTCGCCACCGGCAATGAAACCGGCCTTGGAATAACCAGCAGGCGGCTCAATGCGGTCGCCCACGTTCACCGTCAGTGTCAGATCCGCCACGCCATCGGCGTTGGTATCGTTGATCGTACTGATCGCTTCCGCACCGTTGAGAGGTCCTGCGCCATCGGGATCCGCCACCGCAGGGCTGCCGAGCTTGGTTTCCGATTGAATGTAGAGTGGCACATACCACGGCGTGCCGCTTTCCAGAAACTTCAGCAAGGTCCGGCTGGTCTGGTCGTTGGAGATACTGAAATTGGCAAGCAGTCGCTGGCTTTCGACATCGATACTGACTTCGGTTTCCGCAGGATCGTCCTGAAAGATGATCTGCGGCAGATGGGCGGCGTCAAACTGTGGCCCAGTGGCAAGGCCGTTGCCGGTTTGCCTCACCGTCACCGCCTCGTAGGAGGAAAGCGAAGAGGGCCAGACCTGTGTATACTTGCGCAGGAACTTCGGCCACTGGATCGATAGATTCGGCGCGGTAGAACCAGGAAAGATTTCCGCGTCCTTGGCATCCAACCAGTAAATCTGGATCTTGTCCGGATTGTCGTTTTCGCGCTCTGCGTGATAGACTAGCTGGCCGTTTGGCAGGGCTGAGGTGCCATAGAGTGGTTTGCCTGCGGCCTGTGCACTATTCAAAGCGATCGATGGAACCAGATCTTCGTCGCCCACCGCCGAAGTGGTCTGCCACGGCTGAAGTTGCTGGCCTAGAGGAACTTCGATGTTGAGCGGCTCGGCATCGCGTTTGGATGTCACCACGTCGGCACCGAGGAACTGACGCTTGCCCGTGCCCGCGATCTCCGCACCGAGGTATTCCACAAACACGCTGCCTTCTAGATTGTAGGCGTGAAGGGCGGCAGTGCCGATAGTATTGTCAAACCACAGCGTGCGGCGTTCGCCCGGCAGCGAATTACCCTCGTCATTGCTAGGGTTGTAGCCAACCGGCACATATTCGGCCGCCACGTGGCTGGGCATGAAACTGTTGTAAATCACGTTGGCCGCCACGATCCGCCCCGCCGGGATGGCTACCAGCGGCGCTTTGAACGATTTCTCCGTCCAATAGATCGGCCGCTGCTCGACGTTCGGCGACGATGTCACGGAAAACACCTCGGTTTTGAATTTATAGGTCGCCGTGGACTCGCCACCGGCGCTCGTATCTGGCAGGTTTGACACCCACGTCACCGTCACCCGGCCCGGCTGGGTCGCGAACACCTTGCCTGCGTGCGGGCTGTAATAATATGGCAGCGGAGGCGAAAACTCCCGCGCCGTCGCGCTGCTGATCGTTTCGCTCGGTTTGCCACGCAGAGTCACGGTAAGCCCGTTGACGACATCCACCCGTTGGCCGAGCAGAGTCGCGCCACTCACCAATCCGGTGGGCACGGTAGCCACGGTGACGATGTTCGTCGAGGTTGAGCAACTCGTTACCGATACACTGCCTGTTGCCACCAGCGGCTGGTTGGCACCATTGAGGTTGGTCAGATAGCTATCGGTAAAAACCTCTCCCGGTTTCACCGGTTCGGCGCGCCAATAGCTGCTTGCCACGATGGCCCCACTCCAGTCCACCTGGGGCCGCTCGATCTCATCGCCGAAGGCGTAGCGCGGCACGCCGGAAGCGAAAGAGCCGCCAAAGGTGGCACGCGTCACAATCGCGGTCACGGCGGGCGCAGCGGGAATGGTCGTGTCGCGCGCCGTTGGGTAGCGGCCAACTTTGACGCCAAGAATCGAGATCGCACTCGAAGTGGCGGAGGTCGCACCCAGGCCCGAAAACTGCGGTGTGGTGGCTCCGCTCCCCGTCGGAATGGCAGGCGCCGCGACCGTGACCGTGGGAGGCGCGGCGGAGTTGTAGCCACTACCGCCGCTATTGATGGTGATCGACGTTACTACGCCGCTCGTCAGCACTGCCGTGGCGGTGGCCGTCGTGCCGCTGCCTGGTCCTACCGTGACCACTGGCGCTGAAGTGTAGCCCGATCCGCCGCCACGCACCGTGATTGCCGTGACGACTCCTCCCGCCGAAACCGTGGCAAAGCCGGCCGCACGACGATGGTCGAGCACGTTCCTCACGTCCCCCTTGATCTCATATTGGGCTTGTACCCGCGGCGCTAGCAACAGAGTTCCGAGGATGGCGAAAAGAAAATAAAATCGGGTGTTCATTGCTTGTAGCTAGTGCTTGGTGCGACGATTGAACGTCCTTTGAAAAATAAAAAATCGGCGGAGGCGCGTTGACCGCACGGGACGAGATTGGGCGCAGTGGCACTCCTTGCGGTTACCCGCTGCCTTCACTGTCCTTGCGCAATCCATGGTCGGTCTTTCGGAAGGAAAAATCGCTTACTTGGCGGTGCTGACTGTCTTGAGAGATACGGGCGCGCTGTCCTTGGATAAGAGTGCTTCGATGGCGATCAAGCGTGCTTCCATGCTTTCTTCCTTGGCGGCGAGCTCACGGCGCAGCGCCGCATTTTCATCCTGCACGGTCTTGAGCTGGCGGGCCAATTCCTGCGTCGCGGAGACATTCAACATCGCGATCGCATCGTAGTCCACGTTGCGGAAGTCCGACACCTCGCGGCCATACACGAATACCTCCTTGTCCTTCACCTTGCCATCTGGGCGGAAGGCTCCGTCACGGATTTCCAGAACCTCGTGAACCGACTGATCCGTTTTGCCGATGAGTTTGACTCGATCGCCTTTCTTAAGGTCGGTGGCCAGCTCCACCCAGCCGTTCTTTACGGCCGCCTTCTTGTAGAGATCCGGCACCACGTTGGTCGTTTGGAGCACCGCCTGCGGATAAATCGTCTCCACTTGCTGAGCGATCACCTTCTTTTGCGTACCCTTACCGTGGGCCACCTTGTCCTTGAGTTGGTAATCGGTCACTTCTATTCCCATCAGGGTTACCAGATCCTTGCCCGAATCGCTAGGACGAAGATTCGTTTTGATCCGGAGATCCGAATTAACGGCAACAAACGGTGATACAATGGTCCCATCCGCCTGAATGGATAGGTTGCGGGTAGTGGTTGAATCACCAGATTGGCCTCCGTTGGTGTCGAGATATCCATTAATGTAAACAGAAGCCGAGACACTTCCGACACTCAGACGGGCAGCAGAAAGAGAAGTACCAATCTGGACGTTGCCATTATCAAGCATAACCATGGTGTGGGTCGATGCGTTGTTTCGGATGTAGAATCCAGCGGTGCCGTAATTGATGTAGGTGCCATTTGACGACCGAGGCCAAAAGGCCTGCTCAGCCACACCCAAGCTGTTTGTACCCCAAATCGCGGGTCCATTACCCATCACGATGGAGCCGTCCAGATTGAATTGTCCTCTCACGTAGGCATTGCCATTGACATCCAGTTTGGTAGTAGGGCTCGCGATGCCGACACCGACGTTGCCGTTGTTTTGGTCGATCGACAGATAACTAGGACTGAAAGCAACCCCGCTTACCCCTTGACCAAAACCGAAGATATTCAATGACGGGGCGTAACCCACGCCCATGGCTTGGACACCCGAGCGCACAAAGGCCATGTGTGACCCCGTGTGACTATTGGTAGGACGAGTGATTGTGGCGGAAGCATAGGGTCCAGTGTTGACTCCATCGTCGATTTGGAGCCTAGTCCCCGGGGTCGTGGTGCCGATGCCGATGTTACCGCCGCTCGTCGTGATATTGGTAGATGCGGAGATGGCACCTGCAGTGCTAAAAGATCCGCCGGTGACTGCTCCAGTGGCAGTGATGGTCCCTGTGCTGCTCAAGGCCCCCCCCGTAATCGTCCCTGTGGCGGTGATGGCACCCGCGGTGCTAAAGGATCCGCCGGTGATTGCTCCCGTGCCGGTAATGGCTCCGACTACGGAGAGTGCCACCGCTGGGCTGGTAGTGCCGATGCCGACGTTGCCGCCGCTTGGATTGAGAAGCAGGTTTTGCGCGCCGATTCCTTCTTTGAACGATTGGATGAAGCCAGTGCCAGTGCCAGTGCTATCGACACCGATGCGCAGGCGCTCGGTGACATCATCCGCGGTGACGAGCAACTGCGGCGTGGAAGTGCCGGTGCCGGCTGCGGTGACGGTGAAGCGCGACGGTGGATTGGTATTGCCGATGCCGACATTGCCGGAGTCGAGCGCGGTCAGGGCCGTGCCGCCATTGGAGCCGAGTTGCTCGGCATACCTAGCGCGCAGGGCATAGGCCGAGGAGACGATCTGTTGGCGCGGGGAAACTTCATTGTCCACCGCTGCGGTGCCGTCATCGATGGTCACGCCGAGGAAGCGGTTGACCCCGGCGAAAACGCTGAGGTCGTTGATCTTCACCGTCGGTGGCCCTTTGGCCGTCTCGCTGTAACCCAGCGGAGTGCCTGCCGTGACGCTGCCAGCACCGACGAGCACGCTGAATTCACCATCGGCAATCGTCACCACCTGTTGCTCGGAATAGAGTAGGTTCGCCGTCAGCGAGTTGGAGGCATGATCCCAGACGCGGAAGGTGACCGTGCGGTTCACCGGCGTGCCGGAACCCATGACCGTCCCCGCGGAGTTCAAGGCGCGGCCCTGATAGCTAATGAAGCCTGGCACCGCGCTGGTGATGGTCTGGGCATGGGAAGCCTGCATCAAACAGAGCGTGGCAAGGAGGGTGGAGATTCTTTTCATACGGATTTTGAGCGGTTAAGAGTTAGGTGTAAAATGATCGATGTTGTGAGCTTGGAAATTTACCGGGTGAGCGTGCCGATTTCGGAAACGCGGCGGAGGGTGAAGGTGCCGGTGACGGTGATGCTGTCCTTGCGCAGGCCGCTGAGGACTTCGGTGTAGTTGCCGGCGATGACATTGGCACCGTAGCCAGTAGCTGAGACACCCTCAGGTGCGGCAGCTGAGATGTCGAAAGTGACGGTGCGGCTGAGGTCGTAGCTTTCCTGCCCGGAAACCAAGGCCGTGGTGCCGCTCTTGTTGTCGTGATCCGGATGGTACTGGTGGACGAAGGGGCTGGTGGGATCGTTGAAGGGAGTCGAGATCGTGCAGTTCATGCTGCCGCCCAGGGTCATGGTCCCGCCATCAAGCACCCGGTCGAGTGGTAGGTGCGCCGCGACGATGCGCCGCGCGCTGGCTTTATCCGCTTCACTGAGTGCGCTTTCCGCGGTGCAGATTCCCATCTGTGGGGATGCGCCGGAAAGTAGGCCGAGATAGACATGGGAAAGCACCCGTGCGTTTCCCGCATCATCGACATGGACGATGTAGCGAAGCGAGTAGGTCTGGGCGGTGGTAGTGCCCGTGTAGCCAGTAGTTTTACTTTCTACCCCGCCGACGACGGCATCGCCCAGCCACAAGCCTGCGAGCGAGGCTTTGCGCGCCGTAACTGGCAGCAAGATGTCGTAAAGATTGCTGCTGGCCGTGAAGCGCAGCATGGAGGCGTAAAAGGCATTGCTACCACCCGTCATGGCTGTGCGGTCGATCCCGAAGGTGAGTTCAACTGCGGCATTCGGCCCGATGACCTCGGTGAAGCCGGAGGAAATGTCGGTCTCCGTCCAGCTGGCGGTGGCCGCATTAAAAACGCGGCGGCGCAGCGGCACACTGCCCGTTATGGCCTCTTGTCCCGTGGGCGCATTGGAGGATGCCACCGGAGCGATGGTCACCGTGCTAACGACAGCACTGCGATTGAGCAGGCGTACCGTCACCGTCGATCCAGTGCGGCCGAAGTCGATCCCCGAGCCGTTGCTCAGACTGATCTCAAGGGGGGCGTAGAAATTGCCGACGACTTCCGAATCGAACCAGTATGCCTGGTTGCGGTCGAGTTTCTCCGTGGCGGGCGAGAAGACTTGCAGTGGATTGGCTGGGCCTAGATCACCGCCGACGTATTTGTAGATCTTCACGTTCGCGGCGATCGCTGCTGGGAAGGTAGCGAAGTAGGAGGCCATCGTCGGATAATTGCTGCCGTTCTTTAGACTCGGGAAGCCCATTAGGTTCGCGCCATTGCGCACCCAGGTGGCGCTCGGCGGCATGATCTTCTGCGGAATGGTAACACTGTAGCTGCTCGAAGCGGCGCCACTGCATTTCACTAGATAGGCGGTCTGTCCCATCAACTGGCCGAGCGTGTTCGCCGAACCACCGCGCACCCAAGTGCTCCACTCCGCCGTGCCAGCGGACGGGATCAGCGGTGAGGTGGTGAACTGGACCTGAGTGGGATTCGGGTTCCAACGCCAGACTTCCTGCACCTCGGGATTTGATGTGAAGAGCTGTTCGGGCGTGGCATGCGTGGCATCTCCATGCAAATAAATCGAGTTCCACCCGCCCTTGAGCGTGTAAGTCGTGCTCTGCCACTGCGCGTGGGCGGTAGCGGCGAAGAGGAGCGAGCCGAGGGCAAGGAGAAATTTTTTCATCGGACGGAAAGGCGGTAGAATTCGGAGGTGCTAGAACGCG
>JBIIAI010000253.1:0-3715 GCA_044239965.1 Akkermansiaceae bacterium
ACACGCATGAATCTCCCAGAGCCCCAACCACCTGAGCTCCAAGGCAAACTCCTACTCGCCTCACCCACCCTCTCCGGTGGCACATTTGACCACTCGGTCATCCTCCTGTCCCAACACAACGCCAAAGACGGAGCCTTCGGTCTCATTCTCAACCAACCCACGGGCCAAGTCGTCGGCGACCTCCTGCCTGCGCCAGAATTTCATCCTCTTCGCCACGTCAGCGTTCACCACGGTGGACCCGTCAGCGAAAACAATCTCATTTTTGCCGCCCTCTGGTGGGATCAACAAAACGGCCTGCGCATGATTCACCAAATCTCCGCCGAAGACGCCATCAAGCACCACAAAAAGCCCGGCACTCTCGTCCGCGCCTTCGTTGGCTATTCCGGTTGGAGCCCTGGCCAATTGGAAAACGAACTCGAACAACACACCTGGATTGTCGCTCCCGCTCCCACCACATTTCTCAGCCTCGCCCACGACTCCAGCCTCTGGGCTTCGACCCTGCGCAATCTGACTCCCTATCACAAACTTCTCGCCGACGCCCCCCACAATCCCTTCGTCAACTAGGGACCTGTGACCAAAATACCATAAATTCCGATTGCCCCCTCGCCACTTTCCCTTTACAAGACCGCTTCCAACCAACTTCTCATGCCGCACGCCACCTTGCTGAAATATCCAGGCACCAACTGTGATGCCGAAACCGCCCGCGCACTCCAGCTCGTTGGCTTTACCACCTCGATCATCCCCATCGCCGATGCCACCGTCGCCGAGATCGAAAAATCTCAGCTCGTGATGTTTTCCGGCGGCTTTTCCTATGGTGACTACGTCATGTCCGGCCGCCTTGCCCAGCTCGTCACCGAGTCCAAACTCGGCGATGCCATCCAAAACCACCACGCCCGCGGCGGCTTCACCTTCGGCATCTGCAACGGCTTTCAAATCCTCACCAAACTCGGCATCCTTCCCACCGGCAGCCTCATCGACAACACCAGCGAGCGCTTCGTTTGTCGCTGGGCCAAGCTTCAGGTGAAAAACACCTCCAGCCCCTACTTACAGGGCCTTCCCGCCGAGTTCGAGCTGCCCGTCGCCCATGCCGAAGGCCGTTTTGTCACCTTCCCCGGTGATGCCGAAACCTACCTCGCCAACGGCAACGTCGCCCTTACCTACGCCGATAATTTCAACGGCTCCACCCTCGCCATCGCCGGTTTACAAGACCCCACCGGCCGCGCCTTCGGCCTCATGCCCCACCCCGAGCGCTTCATCCAGAAAAACCATCACTACGATCCCGACTGGAACCTCGACCCCACCCACGGCTGGGGCTACTACATGTTCAAGAGCCTGGCATCGGCCTTAGCCTAACCGTGGCTATGGCATCGTGTGGGCACGGGGCTAGAGTTAGCCTCTTGAGAGACGATTATCACAAGACTAGAAGCGTGGAAAAATTTTTGGATAAACATGAACGATTATGCAAAAAACAAAATCCAATGCCTACTTACCTCACTGCTACTCCACCTCATCGCCAATGACGAGCGTGTGAAATAGTAATTTTTTGTTAGAGGATCTGAGCTTAAGATTGTCGCCCCATGAGTGCCACTCCTTACAACATTTGGCAAGTGCCTGCCTACATTCCTTATTTACATCCGGAACTCACAGATGAGGCGATTGCGGATACTGAAAGCCGAATTGGCTTTCCATTACCACCCTCTTTGATTGCTTTATTAAAAGTTCAAAACGGAGGGTATATACGATACAAATCAGAGCACCATCCAACCGAACAAATTTACGGCATTGGTTCTGGTTGTTTTACGATAGACAAATATCCCATGCGCACTGAAGACTGGGAGTCTTCGATTGACGAAGACCGAATGATTCCTTTTGATGGAGAAGGGAACTGGTATTTATGCCTAGATTACAGCGAAAGCGACACGATGCCGACGGTAGCATATGTCGATGTTGAAGATGATTACGCATATCAGGTAGCATCATCATTTGAAGAATACCTGGGCATGCTGCACCTTGCTGACGAATACAACTTTTACCTTCCTCAGGTGGATCATCTCGATCATTTGCTTCATGTGATCGGCGCAAGTTTGTTTCTTGATTTCGTCACAACCCCTCCACGCATTTTAGGATATCCGGTTCATAAAGCTTACAAACAGATGAAATCTCGTGAATACATCGCTATTGAACCCAATTGGGTTCCAAGAGGGCATGTTAATCAAGGCGACCAAGACTATGAAGCATTAAAAAACAGATTGCCTGGTATGACATCGCGTATCAACGAGATCCCTGCATCGAGCTACTTGTTTACTGTAACCCCTGGTCTCCAGTCCTCGTTGGTGGCGATTTGTGAGAAGCGTTCGATTGACTTGCGTCCATTGTCTGATTTCCGAGAACCCTGGCCAACAAGCTACGCATATAAGATGAGTTAGTCAACAAACTGGAAGTGAGTAAAGTTCCAAGTATCCATCATGATCTAGATCGATCAATCGGAAACCTACAACCACTTGGATATCACGCGGACCATTGATCAAAAAATCCGCGTATTCTGAGGAGAATATACGGCTATCCCCTCAGTCATCATCACTGACGATAACGCGACAACCAATGAGCATACGGAGCAGGCAACACCCAAGCCGGATTTTCTTCAGCCAATTCCTGCGCCGCAGCGTAGCTCCAGTGTGGATTCGCCAAGTGCGCGCGACCAATCAACGCCACGTCCAGCTGACCATCGGCAATCGCCGCATCGGCCACTTTCGGTTGCTCAAATCCCCAAGCCGAGGACACGGGAATGTCCGCCTCGCGACGAATCCGCTCAGCCACAGGTCCCAGAAATGCTGGACCCCAGGGAATGTTCGATTCTGGTGTCGAAAACCCTACGCTCACACTCAACAAATCAAGACCTTCTTTTTTGAACAATTTCGCCAGTTCAACCGATTCCGCCATGGTTTCTTCATCATGACCATCATACTCGATCACGCCGTAACGAGCCGTCAGCGGCAAATGCTGCGGCCACACCGCCCGCACCGCGCGCAAGGTATCGAGCAAAAATCGACTGCGATTCTCAAAACTACCGCCATACTCATCGGTGCGTTTGTTCGCATGACGCGACATGAAACTTTGACCGAGATAACCGTGGGCAAAATGCAGTTCTAACCACTCAAATCCCGCCTCTAGCGCCCGACGCGCCGCATTGACATAATCCGCTTGCACCCGCGCAATGTCATCGTGCGTCATTTCTCGTGGCACCCGGCTCAAGCCACCACCAAACGCCAAGGCCGAGGGCGAAATCGTTTCCCACGCCCGTGGATCGTCCAAAGCCATGTGGTCATCGCCTTCCCACGGCCGATTCGCACTCGCCTTGCGCCCTGCATGAGCAATTTGAATCCCTGCCACCGCGCCCGCGTTGCGAATCGCCTTCGCGATCGGAGCCAGCGCCGCCGCTTGCTCGTCTGTCCAGAGCCCCGTGCAACCCGGCGAGATCCGTCCTTCGGGGGCAACCGCTGTCGCTTCCACCACAACCAATCCGGCACCACCGCGGGCCAAGGTTGTGTAATGCGCGTCATGCCAATCATTGGCTACGCCATCCACGGCCATGTATTGACACATCGGCGGAATCCCGATGCGATTGCGTAAAGTAAGGCTCTTGAGGCTATATGGAGAAAAAAGTGAGGACATGTGTTTCGTGGAAAAAGGAGAAGCCACTCTTACGCGCAATGCC
>JBIIAI010000339.1:0-3713 GCA_044239965.1 Akkermansiaceae bacterium
ATTGCCCAACTGGTATTGTGGATTGGTTACTTCCAGTGGCAGCGCAAGACTACGGGCAAGGCCGATACCGGCGACCGCCCCTTATTGCCAAAAACCCAGAGCATTCGCCAACAAGATGCCGTTCTCGCCTACGATGAGAAAATCCCGCGCATCGATGAAGAGACGGGAAAAATTCTCACCATCTGGGACGGACACAGCACCAAGCCGCATCCCGTCACCGGAAAAGAAGTGCCCGATGAGTCCGCCCGCACCGTTCTCTTCGACTACATCAATCCCCGCCGTGCCGAATGGCCACAGGCCGATTACATCGTCGGCAATCCGCCGTTTATTGGGAACAAGCGTATGCGGGATGCGCTTGGTGATGGTTATGCGGAAGAGTTGAGAAATGCGTGGGGAAAATTCGATCCGGGATCTTGGGATTTCGTCATGTTCTGGTGGCATAAAGCGGGCGAATGCGTTCAAAGCGGGCAAGCTCAACGATTCGGATTCATCACGACAAATTCGATAAGTCAGCCGTTCAACCGTGGCCTCATTGACCGATTTCTTTCCGATCCATCCAATCCACTGCACATCGCCTACGCCGTTTCTGACCATCCTTGGATCGATTCAGCAGATGGTGCCGCTGTTCGAATCGCAATGACGGTCGCGGGAAAGGGGAAGCATGAAGGCACGTTGGACCAAGTGATCGAAGAAACGTCCACGGAAAACGGAGAGCTTGCCGTCCTTACACGCTCAACTCGCCAAATGATCTCATCCGACCTTGGTCACGGCATTTCCATTTCCAAGGTGAAGCCATTGCTATCCAACGACAAACTCTGTTTCCAAGGATGCAAGCTTGTTGGAGCGGGGTTTCAGGTGACGCCGGGGTTGGCGGCGGAATGGATATCGCGGTCGCCGCAGGCTGAATTGATTTTACGAGACTATTGGGCGGGTCGCGATGTAACCCAATTCCATACGCCGAGATTTGTGATCGATTTCTTCGGAATTGAGGAAGCCGAGGCTGCGTCAAGATTCCCAGAACTCTATCAGTACGTATTGCTTCATGTCCGCCCCGAGCGTGAGAAGTGCAAGCGAGATGCTCACCGCATAGTTTGGTGGCAGTTCGGAGAGAAGCGTCCCGGTATGAGATCTTCACTTGAAGGGCTCAGCCGCTACATCGTTACAAGTGAAGTCGCAAAACATCGCACCTTCGTGTTTCTTGATTGGCCAAAGTCTCTCATCGACGGCTCTGTGATCGCGATAAGTTCCGATGACGCATACATGCTTGGCGTTCTGAGTTCCTTTACTCATCAAATCTGGAGTGCAAGATTGGGCGGGCGTATGGGAGTGGGCAACGATCTGCGATACAACAATTCGCTGACTTTCTGGCCCTTCCCATTCCCTGCCTTGGAAGAAGGAGCATTGAAGGAACGCATCCGCGATCTCGGCGAGCGTTTGGACGCGCATCGCAAGCGCCAGCAAGAGTTGCATCCCAGCCTCACCATCACAGGAATATACAACGTGTTAGAAAAACTCCGCAGTGGAGAAAACCTAACAGAAAAAGACAAAGTCATCCACGACCAAGGACTCGTCACGCTCCTCAAACAACTCCACGACGAACTCGATGCCGCCGTTTTGGAAGCCTACGGGTGGAGCGACTTGCTCAAACTGCCTTCCTCAACAGATTTCAGCATTTCCGAAGCTGAGCTTCTCACGCGCCTCGTCGCCCTGAACCACCAACGCGCCGCCGAGGAAAAACAAGGACTCATCCGCTGGCTTCGCCCAGAATACCAAAACCCCAAAGCTGGAGAAAGCATCCAACCCACACTCACCGGCACCGAAACCGAGACAACGCCCAAAAACAAAAAGCCAAAAGCCCAAGCAGCAACGCCAGCAGCAACTCTCGTGTGGTCGGAAACCCTAACCGGACAAGTCGCCCAAGTCCGTCAACTTCTCAGCACCAACCCCACCGCCACCGCCGAAACCCTCAGCCAACACTTCGGCCGCAAAAACCAAAAACGCACCGACCAAATCTCCAGCATCATCGAAATGCTCAAAGGCTTAGGGCAGGTTTAATTGACCACATGAAATCAAATTATTACGCTATAGTAGCCCTACCCAGCCCCATATCGCTGACAAATTGCGCTCTCGGTCATAGATTCTCTACAATCATCGGCGGGCACAAGCTAATCCTACATACACCTTTACTTGTGCCAGCGGATGAAAACACAAGCGCGCACTTTAAATACGGTGATTACCATCAGTGCTTGGCTCAACCGAAAATAGCAAAGCGATACATTCGATCCGATGCTGATATCGATTGGGGCTCACTCCATGGGGCTGATGGCAAAGGAAATGTTTCGGCATCAGTGAACTATCTTTTCGCAGTAGTTTCCGCCCCCCCGGCAGACATTGAAAAATTTGCTAACGAAGTTCACAATGCGGCTTACGAATGGTTTCAAAATTTTGACTCGTTTCTTCGAGTAATATCTAGTCAAAGAATGATTTCGTTCTCTCGCGTTGATGCGACAGGTATTAGTTGCATGAGGATATATCAACATAGGCCATTCCAGCACTTGCAACCAGAACCTCATCGGATTACGGTGTATGTGTCAGATCGCTCAATCAAAAATTTTGCTGTAAAAGCGGACTTCAGACAGGCAGCCAATTTATCCTCAAAAGGAAAAAAACTAGCATTACAATATCAGCTACTTCTGCGCTCCTGTGATGGACTGCATAAAAATGATTGCAGAAGCGTCGTGATCGAAGCCGCAACTGCGCTCGAAGTAGCTGCAACTCGTCGCATTCGCACAGAAATGCAAAAAGCCAAAGCAACGGAAGAGCACATAGAACTGATGCTCGAAGGTCACAAAATGCTGCGAAATCGTCTTAGTTTATTGAAAAAAATTAAGATCTCTCTTCCCTGCACACCAAAGAATATCGAGGACCTTCTCGAACTCCGAAATAAGGTGGTTCATGGCGGAAAAGCTGTAGACGCAAAGCAAGCAAGGAAAGTTCTTCGCGATACTGAGACAATCATCAGAGCCATTACTCCTGAATTCGCCGAAGACGCAAATTAGCCAAATAGCCTCTCTATCTTTGGTGCTTTAATTTGCATTGCTCACACGACCACCTAACTGATCGGCGCATATTGACAGCCACGGGCACTCGCCTTCAATGCCAGAAGTTGTGCTTTATGCTTCTTTTGACTCTTTGAACTCACCTGGGAAAAATCCACGTGGCAATGCGCGGGGTTGTTTTTGGAAGTGTCTTCGGGAACCTCTAACGGCGAGGAGCACACCTTTAGATCTTGCACTTTTTTTATCTCCGCAAAGGACACCGCCCAGGTGCCGACCGAGCGGAATCCTAACTTCAGCGTAAAGTGACGCCACGCATCAGTGGCCGATACCAGGGCGGAATCGTCCACCGATAGCAGATCTTTGTCTTTAGGCATTGGGCCGAAGGCTTGGCTGTTAGGTTGCCCATTCGAAAGCCAGTTAGGATTGACCTGACGATAAAACAGATGCTCGGTTGTCCATTCTGCATTCATCGATCGAGTAATTGGGAAGCTTTGGCAAAGGCGTCCGCCCAATCAGTTTGCGGATGCGTTTCTTCGACAAAATCGTTTGTTTTCAGATTCGTGGCATAGATCTCTAACTGCTGCTCAGAAAAATTTACCTCTAGCTCGATCCTCGTATGCGGGCGAATCCACTCAAATACGATGTTTCCTTCTT
>JBIIAI010000328.1:0-3656 GCA_044239965.1 Akkermansiaceae bacterium
CCGTGGTATTATTTTGCTTGATTCGATCGACCGCATACGACGAGGTGACAAGTGTGGCAAATGCTACCAGCGTGGTAGCATAAGAAAAATTGGTCTTTTGTTTCATAGAATGCGCGGGTAAATGTGAATCAGTGGCTCACTGAGCAAAATGATCGCGAGCGAATGATTCCGCAATCGGCAAATGGTGGTTTGCTTACTATACCAGTTTACGGTTCGCTGCGAACGCGGAAAAAGTTTCTGGGTAAGGTTGCCTCGGGAAGATCGACGTTCATCAGAGCTTGATCTGCCGTAACGGTACCAAGTGCGAACCACTGCTGGAGATTTTCCGATTGTTCGATGCGGTAACGCCGTTGTGGCACGCTCGCGAAGCTCAATTGCGGTGGTGAAGCGAAGGGAGAAAAACCCGTGACGCGCAGGCGCGATGCAGCATTGCTTGGATCAGTGCCCGCGTGAAATTCCTCGCGATTGCTTGCTCCGTCGCCGTCTGCATCACTTGTGCTATCTGTGGCCGAAGCGGCATTGAGGCCATGCAAAGTTTCCCACGCATCGGGCATTTGATCACCATCGCTGTCGAGATCGTGATTCAGCAACCAGCCTTCTTCGACGCGGGCGAAGGTAATTTTCGTATAATCATCGCGTTCGAAAAAGACGCCAATCGAGCCGTCATCGAGAATGGTGAGACACGAATATGCATAGCTACCAGCATAGAGAAGGCGCGAGTGCGGCCAAGTCAATCCACCATCTTGACTGAGTCGAATGGTGCCACCCGTGCGACCTCCACCCGCTGGATTGGAAAAAAGAAGACACTCACGCGGATGGCCAGCATGCGTGCTTTTCCACTGAATCACCGAGGCCTGGCAAACGGGATCGGGCACCGCGGGCAAACGATAGATCGTCGACCATGCGCCATTCTTCAGCGGATCAACTCCGCCGGGTGTGTAGTGTGACCATGCCCGTTGACCATTCGATCCCCCAGGTGTGCGGCCAGAAAAAAGCAAGCGTCCGTCATCCAGTTCGAGCAATTCATTTTCGTTCGTCTGCGGTGAAGTATCGGGGATTACACTGCCGAATTGCCAAGTGGTTCCTTGATCTCGCGAAAAGACAAAACACATGCGCACCAAGCCATCGGTCTCACGACGCATCTGCGAAGGAAACACCAAGGTGCCATCGCGCAAGGTGATGCCGTGACCAGGACCACAGAACAACAAGCGCCATGCTGGATCTTTGACTTGGCTGGTGATGTTGATCGGTGCGCTCCACGTCACGCCGCCGTTCGTGCTTTTTGTGAGAACATACTGCGCGGTCTCTGAGGGCAAAAGCCCCGGCCCCGAACCATTGTACGCACGATTTCCCTGCGACCACAGCGCCGCAGTCCATAGAGTGTCGGTAACGTGATCGTATAAGATCGCAGGATCGCCCACGCCATTGCCGCTCGAACCTGAAACAGCGGCATCGAAATTGAGAATGACTTGCGATGAGCTCCACGTAACACCTCCATCGCTGCTGCGCGAGTATCCGACGTCAATGTTGCCCGGCAAATCTCCGGAGTCATCATAGCGATGATCATACACCGCATGCAAGGTGCCATGTTTATCAGTAACGATGCCCGGAATGCGAAAGGTGTGAATCCCCAAATCGCCACTGCGTACCACATCGGAAAACATCGGCACCAGACCTAAGGTCAGTTGCCCTGCAGGATCAAAAGGATCAGGAATGATCGACTGCGAGGCAATGTTGATCTGGCTGATCTGTGCATCGATTTGAGAACCTAACGGAGCATAACGCTCGGGCTCGATCACGATCCATAAGTAACGCCATCCTGGTGCGATGCTGAGATTGGTGCTGACGTTCCATGTGGCACTCGGCTCGTTGATTTGCGATAGCATCGGAGCATTTTCCACCTGTGCCGTTACGCCCGAATCTAGCAGAAATGCTTTGCTCAGATGAGCTTCGGAACCGTTGTCAAATTGCACCGTCACCGAATTCAGCGTGACAGGGTTTGGAGTCGGATTATGAATCGCCAATCGCAACAACGTATGGCGCCCGAAGCGTGGAATTGTTTGTGATGTTTTCTCGACTCCTGCTGAAGGCGGCTGAGATCCATTCGAGTTCGGATTCCACGGATCAGAGGCATCGGTTTGTTCCTGCAAGTTGGAAAATCCATCGCCATCATCATCGCCTGCCGGAATCGCAGCGGTGAACGAAGCATACCATTTCCACTCCCACGCATCGCTTAAGCCATCGGCATCGATGTCGGCATCCACAGGCAAAAAGGCAGCTCCCGCGGTGTAGCGGATCGAATCGATTTCTACATCAAAGCTATTGCCAAAAGTGCCGGAGGTAAAATCACCGAAAATCAATCGATTGTCACTGGCCGTGGCATCGTAGGTAACTCCGGCAATGGGCGTGAGACGAATGCTATCTCGAAAGACATGATACTTCGCATTCACCGCATCATGCAGCACGCGAAAGGTGTGAAACTGCCCATCGAGATTGTTGTGCGCGACGTTAAACGTATTCGCGCCATTGTCACGTGTCGCATTGCCCATGACCTCGATGATGATGCGTTTCGTGCCCGTGCCAAACCACAACACAAAACCATTGGCGTTGGCGTTGCATTTCATCCGCACTTCCGCCGTCCATGATCCCGCTACTCCTGCAGCCCAACCCGTGCTTGTGCCCTCGAACCAAGAAGCGCCAACGGTGCCCGATGTCACACGTAAATCATCGCCATTGACGATCGATTCGGTGAGTGCACCACTTTCAAACCATGCATTCGCATAACTCGTGCCACCCCAGATTGCATTGCCTTGGTAAATTTTTGCAAACGAAGAAGAAGGCAGAGCATCACAGACCACTGATGAAGAAACAACATTGTTCAAGGGCGTTTCTGTTAGTCCCAAGGAAGCCGCCACACGCAGGCCAACATGTGCTTCGCCGATGGCATTCGGGTGCACATTGTCATAGGTCATCGTTGCGGCATCAAATCCTGCGTGCACCGGCACCAACCACACCGGCGATGTGGATGATGCCGCATTTTTGGCCGTTACTACAGCAGGTAGCAAGCCATTCAGCGTCTGAATCGCCGTCGCCATCGCCGCTGTTTGATTGGTCGGCAAGATCTCGCACAAATGAATGCGCACGGACGGATTCGCCGCACGCAATTGATCAATGATTGTAGAAATATCATCACGCACTTGCGTAGCAGCATTGTTGTTATCGCCTAAATCATTCACCCCGATCATCAAACACACCGTATCCGGCACATACGTCGTTCCCGTATTTCCCGTGCCCGATGCCGCAAGATCGGGATAGGCCACTGTGCTGTTTGGATTGCTGATTGCATACTGTTGCGGGCTCGCTTGATTGGTCCAGTTGAGCAAAGTCCCTTCCCCGCGATTCGCTGATCGACGATCCGACGGTAGCGCGATGCGACCATTGATCCACGAGGCTCGCCAACCGTAATGTCCTTCGTGAATATTCGAAAAAACCTGCCCATTCACGTCTGGTGTCGTGCCAGCATTCGATTGATAAGCCCCCGTCACCGAACCCGTGAAGAGATAACCATTCGTTGCATGCTGTGGCACTTGTCGATTCGCCAAATGCTTGAACAGCTCGTAACGAAATCCCGGCCTGCCGTTTCCTCCTTGCGTGAT
>JBIIAI010000042.1:0-23004 GCA_044239965.1 Akkermansiaceae bacterium
AATTCTGGAGTTTGGCACGCACAAAGAGTGCCATGAGTGCATTTAACCCATGCAAATGAAAGGATTTCATGGATCGAGTAGGTGTCACGACCTGCGCAAAAAAATGCGATGCATCGGTGATGTCTCGCAGAATTTACGAGAGAAAAAAATGGCGGACAGAGAGGGATTCGAACCCTCGGTAACATTACTGCTACACACGCTTTCCAAGCGTGCTCATTCGACCACTCTGACATCTGTCCTGATTCACCGGGTGGCGGGGCGCGGAGTAAGAACAAAAAACACGCGTTTGGCAATCATTTTCGGAAAAAAAATTCGCAGCCAGCCTCGCGCGTCAAAATGTCACCCAACTGTGACACGATGGCGCGACATTTTGACTCTCTTTGCTGTGCGCGCCAGTGAGTTTCCTTGATAAATCGAGGTTTTTCGTCTTGGCACAGGGATTGCCATAGGAAATGCCGATTAAGTGGTCTCGCGACCTCAACATTCAACCCCAACTCTACACTATTATGTCTAAAATACTTGGAATCGACCTTGGAACCACGAACTCCTGCATGTCTGTCATGGAAGGCGGCGAGCCCGTGGTATTGGAAAACTCAGAAGGTGCCCGCACCACCCCATCCGTGGTTGCTTTCACCAAATCCGGCGAACGCATCGTCGGCCAAGCCGCTAAGCGTCAGGCTGTCACCAACCCGCGCAACACAGTGTATTCTGCCAAGCGTCTCATTGGTCGTAAGTTCAGCGAACTCACGGAAGCCGACAAGCGCATGCCCTACAAAATCGTCGAAGCCTCCAATGGCGACGCGCACATTCAAGTAGAAGCGGGTGGCGAAACCAAAACCTATTCTCCTCAGGAAATCGCAGCCATGGTGCTTGGCAAACTCAAGGCCGATGCCGAAGCGAAATTGGGTGAAACCATTTCGGAGGCAGTCATCACCGTGCCCGCTTATTTCAATGACTCGCAGCGCAATGCTACCAAAGCCGCTGGCGAAATTGCCGGCCTCAAGGTGCTTCGCATCATCAACGAGCCGACCGCTGCATCACTCGCTTACGGTCTCGATAAAAAGACCGATCAGAAAATTGCTGTCTATGACCTCGGCGGTGGCACGTTTGACATTTCCGTTCTGGAAATCGGCGACGGCGTGTTCGAAGTTCTGGCCACCAACGGCGACACCCAACTCGGTGGTGACGACTGGGACAATGCGATCATCAGTTTCATCGTGGCCGAATTCAAACGCGACCAAGGCATCGATCTCGCAGGTCAAGCCGACGCCCTTCAGCGCATCAAAGAAGAAGCGGAAAAAGCAAAGATCGCTCTGTCCTCAAGCCAATCCTTCGACATCAACCTGCCTTTCATTACCGCAGACGCCACCGGTCCGAAACACATCCAACTCACGCTCACACGTTCGAAGTTGGAACAACTCACCGATAGCTTGTTCGAGCGCACCAAGAAGCCCGTCCGTGATTGCATCAAAGAAGCCGGCGTTGATCTCTCGAAAATTGACGAACTGGTTCTCGTCGGCGGTATGACTCGTATGCCGAAAGTCATCGAGACCGCTCGTGAACTCGGCGGCAAAGAGCCACACAAAGGCGTCAACCCTGACGAAGTGGTCGCCATCGGCGCCGCCATCCAAGGCGGCGTTCTCCGCGGCGACGTCAAAGATGTGCTCTTGCTCGACGTTACTCCGCTGACTCTTTCGATCGAAACCGAAGGTTCACGTGCCACGCCGATGATTGAGCGCAATACCACGATTCCTGCCAAGAAATCTCAAGTGTTTTCGACAGCATCCGACAACCAACCTGCTGTGGACATCCGCATTTGCCAAGGCGAACGCCCGATGTTTGCTGATAATAAATTGTTAGGAAATTTCCGCCTCGATGGCATCGCTTCCGCTCGTCGTGGTGAGCCACAAATCGAAGTGACCTTCGACATCGACGCGAACGGCATCCTCCACGTTTCAGCGAAAGACAAACAATCCGGCAAGGAGCAGAAAATCTCCATCCAGGGATCATCGGGTCTAAGCAAAGACGAAATCGAGCGAGCTCGTCAAGAAGCCGAGTCTCACGCCGAAGAAGACCGCAAGCGCGTCGAGGCAGTCGATACCAAGAACAAAGCGGAAAACCTTGCCTTCCAGGTCGAGAAACAACTCGAAGAACTGGGCGACAAAGCCCCCGCCGAACTCAAGGCCGATCTCCAAGGTAAAGTGCTCACCGTTCGCGATGCTCTGAAGTCCGATGACCTCGAAGCCATCAAAGCTGCCACCACCGAGTTGGAAAAAACCATGACCGAGCTCTACAACGCTGCCCAACAAATGGGTGGTGCTGGAGCCCCTCCTGAAGTCCAACCCGCCGAAGAATCCAACTCCGACGAACCACGCAAAGCCAAAGGCAAAGTCGTGGATGCCGAGGTGGTCGATTAATTTCAAAGATCAGTCGGATCTGTCTCATTAGGCAGGTCTGACTGATCAAAACTTTCTACCCTTTCAAGTCAAACCGGCTTGTCTAACCAACAAACAACCAAACACAACACATACCTATTATGGCAAACATCAAACCACTCGGTCAACGCGTTCTCGTTAAACGCATCGAAGCAGACGCTGTCTCCGCAGGAGGCATCGTTCTTCCAGACAGCGCCAAAGAAAAACCACAAGAAGCTCTTGTCATTTCCGTCGGCACCGGCGGTCGCGATGACAATGGCAAACTCATCGAATTCACCGTCAAGGTGAACGACAAAGTGCTCATCTCCAAATACGGTGGCACCGAAGTCAAAATCAATGGCGAAGAGCACCTCATCCTCTCCGAGTCCGACATCCTTGGTATTGTTGACTAAAGTCAACGGTCACTAGACACTAGTCACTCGTATTGACGTTCCTACGCTCTTACCAGTGACCAGTTCACCAGTGACTAAACTACCAACCACTCACAAAACAAACGTATACTAACCATCTAACGAAATATTAACTATGCCCGCTAAACAACTACAATTCGATGAAGCAGCACGTCAAGCCCTCCTCCGCGGAGTGGAAAAATTGGCTCGTGCCGTGAAAGCAACTCTCGGTCCTGCTGGCCGTAACGTCATCCTCGACAAAAAATTCGGTTCCCCTACGATCACCAAAGACGGTGTTTCCGTGGCCAAGGAAATCGAACTTGAGTGCCCCTATGAAAACATGGGCGCTCAGTTGATCCGTGAAGTTTCCAGCAAAACCAGCGACATCGCCGGTGACGGAACTACTACAGCTACCGTACTTGCCGAAGCCATCTACAAAGAAGGTCTGCGCAACGTAACCGCTGGTGCTAACCCGATCTCGCTGCAACGCGGTATCATGAAGGCTACCGAAGCAATCGTTGCTCAACTCAAGTTGATCTCCAAAACTGTTTCCGACACCAAAGAAATCGCTCAGGTTGCTACCGTTTCCGCCAACTGGGACACCGAAATCGGCAACATCATTGCTGAAGCCATGGACAAAGTCGGCAAAGACGGCACCATCACCGTGGAAGAAGCCAAAGGCATCGAAACCACACTCGACGTTGTCGAAGGTATGCAGTTCGACAAAGGCTACCTCAGCCCTTACTTCGTCACCGACGCAGAAGGCATGGAAGCTGTGCTCGACAACGCATTGATCCTCATCAACGAGAAAAAAGTATCGTCCCTCAAAGACATGCTGCCTCTGTTGGAGAAAGTAGCCAAAACAGGTCGTCCATTCGTCATCATCGCTGAAGACGTCGAAGGCGAAGCCTTGGCAACTCTCGTGGTCAACAAACTCCGTGGCATCCTCCACGTGGCCGCTGTCAAAGCTCCTGGCTTTGGTGACCGTCGTAAAGCGATGCTCGAAGACCTCGCCGTCCTCACCGGTGGCAAAGTCATCACCGAAGACCTCGGCATCAAACTTGAGAGCGTGGAACTCAGCGACCTTGGCCAAGCCAAGCGCGTTACCATCTCGAAAGACGCCACCACTATCATCGAAGGTGCAGGTTCCAGCGAAGCCATCACCGGCCGCGTGAACCAAATCCGCAAACAAATCGAAGACACCACCAGCGACTACGATCGTGAGAAACTTCAAGAGCGTCTTGCGAAACTTGCTGGCGGCGTAGCCGTCATCAACGTCGGTGCTGCCACCGAAACCGAGATGAAAGAGAAAAAAGCTCGCGTTGAAGACGCCCTGCACGCAACCCGCGCTGCTGTGGAAGAAGGCATCGTTCCTGGCGGTGGCACCGCTTTGATCCGCGCTCTCAAAGCTGCACAAGATGCGAACTGCTGCGACGCTGCTTCGAACGAAGACGAGCGCACCGGCATGGGCATCGTAGCTCGCGCCGTAGAAGCTCCCCTTCGTCAGCTTGCTGCTAACGCAGGACGCGAAGGCGCGCTCATCGTTGAAAACGTCAAGACCAATAAAGAAGGCTTTGGCTACAACGTTGCTACCGACAAATACGAAGACCTCATCGCTTCCGGTGTGGTTGACCCAACGAAAGTCACCCGCAGTGCTCTGCAAAACGCCGCGTCCATCGCAGGCCTCTTGCTCACCACCGAGTGCCTCATCGCTGAGAAACCAGAGAAAGCAGCACCTGCTGGCGGCGGTCACGACCACGACCACGGCATGGGCGGCATGATGTAATCGTGGCGGAGGCGTCTCGCCTCCCTGCCAACATCAACCACACTCAACCTCATCCCAACCCGCGCTGCCCTACCGCAGCGCGGGTTTTTTTCTTGATGCAATTCTTTCATTTCTGCATTTTTCTCTTTGACATCTGTAGCATCATTTGACACTGGTAATAGCGTGAAAGCAAAATTCTTTACCACACTGTTAGTCGTTTCTTTAGTATGGGTATCGCATCCAAATGCCTCTGCGGCAACGGTTATCAAAGATGCTGCGGGAACGGATCTCACTGCGGGAGCCAGCTGGGGCGGCACGGCACCGACATCAGCAGACGTTGCGACTTGGACATCGAGCTCCTTGACCAATGCGCTCACGCTCGGTGCAGACGTCACATGGCTAGGCATTTCATTCAACGGAGCGAGCACTGCCGTTGATGTCGCCGGTTCGGGCAAGCTGACTTTGGGCGCTAGCGGGATCGATATGGCCACGGCCACGGTTGATGCCAGCATCACTCATCCGATCTTGGTAGACTCCGCGCAATCATGGCGCGTGGCGACAGGCCGCATGCTGCAATCAGCCGGTGAAATTTCGGGTTCCGCTGCCCTCACGATGGGCTCAGCTGCTCCAACCGCAAACTACAGCGGCTATCTCTCCGCAAACGCAGGATCGCCTACGACCGTTTTTCCTAACACGACCTTGGCCAATGTGGTAAACGCTGGTGGCATCATGAATGGTGGCTGGATTGGTGGATCGAAGACGACCACTACGTATTTTTTCACCAACAACGGCACCACGGCGACCTATCAATTGCAGTTTTACGACAATCCATACACCAAGGTCGCCAAAGTGCAGCTCACGCAGTCTGGCTCTGATGTGGTCGCGTATCAAATCTACGCCAAATTCAAATCAGGAAATTTGTTAGGGCAAAACTTTGATAACATCACCTCGGATGGTGCGCCTCCCGCTGGTTCAGGCGGTTATGGTGTGGAAAGCACATCGGCCGTGGTGGACACAAGTCCTTCGGGCACGATTGTGCTATCGGGATCAAACACATTTACTGGACCTCTGAATGTCACCAGCGGCACTGTGCGCGCTGGTAGCACCTCAGCTTTTGGAAATAATTCGGCTGTAACATTAAATAACTCGACGGGCGTATTGCTCGATCTCAATAGTTTCAATAACTCGATTGGTTCGCTCGCAGGCGGCGGCAGCCTCGGAGGCAATCTATCACTCGGCTCGGCGACGTTGACTGTGGGTGGAGCTAATACGAGCCCGGCTGCCTTCGCAGGCGTTGTCACAGGAGCAACGGGCAGTATTGTCAAAACTGGCACAGGCACTTTTACCTTTTCACCAACAGCCTGCACCTTGGCGAACTTGGTGATTAGCAGCGGCACGGTAAGCACCGGCAACGGCACATTTGGCAATGCAACGATCACCCTCGGCGATAGCAATACGGGGGCGAATGCAGTGGCGCTTCTCACTACAGGAGCCAGTATCAGCCGCCCAATTACGGTAACGAGCGATGGCACAGGCACTGCGACCCTCGGCGGGACAGCGGGTGGAGGCAATACGGTTTTCAGCGGTGTACTAACGCTGCTACGCCCCACCACGCTCACTGCAGGATCGACTGATCGAACGACTTACACTGCGGACATCACCGGAAATGTTGGTACATTGACGATCGCGGGAGGAAGAAGAACTGTGTTTGATGCCCCGACGAAAACATTTAGCGGTAATGTCGTAGTTTCGGGTGTTGGAACGATTTTGCAAACAGGAGTCGCGACAGGAACCGAGCACATTCCTAACACGGCCAGTGTACAAGTCGACAGCGGTGCATTTCTTAAACTCGCGGGTACGGGTGGTAGCGTTGAAACCATCGACGGGCTGACAGGTGCTGGAATCGTCCGACGGCACGAAGGCGTTGGCGGCACACAAACTTTAGTGGTCGGCGCGGCCAATGGCACTGCTAGTTTTTCCGGTATCCTCGAAAGCGGAGCAGGACCACTCGCACTGACCAAATCCGGCAGCGGAACGCAAACACTCAGTGGCGTCAATACTTACACAGGGGCCACCACGATCAATGCCGGCACTCTGAAATTGGCCACTGGCGGTTCGATCAATAATTCTGCTAGCCTCACTGTGATGCCCGGAGCCTTCTTCGATGCCGCAGATACGAACTTCACTCTCGGCACAGGCAAAACCCTAACAGCTGGCGACACCAATGCGGCAGCCGATGTTACAGGCTCTCTGACGAGTGAAGGCACGATCCAACCCGGTGGCACAGCAGCATTGGGAACCATTGCCGGCTTAACGAATCTCACACTGGGCGGAACATTGCTCTGGGAACGCAGCGGGAATTCGACCAATTGTGACTCCTTTGCCATCAATGGCACGCTCACCATTTCTCCCGGATTTGCGATCACGCCATCGGCTCTCGGATTCCCCATCGGTGGTGCCAAAACCTACACGGTCGTGAGTGGTCTGACGGCAGCGCTGACATCTGGTGACATCGCCAATTTGCCTGTTCTGCCAGACAACTATGCTTGGGACACAACTGACCCCACGGCTTTAAAAATTACCCACAACCAGCCGGGAGCCAATCTGGTCTGGAAGGGAAATGTCTCGGGCGAATGGAATAGCTCCGCTGCCAACTGGAACAACGGCGCTCCTGGTGCCACCTATGCTGATGGTGATTATTGCACGTTTGATGACACAGCTGTAGCCAAAACGATCGAGATCCCCGCTGACCTCAGTCCTGGTGCTGTGTTAGTCAACAATTCGACAGGGAATGATATCACATTTGATTCAGCTAATGGATTGGGCATCATCGGTGTCGCGCCGCTGATCAAAACCGGAACGGGCTCATTGGTTTTGCTATCAAGCAATATTTACTCGGGCAGCACCACCCTGAGCGAAGGGATGATCTCGTTTGCCAATGGCAGCCTCAGCACGGGTGGACCGATTTACATGGATGGCGGCACTCTGCAATGGCAACCCGAAAACGATCAAGATGTATCGAGCAGCATCACATTCCTTGCGGGGAAAACTCCCGTGTTTGATACCAATGACAATGATGTGACTTTTATCAACGGTATTGGAAATAGCTCTACTTCCGGCATCAAAAAAACAGGATTGGGCACGTTGACTTTATCGGGCACGGGCACATACACGGGGCCAACGGAGATTCTCAAAGGAATACTTGCTGCGAGCTCGAACACGGCGTTAGGAGCATCTCAGATCCTCATCGGTGCGACTGATGAAGAAGCATTGATGATGTTGTCAAATCGTGTCGATATTCCGAACAGCGTGACAGTTTCCGCCACAGGAACCGGCAATGTAATCATTGGCGCTAACAACACCGGCAGCGGAGCCAATGCGGCCGCATATTTGGGCACCATCACCTTGAATCGCCCCACGATTTTCAGCGGTGAAGTTTTGGGAGATCGTCTGGCATTTGATGGGAAAATCACCGGCAATGTGGGAACCATCACGGTCACAGGTGGCTCGCGGACGACGTTTTCTAATACGACGAACGATTTTGTCGGTAGTATCTTGATTACTGGCGATGGTTCAGTGCTGCAAGTTAGTGTGGCCACGGCATCTGAGGTCATCCCGGATACCACGGACATCAACATCACCGAAGGAGGGATTTTCCAGCTTTCGTCATCATCGGGTGCTGAAACCATCGATGCACTTGATGGCCAGGCCACAGCAACAGTCAGAACGCACAATACCGGATTTTACGGATCGGGACTAATCGTAGGATCGGACAACGGCAGCGGCACCTTTGCGGGTGTGATGACTGACGGCGGCACCAACAACCCTCTTAGCCTCACGAAAGTTGGCACGGGCACCCAAGTGCTCAGTGGTTTCAATACTTACACTGGCAACACGGTCGCCTCAGCTGGCACGCTCGAAATCGCTGACGATGCCGCCATCACTTTCCGCATCACCAATACCACATCGAATACTCTAACGGGTGCAGGCACAGTGTTGGTGAACGGTAATTTTGCGATCAATGTCGCCGCGTTCAATTTGACCACACCGACATCGTGGGTGCTGGAAAATGCCGATTCCTTGCCCGGTGCCTACGGTGCCTCCTTCCAAGTGGTCACGCCGCTTGGTGTCGCCTGGGAAGATGCGGGATCAGACACCTGGACTTTGGAACAAGGCAACTACAAGTGGACCTTTGTCGAGACCACCGGCACGCTGAGTGTGGCGTCGAGTGGCTACCGTCAATGGGCGCTCGCCAATGCTACCGGACAGGCCGCCAGTCTCGATCACGACAATGATGGCATGACAAATGCTCTCGAATATTTCATGGGCCAAAGTGGCAATAGTTTCACCAGCAATCCTGTGCTAGGTGCGGCAAATGTCATCACTTGGCCCAAAGGAACTGGCTACACTGGCACCTACAGCGAAGATTATTGGATCGAAACATCGGAAAATCTCGTCGATTGGACGCCTGTAGCCGCTGCCGCCGTTACCTTCAATAGCAACGACATCCAATACACTCTCCCGAGCGGTTCCCCCGTGAAATTTACTCGACTTAAAGTCATCGTCCCCTAACGATGAGTTAGCCCATTTATGAAAGCGAAACATTTTCTCTCCCTCTCGCTCTGCAGCATCTTGCCGGCATCTGCTCTAACGTGGACAGATGCCAGCAGCGACAACAATTGGAACACCACTGCCACCAACTGGGATGCAAGCACGACCAATTGGGTGAACGGCAGTGCTGCGGATTTTTCTGGCGCTGGTGAGACTGTCACGCTTTCAGAAGCTGGGCTTACCGCGTCTACTGTCACATTTTCTAGCGGCCCATACGTCGTTGATACCAATGGACAAAACACCACTTGGACAACACTTGCGGGCACGGCGGGATTTACCAAAGCGGGTGCGGGTACGCTGACCTTGACCAATGCTTCGACAGCCTCGGGCACGGTAGAGATCACTGGCGGAAGAATCACGCTTAACAACAACACCGCACTCGGCACCTCCTTGATCAACCTCAACGGTGGCACCATCGAGCGCAATGCCGCAGGGCAAACCGTGGCGAATGCGATCAATATTGGCAGCTCTGGCGGCACGATTTTGGGGCGCCAAGTGGTGGACGACTACACCACTTTTTCGGGACAACTCACCGGAACTGGCACGCTCACGGTGCAAGGATTGGTGCGCTTGACTGGTGTAACCAATACACACAGTGGCAACGTTGTCATTTCCAATGCCTCCGCCACCTACTTGCGCTTGAGTGCCTCGGAGACAATCGGCAACAACGCCGCACTGAGTTTTGGCGGCACGAATGCTACCTTGCGGATCGACAGTGGATTTACGGAAACCGTCGGTTCGCTCAGCGGCACAGGAAATATCTTTGTTTCTAAGGTAGGAACGCCCACCACGGGCACCTTGAAATTCGGTGGTGATAACACTAATACTTCGCTCACCGCAGGAATCACGAACAACGATGGCTTGATTGATTTGGTCAAGCAAGGCACAGGAACCTTTACCCTGTCGGCCAATGGTGGCTCGACTATGAACAATTTCACTGTGTCATCGGGCACAGTGAGCTTACTTACGAACAACTTCAGCTCGGGCGCTTTTTTGTTAGGTGATGCTGATACAGGAACAAATCATGTACAACTCACTACCACTGGTGCCTCTTTATCACGCAACATTAACGTAACTGCAAACGGAACAGGTACTGTCACCATCGGCAGCACCGGTGGATCTGGTAATGCGAATTTCTCTGGTCAAATTACTCTTAATCGTGCGACCACGTTTACTGGTGGTTCGACAGATCGCACGTCCTATACGGGCAAGATTACGGGTAATGTTGGCACTCTAACAATTTCAGGCGGTCAGCGCACCGTATTCGAAAGCACGAGCGGCTTGAATGATTTCACAGGTGATATTTCCATCGAGGGCAGCGGCACAGTTTTGCAAATCGGTGCGGCAACACTCGATGGTGAAAACATTCCTAATACCGCTAGTGTAACCTTGGCCACAGGCACTATTTTGAAACTTGCCAGCAACGCCAACAAGACCGAGACCATCAATGCATTGAATGGAGCGGGAACGGTGCGTCGCCATGAAGGCGTGGGTGGGTTGCAAACGCTGGTGATGGGGGCGAACAACGGCACCGGCTCGTTCAGTGGCAAATTTGAAAATGGTGCAGGCTCTCTCGCTCTTGTAAAAAATGGCACGGGCACTCAATCAGTCACCACCACGGGACAGAATGCAAGTGGTGGCATCACGGTGAATGAAGGCACATTCAAACTCAATGCTCCACTCGCAGGATTCAATTCAGGAGTGTTCAGTGCTTCCCCCTCTTTCACCGTAAATTCTCCAGGGATTTTGGAAGTAGCGGCTGCATGGAATATCGCCAGCACGAACACCTTTACTCTGAATGGTGGCACACTGCATTTCACCCATACAGGATCTGAGGCGAATGCAAACTATCTCAATAACGTCACTTCGGTCAACGGTACTATTTCGGGAAATGCTTTCCGCACAGGCAACAATACGGCGGTGACATTTCAGTTTTCAGGTGACAGTGGCAACACGATCAACGCGGGCATGGGAATGGTGAAAAACGGTGCTAGCCAATCGGTCACGATGAATGTGGCGAACGGAGCGGCAGCTCATGATTTGGTGATCAGCGGTGCGATCACCGATGTGATCAATTTTTCGGGCTCAAATTTGGTGAAAACCGGCGCGGGCACGATGGTTCTCTCTGGCACCAGCACTTACACCGGAAACACACTCGTTTCTGCCGGAACCTTGCTGGTCACAGGTGTGTTGGGCAATACAGCTTTGACGGTGGAAAATGATGCAACTCTCGGTGGCAATGGCACTCTGGGAGGTTCCTTGTCGATTGGGGTCGGAGCCAATCTGAATCTCATAGGTGCGACGATTGGACTCAGCAGCACCAACATTCTCTCCGTGGCAGCGGGCAAGGCCATTACGCTCACCGATTTTCTGTTTTCCGACATCATCGGCTGGGATGCATCTGCAGCTGAGCTCGGCACTTACACCCTCATCAATGGCGGCGGGACTCTAACGTTAGCAGGCACTACGCCTACGATTACGAATCCCTTTGATTTTGGCAATGGCAAGCAAGGCTATTTCCAATCAGGCAGTTTGCAAGTGGTCGTGATTCCCGAGCCATCCGCCTTCCTTTTAGGTGGCATTGGCCCACTGTTGTTCTCGATGCATCGCAGACGAAATTTATGATGCCGGCTCGTAAACATGTGATACGAGCCAGCTCTATTTTTGTTAGCTTGTTAGGTTTTCTGCTAGCGCCACGAGTTGCGGCGGATGTTGTGATTGCGGAATTCATGGCATCGAACGTGACCACGCTACAAGATGGCAATGGCAAGTATGAGGACTGGTTGGAGCTCTGGAATCAAGGATCATCGGCCGTAAATCTCAGTGGCTGGAAGCTCACGGATGCGGCCACCAATCTCACAAAATTTACTTTCCCCAGTCACACTCTCGCTGCCGGTCAACGCTTGGTGGTTTTTTGTTCGAATCGTGCGGGATCAACAGGGGCCACTGCTTACATTGATCCTTCAGGACGTTTTCACACCAACTTCGCGCTTTCTGCCAGTGGCGAATACCTCGCGCTGGTTCGGCCCGATGGCTCGAAGTCGACGGAATTCACCCCGACATTTCCCGCCCAATCCGCCGATCTCAGTTACGGCGTCAATCAGCCATCCGGCGATCTTGTGGGTGCGACCTCGCAGGCACGATACACCATTCCGACCTCAACAGCACTCGACCTCGCATCGCCGCAGTGGACAGCAACGGCCTTCAATGCCAGTGCCTGGTCACTTTCTGCTAGCTCGGGATTGGGCTTCGAGGCGGGAACTCCGCTTGCCTATTGGCCGATGGATGACAACGCTGCATCAAGCACAGCGCTCGATGCCACGGGCAATGGCTTCAATGGCACTCGCTCAGGATCGGCCATTTTTGGCAGCGCGGGACAATCGCTGCAAACCGAAAGCGCGGTGGAATTTTCGGACACTTTAGGAAAAATCACCATCCCTTACACTGCCGCGCTGAACCCTAATACATTTACGTTTGCCGCTTGGGTTAATCCGCAGGCATCTACGGGGAACTATCAATCGATCATCACCAGCAGACGCGCCGTATCGCCGAGTTATGGTTACATTTTATACATCGAGCCAGCAGGAAATTGGTCGTTTTGGACTCGTGGATCGAGCGGTGGTTGGAGCACTCTCAATGGCCCTAACGTAAACTTTGGTCAATGGACCCACGTCGCCATCAGTCGCAATGCCGCAGGCGTGAACTCCTTATTTATCAATGGAAATTCGGTGGGAACGGTAAATGGCGTTTACCAACCGAACGACTCAACACCATTGTTCTTAGGTGCAGGGAATGCTGATGGATCGCTCTATCGCTTTGCAGGTAAAATCGACGACGCGACCTTTTGGAATACAGCGCTCGATAGTTCACTCATCCAACAACACCGCGATGCTACAGGTGGTTCATTTCCCACACCAGCCTATGGCAGTCATTACCAAACCAATGTGCAATCGGCCCTGCAACATACCAACCCTGGCCTCTATGCGCGCTACAGCTTCACCGCGAGTGATCCAGCCAATCTCAACTCGCTACTCTTGCGGATGAAATACGATGACGGCTTCGTCGCCTACCTCAATGGCACGGAAATCGCTCGCAGCAACATCACAGGATCGCGCACGTATAACTCGGTGGCCGATAGTGATCGCAGTGATTCGGATGCGGTGGTGTGGCATGATTTCGATATCTCCACGCAAGGTCTTCCGTTATTAGTTGCAGGGCAAAACACTCTAGCGATTCATGCGATGCGGCGCTCACTCGCGCATACAGATTTTTTGTTAAATCCCGCGCTCGTTGCATCGTTTTCGGCAAACAGCGCACAGGGTTATTTTGTCAGCGCCACACCAGGAGCGGCCAATGCAGCACTCACGTCACCGGGGCCTGATATTGAAACGGTCATGCATACACCAGCTGAACCTTTGCCAGGCGAATCTGTCATCGTAAGCGCCCGTGTGACGCCGCGACTTGGCCCGATCCAATGGGTCACTGTCACACCACGTGTGCAATACAATGCCGAAAGCGCTGCGATCACCATGACCGATGCTGGACCTTGGCCCGCAGCCACGGATGGCTCACGCCTTTTCACCGCGACGATCCCCCAAGCCGGTGGAGCCACGGCCCGACAAATGCTGCGCTACTATGTTTCTAGTAGCGATACCAGCGGTCGCACTTGGCGAGCACCATTCATCACGGATACCTCGAACGACGACGGCAAATCACAGTCCCCGCAATACTTCGGCACCGTGATCAAAGACACCGCACTCGGCACTCCCGCCATGCCTGTGATACAATGGTTCACGCAGGATGTTGGCAATTCCGAGACCCGCACCGGATCGCGCGCTTCTTGCTTTTACCATGGGATTTTTTATGATAACATCTACGTCCGACAACGCGGCGGATACACCTCCTACGGTTCGCAAAAATTCAACTTCAACCGCGGCAACGGACTTTTTTTCAATGAGGAAATTGGCACGGTCGGCGAGGTCAACATGAATAGCAATGGAGCCGACTCATCCTACTTGCGGCCGCTCCTTGCCTTTGATCTCTGGCGTCAGCATGGCCACCCAGCCTGTGCGGCGCATCTTGTTGCACTCTATCGCAATGGCGCATTTCATCGCATGTCGTCGATGATCGAACAAGTGGACGAAGACTTTCTCCAACGTCATGATATCGATGAGGAAGGCGCGCTCTATAAGCTCGTGCAACGCATCGGCGAAACTCCCCTAGCAGGCGGAAATTACTCGAACAGTCCCGCACTCGGCGATACCCTTTACGGGGTCGAAAAAAAGACCCGCATCACCGAAGATTTTTCCGATATTAATGCTCTCGTCGCAGGCATCAACCAGAGCAATGCCAGCGCGCGTGATGCGTTTTTGTTTCGCAATCTCAACATCCCGAACTTTGTCAATTTTATGGCCATTCGCAATCTCACCGGCGATGGCGATACCAATCGGAAAAATTTCTACCTGCACCGCGATAGCAATCATTCAGGCGAATGGCGCTTGTTTCCTTGGGACAAAGACTACTCCTTCGGCGTCGGCTACGGCGGCAATGTTCCCAATCCTTGGAACTCGAGCCAAACCTTTTATGCCGATCCCGGTAGCACCAATCAATGGTGTGTGCTGTTTGAAGCAGGCTATCAGAATCTATGGTTGCGCCAGATGGTCGCCCGCCGTGTGCGACAACTGGCCGATGCGACCTTTGGCCCTCCTGGAACAGCAGCGAATAGCACTTTGTTAGAATCTCGACTAGAACTCATCCGCACCACGTTCAGCCCATTGCCAAACGGCGTGACCATGAATAGTTCCTACAACAATCGCGCCGGGATCGACTCTTGGTTGCCGACTCATCGCAACAATACCTACAACGTCTATGGTCCCACAGGTTCGTTGCCACTTATCGCCGCAGCCGCCACGGCGAATCCCCAAATCAATTTGCTCTCCGCCGATGCTCTCCCCGCAACAGGCAGCAATCAAGATCACGAACACATCCGCCTATCGAATCCTACGAATGTCGCCGTCGACATCTCCGGTTGGACGCTGTGGAATCCTGGAAAAATTTCTCCCCTTTATGCATTTCCTCCCGGCACGGTGATCCCTGCCAACTCGTTAGCTCCTTTGCATCAACCCTTCGTCGTGAGAAATCTCGCCGCCTTCCGCACCCGACCGAATGCAGGCAGTATCGAATATGTGTTAGGCGAATACTCTGGACAAATTTCCGCCCGCGGCGAAACCATCGAACTGCGCGACGGCACTCTCGCCACATCTCGTTTGGTCAGCACCCTGCAAACCAATGCGACACCTACCGCCGCACAACAGCAACTGCGCATCACCGAGCTGATGTTTGCTCCCGCGGCTCCCACCGCCACCGAACTCGCCGCAGCACCCGGCACTACGGCAGGCGATTACGAATTCATTGAACTCCGCAACATCGGCCTCACGCCACTCGATCTAAGCAACATCCGTTTCACCGAAGGCATTGAGTTCACTTTCCCAACGCTCTCCTTAGCCGCAGGCCAAAGCACCTTGCTGGTCAAAAACACCACCGCATTCCTCGCACGCTACGGACCCGGAAAATCGATCGCTGGCAGCTTTGTCGGAGCGCTCGATAACTCGGGCGAACGCATCCGTCTCGAAGACGCTGTCGGCGAAATGATCCTCGACTTCCGTTACGAATCATCGTGGTTTCCCCCCGCGCTCAGCAATGGCTACAGCCTCGTCACCCGCCAAGATTCGCCGCTGTATGAAAGCTATGACCAAGCGAATCATTGGGCGCTCAGCAATCAAAACGGCGGCTCACCCGATGCCGCTGACAACGGCACCTTTTCGCACCATTACACAGGTTGGCTGCACGATCATTTTTCGTTAGGTGAACAAAGCAATCCGCTCACCAGCGGCCCCGAAGCCGACCCCGATGGTGATGGCCAAAACAACCTCAGCGAATATGCCTTCGGCAGCAACCCACGCCTGCCCGATGCCCGCAGCGTGCTCACGCCAACTGTCAGCAGTAGCGGCGGCAACCACAGTCTATCCTTGACCTTCAAAAAACGTCACCATGCCCTCGATCTCATCTACACCGTAGAAACCACCACTGACCTCACCGGAACCTGGACCACAGAACCATGGCCCCAGACATCTGGCGCAAACACCGAAGACGGCTGCGAAATCGTCACTTGGACTCAACCTAGCCCGACCAGCAGCACAAAACGCTTCGCCCGCGTGCGAGTGACCCCGCAATAAGGAAAAAGGATTTGAAATCCCGTCTTTTTAGTCGAGGAGCTTCGGTAGCGAGGCTTCGGCGGTTTCGATTTGGGCGGTGAGTTCGCCCCAACGAGAGAAGGATAGCTCTAACGATTTCCCGATTTTTTCGATGGCGTTGGTGGTCTCGCGGAATTTTTGCGGGTCGCTGGCGACTTCTTCGCTGGAAAGGTGCTGCGTGAGCGCGGCTTGCGCTTTTTCCATTTCGGCAATTTTTGCTTCTACGGATTCGAGCTCTTCTTGCAAGGGCTTCAGCACTTTGTTGCGCTGGTTGCGGATGTCGGCTTCGAGCTTGCGCTGGTCTTTGCGATTACCACCTTGGGCCACTGGCGCAGCGGGCTGATGCAGCTTCGCGAGTTGTGGCGCGGCAGCCACCGGTGTGCTCGTTTTGTAAAGCGCTTTGTTTTTTTCTTCGAGCTTACGATCTGCGGCGGATTTTTCCAGGTAGTAGCTGATGTTACCGGGATACAAAGTCGGCTTGGCACCGGGGCGGAATTCGAGAGTTTTGCTGACCAAGGGATCGAGGAAATTCCGGTTGTGCGATACGATCAATACGGTGCCGGGGTAATCGACGAGCGCGCGTTGTAGCACGTCCTGCGATTGCATATCAAGGTGGTTTGTCGGCTCGTCGAGAATCAGGAAATTCGCGGGCTGCACCAACATGCGCACAAGGGCCACACGCGAGCGTTCTCCACCGGAAAGCACGCCGATTTTCTTGAACACATCATCGCCGCGGAATAGGAAGCAGCCTAACAGATTTCGACAATGCGGTGCGGCATCGCGGGTGGCAGTTTCTTCGACTGTTTCGAGCACGGTTTTTGTCGGATCGAGTTCGTCGGCGTGGTTTTGCGAGAAATAGGAAACGCTGACGCGCATGCCCAAGGTGAAGGTGCCAGAGGTCGGCTCTTCTTGTCCGGTGATCATGCGGCAGAAGGTCGATTTGCCCGCGCCGTTCGGTCCGACGATGGCAAATTTTTCGCCTTTGACGACCTCGAAATCGAAGTTCTCAAACACCGTGTGCTCGCCGTAGCGTTTGGTCGATTTCTCTAACAAGGCAACCGAATGGCCAGAGGAGGGAGGCTTGGGGAATTTGAAATTCATCACCGGATCTTCGGCCTCGATGACGATGCGCTCGACTTTGGCGAGCTGCTTGATGCGCGATTGCACCAAGGTGGCCTTGTTGGCCGAGGCGCGGAATCGATCGATGAACTCTTGGGTTTTGGCGATCTCTTTGCGCTGTGCTTCGTATTGGCGTAGCAAGTTTTCTTTGCGAGCGACGCTTTCTTTTTCGTAATAGGAATAATTTCCCGCATATTCTTCCGCACGGCCTTTGTGGAAGGCGATGGTGCGGGTGCAAAGAGTATCGAGCAGTGCTCGATCGTGCGAAATCAACAAGATCGAACCTTGATAGGTGATGAGGTAATTTTCCACCCAGGCTTGCGAATCGATGTCGAGGTGGTTAGTCGGTTCGTCTAACAGCAGAACCTCGGGCGCTTGCAAGAAAAGTTTCGCCATCGCGATGCGCATTTGCCAACCGCCAGAAAAGTGGCCGCAATCACGGCCGAAGTCACTTTCAGAAAATCCGAGACCGAGAAGCACCGACTGAATTTTCGGCTTCATACGATTCGGATCAAAGGCTTCCAGCGCCAGCTCAAGATTGCCGATTTCTTCCAAACATTCACTGAATGGCGAGGAACGCGGATCAAGGTGATCGAGAGAATCACTCAGCTCATCGATTTTTTTCTTAATCTCCACTGCCTCGGCGAAAGCAGATTCTGTCTCATCCCAGAGCGTGATGCCCTTCACGTGAATGCCTTCCTGCGGCAAGTAACCAACGCGGAATCCTTTTGGCGCGGTGACTTTTCCGGAGCTTGGCTGGATGATGCCGGCGACACATTTCATCAAGGTCGATTTGCCAGCACCATTGTGCCCGGCAAAGGCAATGCGTTCGCGCGGTTGCACGGTGAAGGACAGGTCATTGAACAAGACGCGAGCGCCATACTCGACGCGGAGATTTTGAATCGATAGCATGAGAAAGTGTGGAAAAAAACGAAGACGGCGGAAAAAACCACAGTTTGCGCGAAAATGCACGAAAATTCAGCAATCGATCACTTCACCACGCCATCGCCGGTGATGCGGTATTGGTAGCTCGTGAGTTCGCGTAGGGCCATCGGTCCGCGGGCGTGGAGCTTGTCGGTGGAGATGCCGATCTCGGCGCCGAAGCCGAATTCTTCACCATCGGCGAGGCGGGTGGAGACGTTGTGAAAGACGCAGGCGCTATCGATGCTGTGGAGGAACGTTTCTGCCGTGGCGGCGTTGGCGGTGATGATGCAATCGGAGTGATGCGAGCCGTAGTGATTGATGTGGGCGATAGCTTCTTGCATCGAGCCGACGATTTTTACGGAAAGGATGTAGTCGAGATACTCGGTGCTCCAGTCTTCTTCAGTGGCAGGGATGAGATCGGTGACAATTTGACAACTTTCGGCGCAACCGCGAAGCTCGACATTTTTTTCGCGAAAGGCACGGGCGATGTCGGGAAGCATGGTCGCGGAGATGTCGCGGTGGACGAGCAGAGTCTCTAACGCATTGCAGACGCCGGGCTTTTGTGCTTTGGCATTGACGCTGACTTTGATCGCCATGGCGGGATCGGCATCGACATCGATGTAGGTGTGGCAAATGCCATCATAGTGCTTGATGACGGGCATGCGAGCGAGTGAAACGACAGTCTCGATCAGCCCTTTGCCGCCGCGCGGGATGATGAGGTCGAGGTAGCGATCCATGCTTGCGAGCACGGCAACGCTTTCACGATCAGTAAACGGAATGAGCTGGATGGAATGCGCAGGAAGTCCTGCAGATTCGCCACCGGATTGCAGGGCGGCGGCGATGGCGCGGTTCGAGTGAATCGCCTCGGAGCCACCACGTAGGATGGTGGCATTGCCAGATTTCAGGCAGAGCACGGCGGCATCGCTGGTGACGTTGGGGCGGCTCTCGTAGATGATGCCAATCACGCCGATGGGCACGCGGACTTGCTTGATGTGCATGCCATTGGGGCGGGTGACTTCGGAGAGAATCTCGCCGCAAGGATCGTGCAGGGTGGCGACTTGATCGATGCCCGAGGCTATCGCATCGATGCGTGTTTCATCGAGCGTGAGGCGATCAATCATCGCGTTGCTGAGGCCTTTTTCGCGTGCGGCACTGAGGTCGAGCGCATTGGCGGTGATGATGGTGCTGGCCTCGGCACGCAGCGAGGCAGCCATCGCGCGGAGGATGGTATTTTTTTTCTCGGCACTGAGATTGGCCAAGGCATAGGCGGCTTGGCGTGCTTGCTGGCCCATGAGTTCGATCGCCTGACGGACATCGGCTGAGCTGAGTGGAGTGGTGGACATGGAGAAAAAATGTCAGAGAGAGGAGGGGTCAAAGCGAGTGCCGATGGCTTGTTCGCTGCCATTGGCGATGTCTAACAATCGTTCGGGGCGACGGCCATTGGCGATCCACGTTTCGATGCCATTTTCCACGGCATACTGCACTGCGGTCAACTTCGATGCCATACCGCCGATGGAGAAGCGGCCTTGGTCATCGCGCACAAAACTCATCACGTCTGCGACTTTTTCCACCACGGGAATCGGCTGATCGGAGCCTGGTGCGAGCAATCCCTCAGCGCTGGTGAGCAGAATCAGGCGCTTGGCACCGCTGAGCACGGCAACGCGCGAGGAGAGTTGGTCGTTGTCGCCGACCTTGAGTTCATCGATGGCGACCGAGTCATTTTCATTGATGATCGGAATGATGCGCGGTTCATCGAGCAAACGATGCAGGGTGCTAGAAATGTGGGTAAAACGTTCGCCGAGATCCGCGGCGGTGAGCAGCACCTGCGCGACAGTGATGCCGAAGTTCGCAAACAAACTGCCGTAGGTTTGCATCAAACGTGCCTGACCGACCGCGGCACACGCTTGGCGCGTGACGATATCGCGCGGATAGCCATCGAGCTGAAATGAGGCGACACCCGAGCCAACTGCGCCCGATGAAACGAGCAAACAGCGATGCCCCGCATCCATCAAAGCAGCCAGCGCCGTGACCAGTCGAACGACTGCGGCCCCATCGAGAGTGCCATCTTCGACGCGCGTCAAAACGCCCGTGCCGACTTTGACGATGGTGAGATTTTTTGTGTTGGGAGATAGAGATGATTGGCTCATGAAAAATAGTGTGCACACGCAGTGCAACCGATTTTCCTGCGTTTGGCGATGCTAAAACGTGTCAGAAGCGGGGGAACTCTATGCAACAAAGAGTAGAGTCAAGTTGCGACGTAAAATGGGGTTTTCGTTAGCGATTTTTTCTCAAATCCCCCACCGATTGATGGTCGAGAGCGGCAAATGAAGCTGTGAATTTCTCGTTGTGTATTCATAATGAACGACTTGACTAATTGTATAGCGAGGTGTACAATTGGTCATGATTAAGCCGCCCTTGCCTCCTCAGCCGATCAAACGCTCTGTGACTGCTGCCGCCCGTGAACGCTTGGTTGGTTTTCCCATTTTGACAATTACAGGGCCGCGCCAATCGGGAAAAACAACGCTGTCACGACTTCTTGCTCCCGAACTGCCCTACTTCTCGCTGGAAGACCCTGACACTCGTTCCTTCGCTCGTGAAGATCCTCGTGCCTTTTTGCGGCAAGCTTCTGATGGCGCGATTTTCGATGAAGTCCAGCGGGTTCCCGAGCTTTTTTCCTACCTGCAGGGAGTCGTCGATTCCGACCGTCGTATGGGGCGTTTCATCCTCACTGGTTCGAGCCAATTTGAGTTGATCGAATCCATCACGCAGAGTTTGGCGGGACGCGCCTCCATGCTCACCCTGCTTCCTTTTTCTCTGGCTGAGCTTCAAGAGGCAAAACGCGCTCCAGCATCCGTGGATGAGCTGCTCTATCGTGGTCTTTTCCCTCCGACCTACGATCGTCCGATTGAGCCCAGCATTTGGATTCAGGACTACATCGGCACTTATTTGGAGCGTGACGTCAGGCAAATCTCAAAAATTCAGGATCTCGCCACCTTTCAACGTTTTATTCAACTCTGTGCTGGTCGAATCGGCCAGTTGCTTAATCTTTCATCTCTGGCGTCCGATACAGGAATCACCCGCGCCACCGCAGAATCTTGGTTGTCTGTTCTTCAGGCCAGTCATCTGATCTTTCTCGTGCGTCCTTGGTTCACGAATGCCTCGAAGAGGTTCATCAAAACCCCAAAGCTTTATTTCTGCGATCCGGGATTGGCTTCATGGTTCTTGGGCATTCGCCATGCGGGACACGTTACAGCACACCCGCAACGCGGAGCGCTTTTCGAGAATTGGGTAATGACAGAATTGCTAAAGGCACAGACGAATTCTGGGCAAAAACCATCGCTCTATTTCCTTCGTGACAAAGAAGGGCACGAAGTCGATGCCATTGTCGAAACGGGTCCTAACACATTTCAGGCAATCGAAGTAAAATCAGGAGAAACCGTCGCATCAGATGCTTTCGCAGGGCTGGACTATTGGCGCAATAATCTAACAGCTATGAAGTTAGTGCCATGGCTCGTGCATGGAGGAATCGCACACCAGCAACGGGAAAAGGCGACCGTTCTTCCATGGAATCATTTGAGTCCGTTGATGGACTCTTTGGCAGGATCATGAGCGTTTCAGAACGCCGCTTTGTTTGCGCAAAAGTTCTGCCCCCCGAATCTGATCGAGCTTAAAAAATCGACTTATTTTACTTTAATTGGTTTCATCATTCCGACTTTGGTGTGGAGTTCCCATTGCAATCCCCAGTCGCGCATGGCTTTGAGGAGGGGTTTGAGGGCGTGGCCTTTTTCTGTGAGTTGGTAGGCTTGGCGCAGTGATCCGTCTTTGGCGGGCACTTGCTCGGCGATGCCGTGGCGGAGGAGTCGGGCGAGGCGATCGCTGAGAATGTTGGTGGGTATGCCCTCGGGTGAGGCGCTAAATTCTTTGAAGCGCGAGCGTCCGAACATCAGGTCACGGATGACAAGCAAGGTCCAACGATCGCCGCAAATATCGAGAACGCAGGCCACGGGGCAGGGCGAGCGCAATGTGTCGCCTGCTGCGTTTGTGAGGGCGGAGGCATTTCGGGCATTTTGGGGTTTCTCCTTGGGCATGGGAAAAGTGTAGCACAAACATTACTTGCAATCCAAAAGTATTTTTGCTTGCATTTTGAAAGTAATGTGCAAAGGTGTCGGCGACATGACTGCAAGCAAAACTCCTCAGCTCGCTCCGCCTGGCGCAGGGCTTCCGTTTCCTGAAAATCGCATTGCACCCATCCTGTTAGGGATCAAGCGTTGGACAGGCAATCCGCAATCGTTCACTGAAAAGTTTGTGGCAGAGCGGCAGTTGATTCATTCGCTGATTTCAGGGAAGAGCGATGCGGTGCTGTCGAAGCAGGTGTTGATTGCCCGCCCGAAAGGATTGGAGGATAGCAGTCGCTATTGGTCGGTGTGGATGACCTTGGATCATCTTCGTATTGTGCATCATGCCTTCATCGGCGTGTTGGAATCGTTGGCGAACGAGAAAGTGCCAGC
>JBIIAI010000335.1:0-12149 GCA_044239965.1 Akkermansiaceae bacterium
GCCGATTTATAAAAAAACGACCATCTTTTGATATAATCAACGGTTGCGTATTAACGACTTAGGGAGTCGTCGACACTTGCAAACGGATGAAGTCCTTGGCGTCAATCGCAGCTCCGTCATCCGTGCGGAATGTGCGCCATTCCCAGCCACTATCGAGGGTAGGAAGAGCAGGTGTAATCGCTGCACGGACCGCCGTAGCATCACCTCCGGTGACTTCGGTGACTACCACACTGCTCCAGGTGCTCAGGTCGTCAGAGGCCTCGATCGAGTATTTCACCGAGTCCTTCGTCCCTTCCTGCTTGCTACCTGCTGCGGCAAATGTCGCCGCAGTGCGCACGGCCACGGTATAGGTGAGGACATTGTCCGCACCTAAGGTGTGCATTTTTCCATACACACGGGAACGGGAACTACCGCTGGTGGGGTTCGAGTTCGTCGCGAACTCTAGCAAGTTTGCCTCGCCATCTCCATCAGGATCCGCACCCTTAGCAGCATCACCGCCGGTCAATCCGTAGCTCGTAGCCCAATCCACAAAAGGATCGTTCGGACCAACCGTAAGCGCCCCAGTAGTCTCATCGAAGGTCCAAAGCTTGGCTCCATCAACTCTTGTCCACTTGTTAGCCCCGGCATCGGTCCAAGGCGAGCCATCAGGGTTCACGACCTGAAACGAGCTGCCGTAAGCTCCAGTGAGCGAGGTGACATTTTCCAAGACCCATGAACCTATGGCTACTGTCGTGGCCGCGGTGTTGATGGCAAAATCGCCATTCAATTCCGCCGCACCTGCGCCACTGATGGAATTGTTCGCTGCATCGGTCACGGTAAAGGTCAGGCGACCATTATCAGCCAAAATCAGCGTACCGTCATTCACCAAGGTATTGCTGTTGTAGGTATTCACCCCAGCAAGTTCAAGCGTTCCTGCACCCGCCTTGATCAACGGTTGATTGAGGAACAAACCATTGATCGCAATGACCGATGATACTTGCAAATCAACACCACTCGAGGTTGTGCCATCTTCTACATTGAAGGTCACCCCACCCGTTTGGCGAATGCTCAACTGTGTGCCGCTAATCGTTGAGGTTGTAGCAGACGCCAAGGAATTCACGCGGGAATTCGTTGTGCCATCACCATTGAAGAAGTCGAGATTGCTTCCTGCAATGCCTGTGATCGAGGCACCGGTCATGTTGATCGCTGCACGACCCAGAGTTTGATTCGTGATCACGGCAATGTTCATTTCGGCACCTACCAGGTTGATCGTATGAAGGCGAGTTGTCGCATCATAGCCAGTCACATCACCCGCATTGAAGCGAACGAGCGTTCCGGTATTCGCCGTAAGTGATCCACGGATCGTACCGGTAGCTCCACCAGCAACATTGAGACTGAGCGTACCTTCGTTGACAACAGTATTGCCCGTGTAGGAATTGAGCGCATTCAGGTTCAATGTGCCTGCGCCTGTTTTGACCAAGCCGCCAACTCCGCTCATAGCTCCCGCCCATGTGACGGTGCGGGCGGTAGTGTCATCCACACTGTCGAGTGTGTTGACGGTCAAGTTGCCGTTCACACCAGTAAGTGTGGTCGCTTGACTGGAGGTCCAATCAGCAAAGGCTCCGATGGTTGCGCCGCCCACGTTGAGTTGCTTGGCAGCGTTGCCTTGGATGCCGCTAGCGCCCAGATTTAGCTCTCCGCCGATCAAGTTGTAAGAAGCGTTGTTATTTCTGCCATTGGCAAAATCAAGCCCGAGAAGATTCACTGTACCACCCGACTGCGTCAGCGATACAATGTTCGAATCCCAGCCCATTTTCATTTCAGCACCTGCCGCATTGAGCGTTCCACCACTGATGTTGAATACCGATGAGGCACCATTTGCACCCCAGTGGCCAATGAGCAAGGAGGCTGCTGTTGTATCAGTATTGTCTGTGCCTGTTAGGTTGAGCGTGCCGCCATTCAGGTTGACAATCGATTTTGCACCATCTCCATCAGCTGTGATCAATTTGGATGAAGTCACTGTCGAGCCAGTATTTATATTGAGAGTGCCCGTAAGCCCACGCACAATAGAAGTCGAAGAAATGCTAGCCGCATTCAGATTAAATACTCCGCCGTTAGCCACTGTCGTGCCCGTGTGATTGGAGGTTCCGGTATAATTGAAAATACCAGCGTCCGTTTTCACTAAGTTACCAGCACCTGTGATTGCACCAGCGTAGTTGATGGTGAATCCTGTCCATGCATGGAATCCACCATCTCCCGATGCCAGCGTGACACCACGGTTTGGATCAATCGTGAGATCATTGCCAACAGTAGAGCCGCCTTGGATCCGTCCACCTGATTGCAGAGTGATCGCATCCGCTACAGGAGTCGAGGGAGCGGCGCCCAATTGTGTATCACTGCCCACTCGCAATATGCCTGTGGAAACATTCACTTTTCCTGTTAGATCATTCGTTCCAGAAATCACTAGTGTTCCACCACCTGTTTTCACCAAATCAAATGGCCCGCTCACTTCGGTGATCGGTCCCGCTAGAGTTATGTCAGACGTATTGGCAATCGTCGAGCCCGCAGTGTAAATCACAGATCCGCTCAGTGTGGATGCAGATAAACTGGTCAGCGCACCGCCATTGAGAGTCACCTGACGGGTAAATTTCCCTGCAGCTGTGTTGCTCACTTCCAAGATACCGCCCGTATTGGATTGGATATTTCCTGTGCCTTGCACCGTACCATTCCAGAACGCTAAGGTTCCGGCATTGACCTCGGCATTTCCTGAGGTCACTGTGCCGTCTACGGTTACGTATACTTGATTGCTTCCCAGTTTGGTAAGCGTGTAGCCGGCCAAATCGAGCACAGAAGTCGTACCACGAATGTCAAATCGCCCCGTGCCACCAATGCTCGCATCGGCAGAAAGCGCTACATTGGCAAAGGCATTCTGTTGAATGTTAGCTCCCGAGTTGATGATTGCACCTGAGCCAATCCCTGCACCGGCAATCGTAACGCTGCGTGCACCAAGGTTGATCGCGTTTGCGGTAAGGCTACCCAAATCTAACGCACCGCCAGAGGCGATGGTAACATTAGCCGTGTTCGCACCCAAGGCTGTGGTAGAAAGCATTTTAACAACACCACCATTGATGGCAACGGCACCAGTGAAGGTATTTGCACCACCAAGATCGAGATCCCAGATTCCATTTTTCACAATGCCAGTTGTTCCGCTGATCCCGCTGCCTGTGATCGTGTATTTCCATTCATCGTTATTCACGATGATCGATGATGGGGCAAGCGCTCCCGTCATGGTTACGGTTTGATCTGTTGTCACATAGGTTTCATCGAACACAACATCATCACCTTGGAAGTAATTGTCATTGGAAGCATCATTCCAGTCATTGTCTGAACCGCCGATTTCCCAGGTGGCTGTTGATCCATCCCAGATCAGAGTTTTTTTGTTAACATCAATCGTGACATCATTGATGCCAACAACGAACGTGGAGTTCCTATATGCAGTAGGATTTGCCAAAGCGAAATTCGCCGAAGTGGCGGAAGTGCCGCCATGGTTCAAAACAGTTACCACTCCAGGTGAAACGGCGGTCAAATCAACCGTAACGATGCCAGCTACCGACAAGGTGCCGGTAGAGGTAAGCGCGCTGCTGGTGGTTCCATCAATCGCCAAACTGGTGCTAGCCGCGCCAAAACTGATTGTCTTAGCTGAACCCTCACCCCCCAATGTCGCGCCCGTAGCGACAGTGACATCAGAGTTCGCCAAGCTACCAGTGATGTTGAGGCGCCCTGCACTTACCGTAGTCGAACCGCTATAGGTATTTGTCGCGCTCAATGTGCTCGTGCCAGTACCAATCTTGGTCACCGCACTGGTGCCTGCGAGAATGGCGGAAATGCTTTGCGTTCCCGTGCCTGTCGAGACACTCGTTTTTGTGGTGTTGCTATCAGGCTCTAGCTCGATCACCCCGTCTCCCGAGGTAGTCAAGGTGCCGCTGCCCACGATCGATGACATCAGGCTAAATTTGTTCGTCGCTCCATTCGTATCGAGAGTTGTCGAGCCGCTAGTAGTGATCGTTGTCGCATTGATTGCAACATCGACGCCTGTCCCCACATTCTTAATTGTGCCGCCATTCAGTGCAACAGTGGCGCTGATATTGCGGCCTACGATTCCATAAGAGTTCCGCAATTCCACGGTACCACCGCTCAGGTTGAACTGATCATTCCCCGCCGTGTCAGCCCGGTTATCAAGCACAATGCCCGCTACGTTGAGCGTGCCGTTTGTTTGATTGAAAATACCTGTTCCATCAACACCAACATACAGTGCACCGCTTACCTCAGCCGCTGCACTCGGCTCGGATGCGGGCGTTGTCGGCAGAGCAATCGTTCCGCCCGAGAAGTTGTAGGTTGATATAGCACCGCCGTAGTGACCCACGCGAATGTCAACCAAGGCATTTACTGATCCACCCGTTTGGTTGATCGTTCCTGACAAATTCGAGTTTTCACCAGCGCGCAGAAATCCGGTATCAACGACCGATCCCGTGCCGATGTTCATCACCGAATTATTGCTAAGCTGAGCCACGCGGATCTGTCCACCACTAGTACCGTCTGCAAGGTCGATGGTGTTTGCTCCTACCGTGAATCCTGTTCCTGTGGTATCGATCAGCAACTGAGCACCATTCACCAACTGTGCTGATGCAGTCGCTACGCCGAAGATGTCCTGACCCGTTCCTAAGGTATAGCCATCTGCACGGTTGATGCGCAGAATCGACTGGTGAGTCGTCGCGTTATTTCCTGCTACCAAATAAATATCACCTGTACCCAAGGTCGCCGTGGTGTTGGTTGGTACAGCTTCGCCATTGCCTACGGTCAAAGAAACGACGCCACCCGCAGAGACGTTATCTGCGCCACCGATGATGGTATCACCATAGCTGTTGGGTCCTGTTACACGAAAGAATACCGACGTAGCAAGGTAGCCCCAGAAATTCACATCTCCCCCACTGATTGCTCCTGAAATCACACTCACACCGTTCGCAGTGATGGCTCCGATCCGCGCATCATAAGCTGTTCCCGCAGAATCACCTGGTGTTCCCGTCACTGTAGTTGTGCCATTCCATGTGACACCTCCGTCCATGCGAAGCGCGCCAATCGAGCCTGATGCATCATTGTAACCATCGCCTGTGATGGTAATATTGTTGCTATAACTAACGTTCGACGTTGCATAAAACTGATTTTCATTTTGCACCACGATCGACGCACCACCAACCACTGTAGGACCCGCCTGCAAACGAGCGGATCCAGCATTTGCGGGTGAAGCCAATGTGATTTGCCCCGTATAGGAGGGACTGACACCACTGAGTGTCACATTCCGACTTGCCGCTGCAGCACCACTGCTAGTGATCGGATTGATCACAACTGCTCCCGCACCACTGAGCACCCGATTGAAGGCAATATCACCGTCATCATCTGTGAGGCGGAGCACACCACCCGTAGCGATGTCAACCCCACTCGTACCAGTCAACGTACCGCCGTCATAGTCAATTTCCAAGGTTCCCGCAGAAATGGTTGTAGGACCAGTAAAGGTAGCAGGCATCGTAAATACCGTAGTGCCACCTGCTCCAGAGATTTTCAAAGGCATTCCCGGAGCGCCCGAGAGAGTTACCCCAGGAATCGCCCCAGACAGGGTGTAGGTATCGCTCGTATGAGCGAACTCCACGGCACTTGGGTCAACCGTTCCACTAAGTGCAACTGCATTCCACGCAATACCTATATCGTTAAAGACTACTGAGTCCAAGCTAATAAAATCAACGTCCGTCGCCGGAGTGCTTTCCAATTCCCAATTAACATCAGAGCTCACCGCCCAAGTGCTGGAAGTATTTCCCGTCCATACCACACGGTCGTTTGTCGCAGTAATTCCAATCGCAGTGCCACTATCGGTAACCGAGGCCAAAGCGCGTGGCGGCAAGCCTGTGATCGTAAAACCTGCTGTGCCGGGTGTGGTACCTGTGTAGGCGATCACGGGGTAAAACGTAGAAGCAGTGTTCAGCGTCCCATTTGGCACAACCGCAATCGCTGTCGATCCACTTTGCGTTGCGGAACCGGTAACTTGAATCAAATCATTACCGAGCGAACCCAAGTTCATGGTCAGAGTTCCATCCGCAAGGGTCAAATCACCCACGGTGAGTGTGCCTGCTGTGGTGGCAGTCCCTGGACTCAAAATAGTGCCAGTCGCCATGTCCAATGAAGCCAATGTGCCAGTGCCAGAAATGGATCCTGCAAGTGCCACAACGGGAGCGGCACTGGTCGAATTCAACACCAAATTGCCCGCGCCCAATTTTGTCAAATTGCCTGCGCCACCGATGAGCGAACTGATGGTAAGATCCTCAGCCGCAGTAGTATCCGTCACCGTTACGTTGATGCCCGCTGCACCTACATCCAAAGTTCCCGCTCCATCGATGATTTGCGCACCAGTTGTTGTCGGAGCGTTGGCTATCGAAGCAAATCCTTGAGAAAAGCCCGCATTGATTGTCACACGAGTCACATTGCCATTTCCTTCACCGAGAGTCAGTGCTGCCGTTGGCAGAACGGCGTTGTTGTTGTTGAGAACGAGAGTTCCGTTGCCCAATATGACATTGCCTTGCACGTTGCCACCCGAGTTGATCGTCCAAGTTCCCACATCAGTTTTTGCCAAAGTGGCAGTGCCCAGGTTAAACGTTCCATTGATGATGCCGGTAGCGCCTCCACGAATAAACAACTGCGTCGAAGGGATCGCGGATTGAGAAATATTTCCATCAATCGTCAAAACACCTGCACTACTGGTAATCGCCTGATTCGCACCACCATCAATGATGATGTTACCCGCCCAAGTATTGTTGCCTGCCTGGTTTTCTAACGCAACACGCGCATTTGCAATGTTTGCCGTTGCATTGTTACGCAAGGTTAGCGTTTTCCCCGCGCCGTAGCTGAATCCACCCGACAATTGCAGAGCATTGGTATCAGACGCAGCATTATTGGCCGGATTTTCGACCACTACCGCATAACTTCCGTTGATTGCATTTACAGCACCAAGACGCAGGACACCGTTATTGACAATGGTCATGCCCGTGTAGGTATTGTTGCCCGTAAGCACGATCAAACCACCTTGCAATTTGGTAAGGTTTGCAGCGCCAGCGATCGCTCCCGAGATCGTATTGCGGTTGCTGTTGTTAGAACCAATCGAAGTATTTCGGGCCAAGGTAATTGCCCCAGAAACAGTGCCATTGTCCAAACGCAGCGCGCCAAAGGTGCCAGAAGATTCATTCCAGTTGGTGCTATTCAGGGTAATCGCATTGGCAATCGTCACATCAGCCGTAAGATATACCTGTCCCGCACCCGTGACGCCGATCGCGCCCGTACCGAAACCTGCGGCAACCCCAGTTGCAACACGCACATCGCTGATGCTTGTGCCGCCTGTATACGTGTTAGCACCAGACAAAGTAAATTGACCCAAATTCGTGCCAGCCGCATTGGCTGTCCCGTTGGTGTCATTGTTGAAGGTAAGAGTTTTACTAGCTCCCGAAATGATGCCGCTTAACGTCTGCGAAGAAGCAACGTTTGAACGAATGATTCCGTTGTCCACTAAAGTAATCGGTGCACTAATTGTATTAGCGGCATCAGCAGTAAAGTCGATGTTCGCTGCCGTAGTCCCCGTATTGTTCAAATTCAAAACCAAGGTTCCCGTGCGAGCAAGGGTATAGCCAAAGGCCGGCGCAGTAGCGTCACCAATATTGAGGTCGCCCGCCGTTACCGAGACGGAATTGATCGTAACTGTTCGGGCCGCTGTTAGGTCAAACTGCAAATTTATCACATCACCTTCCGCAGTACCGGGAACTACAGCGGGATTCCAGCTTGCTGCAGTGGACCAATTGCCCGCCGCATCTACGTTCCATGATCCGCTGGCGGCTTGAGCTGGCTTCATCGCCAAGGCCATAGCAATCGCGGTGGCAAGAATTCCGGGAATAAAACGACGACGGGACGCACGTACACGCACAAGGCTATACTTATTTTTCATGGGATTTTGGGCTTGGAGTTTGTTAGAATGGGTTTCACTGACACGCAAAGCGCATCACAGTGAAAACAAATTTAGCGCATTATGACACAAGCGCAAGGAAAAAAATGTAAATACATCGTCGCCAAATCCAACAGACACCCGCGATTTTCTTACGCATAAAAAATCCCGCTTCTAGCTAGGCCAGAAGCGGGACTGAGATCGTAGTGCACCGAAAGGGCGCACTCGATGATTAATCCACTGTCACTTTCAGACGGGCGAATTTTTTAGCATCTGTGCCTTTTGGCACTGTCAACGTGATCGTATCTGTTCCATCGAGGTTATCAGTTACCGTGACTCCTGCTGTGGAAGCCGCCGTGTCATTGCCAACGGTGTAAACGGTAGTCCAAGCATCGAGCGACGTTCCAACCTCGATCACAACCGTGGTACCGGCGACTTTCGATTCCTGATCGCGCTTAAAGCTGAATACCATGTTGGTCGCATCGGTCACAACAACAGGGAGCTTGCCGACGTCCATGCCGGTGGCAGGATTTCCACCCAGCACCCACTCGACGCCGTTGGCGATACCATCGTTATCGGGATCTGCAGAAGCCGATTGATTCGGGACAGAGAGGCCGAAGCCCGTGATCCACGAGCCGTAGCCAGCGCCCGTGACCGTGACAATTCCTGTTCCTTGGAAGCGAGTGTCGTCAATGTTTGTTGCACCCGATCCCGTAGCACCATAAGTGCCAGCGGCTTGTGCTACAGCGCCGTAAAACAGCTCAGTAACAGTCTCATTGTTTGTGACATCCACTTTGCCTCCTTCAATAACCAAGCTGCCATCATCGAGCAATGAATCACCATCGATCGCCAGCACACCTTCTTTCACAATCGTGTCGCCAGAGTAGGTGTTGGTGCCGCCAAGCGTGGTCGTGCCAGCGCCATCTTGCGTAAACGAACCTGTGCCGCTAATGACATTGGCCACGGTAAGGGCATCAGTGCGATCCACAACGAGTGATCCATTGTTTACCACGTTTCCAGTGCCAAGACTACCTGAAGTGCCGGCGTTGCCCACTTGAAGTGTCCCCGCATTGATGTTGGTGGCACCCGTGTAGGTGTTTGCGCCAGTGATGACCATCGTGCCGACACCGTTTTTCGTAAGAGCTCCACCACCGTAGATGGCTCCTGTGACCAACAAGTCTGCGGCGATAGCGCCATCAGCAACTGCATAATTGATACCACCTACATGGTTGATAGGAGCATTGATGGTGGACGACTTCGTAGCGTGTGCTGCTACATTAATGATCCCACCTCCACGAATCTCACCAGGGCCATTGATGATGCCCGCAGTGAGGTTGGTATTTGCTGGCAAATACTGCTCATTGTTGAGCTTCCAAATGCCATCTTCATTCAGCGTGATGCTGCTTGGCAAAGTAGCGCCACCCAGTCCACCGAGTGAGTGCGTTACCGTGTCAAGAATGCCAGAAGCATTTACCGTGATCGAGCGAACTGCCGCAAAGCTCGTAGCCCATGCACCACCGCGTGCAGCGACAGTTCCTTCATTGATCACAATATTGCAGGTATTGTTCGCCGCCGACATAGTCAGCGTGTTCGATCCCTCTTTGACGAAGGTGCTGTTAGGCCCCGTCATGGTGCGTGAAAGGGTCTGAGCATCAGAGCGATCAAAGGTCAGAGTTGCCTCCTCAAGAGTGATCGTGCCCGTGCCGCCTAACAATCCAGATGTCGCGCCATTGCCGGCAACCACCGAACCACCAGTGATCGAAGTAAGGCCCGTGTAGGAGTTATCATTCAACAACGTGAGAGCTCCCGTATTTTTCTTAATCAATCCTGAGCTACCAGTGATCGGCGCGCCTTGCAATGTGTAGGCTATGCTTGCATCAAATTCCACAGAAGATGGCTTGATCGCTCCCGTCAGCGTGATGTTCGTGTTCGCACTACCATCGTCGGTAAACTTCACACTATCTACCTCGTAAAACTTGCTAGTCAACGAGTTGCTAACCGTTTCCCAGTTCGATGTCGTATTAACATCCCATGAACCATCAACATTGCCTTTCCAGATCAAGGAATCGAGCGAATCAATCTTCACGTTGACCACCGTGTTCGTGACATCATTTTCCAGGCTAAGCGCAAAGTGCGGATTGCCAGCAGCAGTCGCGGAGAGACCCGCAAAACCAGATGTGCCACCAATCGTGCCTTCATAGTTGATCAAGGGAATCACGTCATTCACAAACAAATCGCTGCCAGGGATCACGGTGATCACCGTAGGGCTCGAAACTGTGAAACTGTCAGCACCCGTAACGACAAACTGATCGCCTGCCGTGAATTTAGCGCGGAATGTCGGAGATCCTCCATTGAAATTCAGCGCCGCAATCGTGCTCGTGCCCGATGTGGAAAGCGTGCCAGGCTGAATGACGCCTCCTGCAGTGGATGCTACGTTGGCACTTGTCCAAACAGCCGTGCCGAGAAACAGCGAGCCTCCTGTAGAAGTAGCAGTTCCAGAGAAAGAGCCACCACCCGCAAGAACCAGATTGCCAGCACCAGTCTTGGTGAGACCACCTGCACCTGTCAAAGCACCTGTTAGGGAGATCGTTCGAGCTGTGACACTATCCACCGAGTCCAGTGTGTCAAAGATAACATTGCCACCTGTACCTGTTATCGTCATGGGTTTCGTGCTGCTCCAATTGCTGAAGGCTCCCACGGTGCCTCCACCGAGATTTATGGACTTGTTGGAAGCATCTGTGATACCGATAGCACCAATGTTTACGCGACCGCCGGTGAGATTGTAAGCGGCGACGTTGTTTCTACCGTTGCCGAGGTTAATGCCGGCGAGATTGGCGGTTCCACCCGACTGGTTGAAAGTAGCCCCGTTTGTATCCCAGCCGAGACTCAGAGCGGCGGCGGAAGCATTGATAACACCATTCGAGAGGTTGTAGGTGGAGGTTCCACCTCCCCAGTGACCCATCAAGAACGATGCAGAGGTTGCAGAGTTGTTGCCTCCTGTGATATTGAGCGTGCCGCCGGTTTGATTAATGTTCGAGGTCACACTACCGCCGTCACCAGTATTAAGTTTAGTGGTAGTGACCGTGGCGCCCGCAGCGATATTCATATTGGAGTTGTTGCCTTGACCGTTTACGCCGAGGTTAATGTTGCGGACATTGACATTAGCTCCGGACAGGAACGACACGGTAGAGTTGTTGCGCACCACAAGGTTTGCGGCGGTGTTGGCAGGATCCGACAGGGTCACGCTATTGCTGAAAGCAACGGTTCCGTTCTGAGTGGCGAGGTTGGTAACGCCGCCAGCCACAGGGCTATTGATGGTGAGTGTATTTCCGGTTCCGGCATTGTAGTAGACATCGCCAGTTCCCGAGTGCGTAATTCCTTGAGTCGCCGAGCCAACAGTCGCAGAACCCAGCGCGGTGATTGTTCCACCTTGGAGCGTCGTCCCTGCAGCCATCGTAATCGCATCCGCACCTGCATAGGTGCCAGTAGCCGATGCCGACTCGATCCGCAATGTCCCAGTCGTGTTGTTGATTTTTCCGCTGTAGGAAGCGGCCGTATTTTGCAACACCAAGGTGTTTGCCCCTGTGCGCGTGATGTTACCTGTGCCGGCCAAAGAGCCATCGATCACAAGATTTCCTGTGGTGGTGAAGTTCGTATCGCCCGAGAGCGTCAGCGCACCCGTCCAGGTGCCCGTGCCCGCCTGGCTTACGAGAGTATTTCCTGCTGTAGCAAAGTTCACATCGTTCGGCAATGTGCGATTGTTGTAACTTCCCAGAGTACCCGCATTAACTACGATGGGATTGGTGCCCGATGCCGTATCAAAGTCTTCAAAGGTTAGCGTGCCAGCGTTGAGAACATACGAGATGTTCGAGGCAGGAGCACGGAAAACCATCGCATTAGAGCCAACTTTGGTCAGAGTAAATCCACCGCCATTGATCGCGCCAGATGTGCTAGTACCTCCGTGAAGGCCAATATCAAAACGACCATTGTTGCCACCAATTTCTGCATTGCCGGATAAGGTCAAATTGCGAATACCCGAGTTGCCAAAAACATCTGCTCCTGTATTGGTGATCGCACCTAATCCACCAGCACCATCACCACCGTCACCAGCGATCGTGTAGGCAACAGGAGTCGT
>JBIIAI010000010.1:0-43747 GCA_044239965.1 Akkermansiaceae bacterium
CGCAGCAGCGCTGATTCCCAGCCCCCTCCCCCAAATTGACAAATCCCCCCGTTGTCATGAAATCACTCAAATATGTCAGCCTCGCCGGAAAAATTGCCGGATTCGTATCCGCTCTCAACGTCATTCCCTTTGTTGATCCAAAGATCGGAGTGATCGTATTCGCCGCTGCTTCGATTCTCAAAGACATGGTGAACCGCATCGGTGACCTGCTCGACGACGGTAAGCCGAACAAGAGCTTCCGTGGTTGATGCCACACCATTTTTCCCACGATCCGCCATGCGAGGTATGAGGACATGTTTCCCTGCCTCGTATGTTGCGTTTGGTGCCGCGTAGGAGCACACGATAAGCTCATCAGGTATGTGTATATCCCCCACCCTCTCAAAACCATTTTGCGTTTGTTAGGCGAGTTGGCGCGCGGATTGAACGCCATCATGCGACCACATGTCAGCCCAGTATGACCTCACGCTTCTTGCGATCGAAGGCGTAGGTGTTTTCCCACTGATCGTCCTTGGGCAGGATGCCGAACCATTGATCCGCCAGATCCTCGGTGGCCAGTTCTCGGTAGTGCTTGAAGATGATCGACGCTGAGTTCCCCGCTTCAAGCGCCACTTGATCGGCACTCTTGACCTTGGCAATGCGGTAAGTGATGAATGAGTGCCGCAGAACGTTGCGTGGCCACTCGATTCCCACAGCACGTGCTAGCGCCGTGGCTTCCTTGATATACTCGCTCGACTTGATCACGCGGCCCTGACGCGGCAGCGGTGCCAGCCAAGCGGCGAGGTTGTCGGTAATGGGAACGAGGCGGCGCGATGCGGTCTTCGCCTGACCGGCGCGAATTTCGATGAATCGACGATCAAGATCCACCGCATTCCAATCAAGTCGCGCGAGTTCCGCAGAGCGAATGCCAGCAAAGGCACTGATGGCCAGCAGTGGAATGAGATGCACAGGCGCGGCATGAATGATCGTGCGGAACTCATCCGGCGAGAACACATCGATATCACTGTCCGCCACCTTCACCTTGCGCAACTGGCTCGATGCCGTGGGCTTGCCCTCGGGAAGGTAGTTCTGTTCCAAGGCAAAGGAGAACAACAAGCTGACATAGAGCAGCATTCCATTGCGCGAGCTGGGCGACACGTTCAGACCGCGCAGCCAGGCATCGATGTCGGCAGAGGTGACGTCGAGAATTTGCCCTGGATAGGCAGTGGCGAAACGATTGAGCACCGAGCGGAGCTGGGATAGGTGACGTGTGCCCACTCCGTCTTGTTTCCGAGCCTCCAGCATCTGAGTCACCACCTCGGGCACCGTAGCGCGGCGGGTGATGTTGCCAAAGTGCTTGGAGTATTCGGTGGCCATTGCAGCGAGCGATTCCGCACCAGCCAGTTGGCGGGCGTGGAGATAGTCCTCCAGAGCAGAAATCAGAGGGACACCCGCGGAGTCTGACAATTGCCGTGCCGCGAGAAATGTCTCACGCTCATGGGGCTTGAGGTCCGTGACATGTTGCATACCGGCTTGGATTTGCTGCGCCACGAGCAAAGCTTCTTTCTTAGCGGCCTCCAGCGTGGTGAAGCACTTGCGCAGGCGTTTGCCGTGGCGATAGTGGCTGATCACAAAGCGGGTCCTACCGCCAGAGTCGCTTTTATACACAGGCACCGAGGCAGAGCCGAATTTGACCACTAAATGCGCACTGCGTTTTTTCTTACGCCGTGGAACCCTTGATTTTACAGGGAAATTCGCGCTTTTTTTGTGATTTGTCACCAATTTGTCACCACCCTTCATATTGATGGTGGCTGGTGCGTCAACTTCCATGCCAATTAACCCCTCTAAACCGTTGATAGTGAAGGAATAATGCATGGTACACCCGAAGGGACTTGAACCCCTAACCTTCTGATTCGTAGTCAGACGCTCTATCCAATTGAGCTACGGGTGCATTACTGCGGTGCGCTAAGCGCGGGCGCGCAGACTGCACAAAAACGCGAATTCGGTCAAGGATATTTCTCATTTTTTTTGCAGAAAATGCATTTTCCTTTTTGGCATAGCCTTGTGCGATCATGTGAAGACGATCTTAGCAATTGCAGTTCAAGGATTTTTCCGATAACGTCGTGTGTATGAAGCGACGCTTAATTGTGTGGTTTATTGTAGTCTTGCTCGGCCTCGTGTGGTTTTATGATGCGCCGCGTTGGACATCGTTGGCATTACGCATCCTGCACGACCCTTCTGTTTTGATGAAAGTGACCTCGAAAAATTCTGACTCCATTGGTGCACCTCGGGCGCAAGCGGCAGCTGCCCGCGTAAAGCCCATGCTGAGCACTGAGCTTGCAGCCAAAGGACTGCATTGGGGAGATCCAGTATTCTTGCGTGCATTCAAGGAGGAGGGTCAACTGGAACTCTTTGTGCAAAATCGCGAAAGCAAACGATTTGTTTTATTGCGAACCTATCAGATCGCCAAGCAATCTGGAGAACTCGGGCCCAAACAACGCGAGGGTGATGGTCAAGTGCCTGAGGGCTTCTATTACGCTGGACGCTCAGCGATGAAGCCTGATAGCACATACCACCTCGCCATCAACTGCGGCTATCCCAATGGCTATGATCGCGCACATGAGCGCACGGGCTCGTTCATCATGATCCATGGAAGTACGGTTTCGATCGGCTGCCTCGCAATGACCGATGAAAAGATCGAGGAAATCTACAGCCTATGTGATGCCGCTTTACTTGGCGGGCAGGATTTTTTCCGCATTCATCTATTCCCTTTTCGCATGACGGAAACGCGACTCGCCCAAGGGGCTGATCACACATGGCTGGAGTTCTGGAAAAACTTGAAGGAAGGATATGATCATTTTGAGACACACGGCATCCCGCCTGAGGTGGAGGTGAAAAACCTGCGCTATGAATTTTCATTAGATAATGCACCGAAGGATGCTCCATGATTTTCGATGACGAAATCAGCAAGCTCTCGATTTGTTAGAAGATGCTCCCTATCACAGCCTGGCATCGAGCAAACAGCCAAGGGTCTGAGTAAAAGAATAGAGCAGTTACCCATTCTGAAATTCTGTGTCGATTTACCTCCATTACGAGTGATCTAACATTTTTTGAAATTCTCGGTTTTTCTTGAATTCTACAAAAGCAATTCTCCTGACTGCTCGTCAGCTTCCCATACCAATTAATCCTAACAGCTTGGGTGGAATTACCTAGCGAAGCTCATGGTCCCGAATATAATCGGCATTTCATCCACAATCGAAAAAACTTGCGCAGCGCTTATAGAACGAATCTGTGCAAAAAAATACCCCGCCAAATGCATTGGCGAGGCAGGGCAAAATCTGTTAGGATAACTTATTGACCAAAACGATAACGACCGAGCGGCATGATGAAATCGTTGAGTTTATTCTCCCACACAACCGACCCTTGCCAATGATGCACGATCCATTTTTCATTTGAGTGCAAACCAGGACCTGGAACGATGATGGCAGCATGAGCATTGCCATCAGGCAGTGTCCAGAAAATCACATCTCCTACGAGAGGGTCAGAAGTGCGGAAATCATCACCAGAGCGATGAAAGAAGCGCTGAATATTTTGCACGCGGCTCGCATCGATTTCTTTATTCGGTCCGCGCTCATACCACAGCTGCGGATACTGAGAAAATGCATTGGTCATGTCCTCATGAAGAAGGTCTTTTACATTGATGCCTAACGCATTTTGATAGGCCTTGAGCAAAAGCTCTGCCGAGTTGTTTACGGCGCTCTCTGAGCTGACCGACTTGGTGAGGGCAAGAGCAGCAATCGCGAGCTTGTGACTCGCTGTGGCATTTTCGCTCAATTCTTCCATGATGCTGTCGGCGGCTGCCTGGGTGCCTGTGACTTGCTCAGATTTCAGCGATGCCAAAAGAGGGCGACCAAAAACGAGAGCCATGGCCACAGAAATAACCAAAATTACCCAACCTCCAAAAAAGTTTTTCTTAGGCTTTTGGGGGCGAGGGCCGATGTATTCGATGGTATTCAAACTACCGTATGGATTGTAGGACATGGGGAACGTGAGAAAAAACTAAGATAATTACGCACTTTTGACCAGCTTTTTTCACTTATTATCAATCTTTTTTTGCGAAATTTGCTACATTTTTCTTAACTAATTTTCTTACTCGACCAATCATCAAGCGTCCCGTATTGTTTGCGCGTGCTGATACTCAAGACGCAAAAAAATCTTCAATGGGGTGATCTCGATGTTCCGGTGATGGGATTACAAACCGACTGGTATGGACAAAGCATCACCAACACCTTGATGTTTTCGTTAGTTTCCGATCCACGCTACCTCTGGTTCATTGCTGCAAGCAATCAGCCAGCAAAAAATCACCCCGCTGCGCGACCAGGAAATTTTACCGCTGAGCTATGGAAATATGATGTCGCCGAGTTATTCATCGCCGATCCTGAGAGTGGGCGATATATTGAGTTCAACCTCGCTGCAAATGGCGCTTGGTGGAGCTGTGAATTCACGGCACCGCGGCACCGCGCAGAGGAGATTGACATTGCATTTCCTGACGTTGCGACGTTTGCCGAGATTTCGTTAGACGGTGGATGGATGAGTGCGATGGCGATTCCGCTCGATGTATTGCAAGCGCGCGTGAACTTCGGCAATCAGTCCAGAGCAAACGTCAGCTTCATTACAGCTTCTCCAGAGCAGCGTTTCATCAGTGCTACGAAACTGCCCAAAGAAGAGCCCGATTTTCATATGCCAGCAGATTTTTCTCCCTTACGATTTCATTCCCTTGACGAATGAAGTTGGCAAGCATCAAGTGGACGCATTAGTGTGCCTCGACCTACTTTCTCTTCTCCATGTCACATCCCGCTCCCAATCCAGTCCCTAACAAGCCTCCCGTAGGTCTCTATGGAGGAAATGTGCTGTTCGCTGCGCCCGAGTCATGGGATGAAGCGTGCTTCTCTGCGCCAGCCCTCCGTGCAATCCGCAGTGCTCGTCCAACATGCACCTTGGGCGTAATCTGTCATGAGCGGCAGCTCGAGTTTTGGCAAAGTATTCAAGGAATCAATGACATCATCACCTACCAAGATCGCTCTTCTGCGCGCAGCATCATGCGGGAGCAAGCGCAGTCGCGCTATAGCTGGGAGAGCGCGATTTTGTGGGAGCACAACGTAGCCGCAGAGTATTGTTATGCGGCAAAAATCAAACAGCGTCTTGGCTATCCAGCAAAGTCATTACAGAAGTATCTCACCGACGAAGTCTTCATACCCACGGTGGTTGGGCCGACCGAGCATCGCGTCCAGCACTACTTGCGCTTCATGACGAAGCTCAATGTACCAACGCAAAAACCTGAGTTGTTTATGCCCGCCCATTTGGAAATTCCCCAAGTTCCTGGTGCAGTGCTCGTCTCTCCCGAATCTGATTATGGACCTCACTACGAGTGGAGCTTGGAACGATGGAGCGAAATCATGGGACTACTCATCACCCATCTGAATGCAAAAGTGTTAGTCGCAGGTCATCCTGGATCGCGTACAGGATTGTCCGCACGACTAGCGAAACTTTTCCCTAACGACTGCCAGTATGCTGTGCTTGAGCCTCTCGCCCCCGCTCTACCCATCATCGCCGCACACTCGTTAGTGATCGCAGCTGACTCCAGCATCAGCCATCTCTCCGCGCATGTCGGAGTAACGACAATCAGTCTTTTTGGACCAAACGATCCAGCATGGCGCAGACCTTTAGGTAGACAACATGCCTTCGTCCGCCGCAAGACCGAGTGCGCTCCTTGTTTGCTCAAAAAGTGTTATTTCGATCTGCGTTGCCAGAAAGAGATGACCTATGAGGATGTTGCCCGTGCGATCATGATGAAGTATCCGATGGTCTGATTGCATAACCCAGACGCATCAGAAATCGACTCCATGTGCGTGACTTACATGCAAAAAAACACCCACAGATCACGAGGACCTGTGGGCATTCCATGAGAGGCCGCCGAATTAGAAGCCGAAAGATACTCCTAAGCCTACGTTTTGCGAAGCTTGTGAGTCGAAGCGATATTCACCACGATAGCTCAGACCAAGTGTAGCACTATCATTCAGGTCAAAGGACAGTCCCAATCCGAGAACGAAGGCTTGATGATCGATGCCTGGAGCATTCACTGTGAAGGGAACTGCATTAGCACCTGTCGCGGCAAAGGAAGCAGTGATAGGTTCTTCCGAGCTCGACAGTTCATGCATGTAGCCTACGCGACCATTGAAGGTGACTTTCTCATCAAGCTTGATGCTGGCATCAAGACCCAAATCGATAATCACGGAGCTGATGTCTTGAGAACCAACGACGAGTTCTACACCAGTGCCTTCTTCATCAAAGCCATCAACACTACCATTCACGTAGCGCAAGGTGGCATTGGGTGACAAGGTAACATTTTCTTTTTCATAAATCACGGTGCTGACACCCAGTGAGAGCTCGACCGCCGATGCACCAATGCCATCAGCCTCTACATCACCTTCGAAGCTGGAGCGTGTGGCATCATAGCTGTAATTTCCAAACGAAGCACTTCCCGTTACGATTGTTTTACTTTTCTCATCGGCAACGATGCGAGCAAAGGCACCGAAGGCGAAACCTTCAGCGTCCGTATCGATGTGCGAGCCAGAAATGCTACCACTGTCCAAACCGAGCAAGAAACCAGCTTGGAATTGCTCGGTCATGTCGTGACGCATACCAAGTGTGGCACCAGCACTGTCAATGTCATAACCCGCTTTTGTGATGTCATCATCCACACCAGCAGTCGTCGAATGCAACGAAGCAAACAACTGAGTATTGCCGTTGCGAGCAAGTGTTGGTGCTTCGATGGCTTGGCGAACGTGAGAATGCAATGCTTCTTCCGCGTAATCTGCCATGCCGTGATGAGACTCAGGTGACAAGCGGTTGATGGTATTCATGTTAACCGAACCAGGAACACTGAAGGTAGCTTCATTCAGAGCACGCACCAATTGTGCATCGCCATTGGAGATGCCGCTCACGAAATTCACCGCATAGTCGCCAGCTGGAGTCAGCACGCGAGTCACGTTCGTGGTTCCAGGTTGCACTGAGTCATCGAACAACGACAGGTAAATTTCCGTCTGGTTGTTGTTGAGATTCAGGTAACCACCATCGCTGATGATTTCGCCACCACCAAGACCGATCAAGGTGCCGGTGAAATCATTGTAAAGCACACCATTGGTGAAAGTGCTAGCATCGAGCGAGTTGAAGATACCTGAGTAGCTGCCTGCCTCAATGATGCGAGCCATTTGACCTACGGCCAATCCGGAGCCAGTGTTAGTCACTACCAGATCACCACCGTAGGAGATCGAGCCAACGCGCAGTTTTTCGAAGATCGATTGATTTTGCAAATCAAGACGAATGGTTCCGGTGGTATTCAGTGCGCCAGTGATGGTGAGATCTTCGCCCATGGTTCCAACCGCCACTGTTCCTTGGTTAGTCACGCTGCCGTTGACTTGACCAGTGCCTTTTAGCGTAGCACCGGGCGAAACAAAGGGATTGGAATTGATAACACCTGTGAGTGTAAGCGTCCCAGCAGTGATGCCCACGGTGCCGCCGCCGACAGAGCCAGAAACGAGCACCGTTCCCGTGCTGAGGGTGTTGCCTAACAAGTTACCAGAAACGGTGCCGCCATTCAAGGTAGCGCCGTTGGACGCAGTCAAGGAAGCAGGCCCTGAAAGTTCACCGTTGCCGTTTTGGGTATAAGTATTAATCGTGTCATTGGCATTCACTGTGAGCAGGCCTGCGTTGGTGACAACTGCAGACGCATCAAGACCACCATTGGAATCGATCAACGTAGCTCCAGCTGAGATATCAACGGGTGTGTTGGTCGATGTTCCTGACAGAGTGAGAGTGCCTCCTGTGACACCGAGTGAACCTCCACCGATTGTTCCCGAGACCAGAACTGTGCCGGTGCTCAGCGTGTTACCGCGGAGGTTGCCAGAGACCGTGCCACCATTCAAGGTTGCACCATTTGCAGCAGTCAAAATCGCTGAACCATCGAGAAGCCCCATACCATTTTGTGTATAGGTGTTGATGCTATCATCAGCATTGACGGTCAGCCTTCCTGCGTTGATAACCACAGCGGCAGCATCCAACCCACCATTTGAGTCAATCAAACGAGCACCAGCGGATATGTCGACCGGTGTATTCGTTGATGTTCCGGTGAGAGTCAAAGTCCCACCAGTGACACCAAGTGAACCACCACCGATCGTGCCCGAAACGAGCACGGTGCCAGTACTGAGTGTGTTGCCACGAAGATTGCCTGCAACTGTGCCGCCATTCAAGGTTGCACCGTTTGCAGCAGTCAAGATCGCAGAACCATTAAGTAGGCCCGATCCGTTTTGCGTATAAGTATTGATGATGTCATTGGCATTCACCGTGAAAGTCCCTGCATTGGTCACATCCGCAGCAGCGTCGAGGCCGCCGTTGGAGTCAACCAATGTAGCACCTGACGAAATGTCGATTGGTGTATTGGTCGATGTTCCTGTGAGAGTAAGTGTGCCACCAGTAACACCGAGCGAACCACCACCGATCGTGCCCGAAACCAGAACGGTTCCTGTGCTGATCGTATTGCCGCGCAGATTGCCTGCTACTGTTCCGCCATTCAAGGTTGCGCCGTTGAGAGCGGTAAGAATTGCTGAGCCGTTCAACAAGCCCGAGCCGTTTTGTGTGTAGGTAGAAACACTGTCGTCAGCATTGACGGTGAGAGTTCCTGCATTGGTCACCACAGCGGCAGAGTCGAGGCCGCCGTTGGAGTCAACCAGTGTAGCGCCAGAGGAAATGTCAACAGGTGTATTGGTCGAAGTTCCTGTGAGAGTGAGCGTGCCACCAGTGACACCAAGCGAACCACCACCGATCGTGCCTGAGACCAAAACAGTGCCAGTGCTGATGGTGTTGCCGCGAAGGTTACCAGAAACTGTGCCACCATTGAGTGTAGCACCATTCAACGCGGTAAGAATCGCAGTGCCATCAAGAAGGCCCGAACCGTTTTGGGTGTAGGTATTGATCGAATCATTGCCATTAACAGTCAAAGTGCCGGCGTTGGTCACCACAGCAGCTGAATCTAGACCACCGTTCGCATCAATCAAACGAGCACCAGACGAAATATTGATTGGTGTGTTTGTTGATGTTCCTGTGAGATTCAAAGTTCCGCCAGTAACGTTGAGGAATCCTCCACCGATCGTGCCAGAAACCAACACGTTACCCGTGCTTGTGGTGTTACCGCGCAAGTTCCCTGTTACCGTTCCACCGTTGAGAGTGGAGCTGGTAGTCGTAAGAATGCCAGGGCCTTCCAACAAGCCCGAACCATTTTGCGTGTAGGTGTTGATCGTGTCATCTGCGTTAACGGTGAGTGTTCCGGCATTGATGACTGCGGCAGCTGCAGCAAGTCCGCCGTTTGCATCGATCAACTGAGCACCCGACGAAATGTCGATTGGTGTGTTTGTCGATGTTCCCGTGAGATTCAATACTCCGCCAGTAACGTTGAGGAAACCTCCACCAATGGTGCCTGAGACAAGAACATTGCCTGTGCTTGTCGTATTGCCGAGCAGATTGCCAGCAACAGTTCCCGCGTTCAAAGTCGCACCGTTCAGCGCTGTAAGAATGGCTGAACCGTTGAGCAAGCTGCTTGCACCGTTTTGGGTGTAGGTGTTAACGGAGTCATCAGCATTGACCGTGAGTGTTCCTGCATTGATCACCACAGCAGCAGAGTCGAGACCGCCATTCGAATCAATCAGCGTTGCTCCCGTCGAGATATTGACAGGAGTATTGGTCGATGTTCCGGTGAGCGTCAAGGTGCCGCCTGTGACTCCGAGCGAACCACCACCAATCGTTCCAGAAACGAGAACAGTGCCCGTGCTGATTGTGTTACCACGGAGGTTACCCGAAACCGTGCCACCATTAAGTGTTGCTCCATTCGAGGCAGTCAAAATGGCCGAACCATCCAAGAGACCCGAACCGTTTTGGGTGTAGGTGTTGATGGTGTCGTTACCATTGACGGTAAGCGTGCCCGCATTGATGACTACTGCCGCAGGGGCAAGACCACCATTAGCATCGATCAAACGAGCACCCGATGAAATATCGATCGGTGTGTTGGTCGATGTGCCCGTCAGATTCAAGGTTCCACCAGTAATGTTGAGGAATCCACCGCCGATCGAGCCGGAGACTAACACATTTGCAGTGCTTGTAGTGTCTCCTAACAGATTTCCTGAAACGGTGCCACCATTCAGCGTTGCGCCATTTGCTGCAGTCAGTGTGCCTGTGCCTGCAAGTGTGCCCGTGCCGTTTTGGGTGTAAGTATTGATCGTGTCAGCTGCATTTACCGTAAGGGTGCCTGCATTCGTAACAACCGCTGCATTGGCAAGACCACCATTGGAATCAACCAATTCAGCACCGGAGGAAATGTCGATGGGTGTGTTTGTTGAACTACCTGTGAGTGTGAGCACACCACCTGTTACGTTCAGCAAGCCACCACCGATCGTGCCCGAAACCAAGACGGTTCCGGTGCTCGTCGTGTTTCCTAACAAATTCCCAGAAACGGTGCCTCCATTCAAGGTTGCACCATTTGTAGCCGTAAGAACTCCTGTTCCTGCCAGCGTGCCCGTGCCATTCTGGGTGTATGTATTGATCGTATCAGCGGCGTTCACTGTCAGAGTGCCCGCATTGGTTACCACAGCGTTCGAAGCTAGCCCACCGTTCGAATCAATCAAGCCAGCGCCGGAGCTGATGTTGATCGGGGTGTTGGTCGATGTGCCAGTCAAAGTCAGCACGCCGCCAGTAACATCAAGTGTTCCACCACCAATCGAGCCCGATACCGTGACGGTGCCTGTGCTGATGATATTGGCCAGCAAGCTGCCAGCAACTTCACCACCATTCAATGTCGCTCCATTTGTTGCTGTAAGAACGGCCGTTCCATTCAAGAGGCCGGATCCATTCTGCGTGTAGGTATTGATCAATTCATCGGTGTTGACGGTGAAGGTGCCTGCATTCGTTACATCGGCTGTCGAAATCAAGCCGGCATTTTGATCCACCAAGGTAGCGCCAGAAGAAATCGTAACGGGATTGTTTGTCGATGTTCCCGTGAGGGTCAAAGTGCCACCAGTAACACTGAGGAATCCTCCACCAATCGAACCAGAAACGAGCACCGTTCCAGTGCTTGTCGTATTGCCTAACAATTTGCCAACAATCGTGCCACCATTCAGTGTTGCTCCATTGGTTGCCGTCAAGGTGTGAGTGCCATTCAAGACACTCAGTGCAGCGCTTTGAGAGTAAGTATCAACAGTCTCATTCGCATTAATGGTTAGAGTGCCCGAGTTGCTAACAGCTGCTGAGGGAGCAAGTCCTGCATTTTGGTCGATCAGCACAGCACCCGTAGAGATGGTCACAGGAGTGTTCGTGGCTGTTCCCACCAAAGTCAGAACTCCGCCCGTGACGGAAAGTGAGCCACCGCTCAAACCACCATTGATCAACACAACGCCTGTGCTGTTCGTATTACCAATCAAATTGGATGTTACGGTGCCCCCATTGAGTGTCGCACCACCGGTTGTTGTCAGTGCGTGAGTGCCACGCAATTCACCGCTGTCGTTCTGCACATAAGTAGCTACCGTATCGGCAGAATTCATGGTGAGGAATCCGGCATTGATCACGTTCGCAGTTGCTGCCAGTCCTGAGCTCGCATTGATCAACTCTCCCACGTCCTGAATTTCTACAGGTGAAGAAGTGATCGAACCAGTTCCATTCAAAGAAAGAACACCCGAAGCGACAGTAAATGATCCACCGCCCACCGTGCCGGTGACGGTAACATTGCCACCACTTGTCGTGTTTCCTAACAGGTTGCCGCTGACTGTGCCGCCATTCAAATTTGCTGAAGTCACGGTCAAGGTTGAACCACCTTGCAAGAGACCATTGACACCGTTCTGCGTATATGTGCCCGCCGTGTCATTGGCATTCATAGTAAGCGTACCAGCATTGACGATGATCGACGAATTACCGAGGCCGCCCGAGTTGTTCGTAATAACCGCGCCCGATGAAACATTGATGTTCGTGCTGTTCGCCTGTCCTGTGCCATTCAAAGATAGAATACCACTGGTCACGGAAAGGTTACTCCCCGCAACAGTGCCGGTAATCGCAACTGTTCCAGTGCTTACCGTATTGCCACTGAGCGAACCTGCTACGGTTCCACCATTCAAGGTGGCAACGTTCGATACATTCAAGGTGCTGGTGCCATTGAGTATGCCTACGCCATTTTGATTGTAATCAGCAATCGTGTCGGCACTGTTGATCGTCACGGTGCCGTCGTTGTTGACTGTGCCAGTAGCAAGCAAACCGCCTGCTGTATCGAGCAAGGTAGCTCCCGCGGCAACATTGACGACCGCATTGGTGGATGTTCCATTCAGTGTTAAAGTTCCCGCATTGATGCTCAATGTTCCGGTGCCTACGCTACCATCAACGATGACATTTGCTGTTGTGATCGTATTGCCGGCCAAGTTGCCGCTAATGGTGCCGCCATTCAGAGTAGCGCCACCATTGGCTGTAAGTGTAGCGGAACCAGCCAAGGTGCCTGTGCTGCTTTGCACGTAAGCATTGATGACGTCATTCGAATTTACCGTGAGAGTTCCCGAGTTCGATACGTCAGATGAGTTATCCAGGCCACCGTTTGAATCCACTAAGCCAGCACCAGAACTGATGGTAATGGGTGAGCTAGAAATTTGTCCAGCACCACTGAGAGTGAGCACCCCGCCAGTAACACCAAGAGTGCCACCACCGATGATGCCTGTGACACCAACTGTGCCTGTGCTTGTCGTATTGCCTTGCAGATTGCCAGACACTGAGCCGCCGTTGAGAGTAGCACTAGAAACAGTCAATGCAGCAGATCCAGCAAGAACGCCGGTTCCATCTTGTTGGTAGGTGTTGATGGTATCAGCGCCATTCACCGTCAATGTGCCACTATTGACAACGGCCATCGTATTTACCAAATTGTTCCCCGAAAGTGTTAGATTACCCGAAGCATTGTTCAGTGAGGCAGTATTGAGTGTCGCTCCTGAAGCAAAGCTTGATATGCCCGATGTACCCAAGGTGACGGAGAAGCCAGAGTTTGAACCTGTGATCGAGGTGTTTGCATCGAGCGAGATATCAACAGCACCTGTAGAATTGAAATTCAGTGAACCAAAACTCGTTGTCTCCCCTGCTCCACCAAGAACGATCGAGGTACCATTGAGAGTCGCCTGACCAGTCGTACTAACGTTACCGCTGTCCGTAATCGAACCAGCCGAGGTGAGGTTCAACGTGCTCGCAGATACGGATTGCAGAACCGTTGCGCTATTTTCTGAAATTGTAACAGCTCCACCTGTGAGAGATAGACTACCAAAATTTACGGTATCGGTGGGACTATCACCGAAAGTAATTGCGTTGGTCCCCGCATTGATTGTTGCGAGCCCTTCGACTTGAATTGCTGTTGACAGGGCATCGGTTACTGCACCGCTAGAAACAACCGTCAATGCTGATGTCCCTCCTGTGAGAAGAAGATCTGAATTAAACTGCACGCCACCGGCACCATTTGCATTGATGAGTAGTGATCCGCCGCCCGTATTCGCGATGGTAGCACCTACGAGCACATCAGAACTAGCGGAAAGGGTAAGATTACTCGCACTGCTGGAGGCAATTGAATCTAACACCGTGATCCGACCGCCATTGGGAGTGAATACCGAAGTTGTAGTCGTAGTCGTATTCACAACTACGGGCCCTCCGCTCAAGGCAACAGTCAAAGTCGAAACATTCAAATTGGAAGATCCACCATTGTCTGTAGCATCCATAAATGGTGAACCAACGGTAATATCTGAGTTAAAACCGTTGCTGATGGTGATATCTGCGGCACCGTGCAAAAACTGCGCTGATACGACCAGGTAGAGGAATGATGTGAGGAATTTTCTCGTTGGTTTCATAATGATTTGGTTTGTGTGTTGAAGGTAAGGTTATTGAGAATTACGGCTTGGTTTCTGGTGATGGTTGCAACCATTTTACGGGATGCATTTTTTCTACTGTTTCCTTGAAATTTTTTTCTGCTACAGCACGCAGACGCTGTTGTTCTGCGTTCTTGAGCTCTGTCTTTACTGATTCAAATGAGCGATGAGAGCCTACTTGACGTTTCATGAGCCTTACCAAAAAGACTCCTTCATCACGAACTACGACGTCACTCACCGCACCGTCATGTTCGATGCCAAATGCAATGTCAGCAACAGCTTTACTGAACGCATCGAAACCGCCAGCAGCTTGAAGCCAACCAACGACTCCTCCCTTGTAACGACTTGCTGCATGTTCCGAGTGATCTACACTCAAAACCGAAAATCCTTGATCAGGATCATCCTTCACGGAGGGATTCTCCGAAAACCATTTGCGCGCGGAATTCAATTTTTCAACATACTGCTTTTGACGCTCTGGATTACGATTCGGGTTTAACCAAAGCACTGCTACCTGACGTTTCTCCGGAGAAGCAAAACGATCTAAGTTTTGTTGATAAATTTCTTTCAATCGCTTTTCTGAAATTTCCTGATCAGCGATTGCTTTAACTTGCGGATGCAGGGATTTCTCTTTGTAGCGAGTAGCGAGTATGCGCGCAAACTCAGCACGAACAATCGGATCATTTTCTAGATTCGAGTCTTTCGCTGCTTGAGCATACTGCGCGCGCTCGACTAACTCTGCCAGAGCGATTTTTTGAGTCGATGCATCATTACGACCTTCATGCCGCTCTTGCAGATAATGATCCAAGTCAGACTGAAAAACTTCGAGCGAACCAACGGAGAATAAAGCTGCATCAGACGAAGTTGAGATCGGCGCAAACACCTCGCTCTCTTTCTTCTGATCACATGCAACCAAGGTGAGGACCAAGGCCACTGCGAGTAATTGGCAGTAACTTACATTCATTGCTCCAAGTTCCGAATGACTGCATTGCCTGATCCGCGGGTGAATTCCCACATCAACAAGTGTGGCCCATCGCCAGAGAGCGATTTTTCAAAGTGAACGACTTCTCCAAATGTTTCCGATTGCATTACTCCATCGATGTAAAACACCATCGAGTCATTCCAATCGCCATTTGCAATAGACATCTCAAAGTCGATATCCACCGGTCCACTGACACTTGCCACGATGCGGCTTGTATTCCCTGATGTTCCGCCAGAGCTCGCAAGATTGCCCGTTGCTGGATCGGTAGTCCAAGTTGCGTCACCACTGATGCCATACTGCGATGATCCAGTGAGTGTGGCTATGCTGCTTTGAGAAAACTCGCCTGGCACTAAGCCCATATTGACGCGATAGAATTGATTTTTTGCACTAGCATCAAGAGGATGGCCGACGAGCTTGACTTTACCGCCCGATGTGGACTTGGTAAATTGCGCAGTTTCATCATCCCACTGATCCAAGCCTGTAGATACTTGAACAGACCACTGGAGGTCTGACGTGGACATGCTGCCTGGCAGCGTGAGTTCGGGGCGACCGTTCACAATCGCAAGTTTCACCCCATGCTGACCGAGTTCTTCGACCGAAGCCAAACCAAATGCATAAGCCTGCAAATATTCATCCATTTTCCCTGGAGCTATACGATTCAAGTCAGACAAATTGGTGATCGAACCCTGAGAAGTATTTTGTAGCCAACGATCAAATCCAGCCCCAGATGCCTCCAATGCGGTCTTCCCAACGTAAACCAATCCCTCGTGTGGATTTGCCAGCAAATAGAGATCCGTGGAAGCAAGTTGAACCAACAAAACTTTCGGACCGTCAATCAGGCCTGCGGAACGTGCTGTGAATTGAATTTCTCGGAAGCTCTGACCCGCGGCGATCGTGACACTGCTAGGCACTGACTGAATGTGAACCCCATTCACTACAGTTCCAGCAAGCTGCAAATTCACCGAGAGACTTTGCGATGTACTGCCATCACGATAAAGACGCACACGCGCATTTTGCACTGGAGTCGATGAAGCATTTGCTTGTGTTACTTCCAGCCAAACACGCGGCACATCAGTGATCGTTTGCGTCACAGCAGTGCCTGCCACAGCATACTTGTATTGGGGTAGAACAGCCATCTGCACAGATGAAGATCCAGATGTGATCAAGTTCGGTAGGGCGCGCACATTGAGAGTCTTGCTGGTTTCGCCACGGGCGAAGCGCACAACACTTCTTGCTCCAGAGACAGAGCTAGCACCTTCTACTACCACTTGATTTCCAGCAATGCTATCAAAGCTACCAATGGGAACATCCAAGGCAGCAACAGTTCCAGCACCACTGCGTGTCACGGTAACCTGAAATGCTTCTGATAACGATTCGGCAATCGAAGCCCCAGATGAAGCTTGTGCAATCTGCACGGTCGTCGGCACGCTCAATCCGCCCATATTGATGCTACCCTCGGTGATCAAACGAATCAATTGAGTTGCGCTGACCACGGTGTTGCGCAAAACAATTTCTTGAATACTTGTGTCAGGCAATTTCACCAACAATGCCGTGTCGAGTGTAGGCACAGGAGTAGAGTAGTTTGTATCTAAGCGAACTGAGATGTGTTGGCGCGCATCGCCTGTTTTGCCCCAGAAAAAAGCAGAAAGATCGATCACATCATTCAAAGCATCGAAATCAGCAATGATATCCTTATCGGTGTCAACGAAGCCAAACACAAAACGATCTTTACCAAAACCACCGAAAAGCAAGTCCTGCCCTGCTCCTCCAGAGATGACATCATCTCCAGCAGCACCACTGAGTTGATCATTACCAAAACCGCCACGAATGATGCGCCGTTTGTTGGCTGAACTCGTCGAAAGCGTGATTGCTCTCAACTGCGTGCTAAAGTCCCAAACCACAGAAGAGTTCCACTTGGACTCTAAGTAATCATGAATCCCCCGTAGCTTCTGCTCTGGTAGTGCCGATGGAAACATCATCAACTCACGCAGTTTTCCTGTGAATCTTTTCTGAAGAGGCTGAACATCGCTCGGGTCTGCTGTGCGGCGAGCACCCAAAGTTGGCAATACAGGATCAATTTCTGTAACCGCCGTATTTTCACCACTGAAGCATCGGCCAAAAATATTTTGCACTAGGGCATCCTCACGTCGGAAAATCGACGTCACCGATGTGCCCGCAGTATTTTCAAATCCACGGACCGCCATTCCATCAATCTGAAAGGTCGGAGCTCCGGGGTATGACACAGCTTGCTGAGTGGGTGCAACGTCGAGGAAACCGCGATTGGTTGACAGAATCGTCTGTGAATCCACACTCGACTCAGGCGTGTCATAGGACGCAAAAATTGTGTGATCCCCTAGTGGCAAGGCACTATCTTGGAAAAACAAGTGCGCTGCATTATCACCAGAAAAATCGACGGCACCATTAGCTACTTTGGGTCGGTATTGTGGTGTCGGTTGCATCGCAGCGCGGTTGTTACCAGATCGATCGGTCCACACATCGAGGCCCGATGATGCGGCAAGGTCTGAGGCATCCAACCAAATGGATGCATCGCTTCCATCGGCAACAGTCGGAGCAGAAGCGATCAATAGAATTTCACCTTGATACTCGATTCCGCCATCATTCCAACTCAACGAAGCAGTAACATCGCTCACTTGACGATCAAGATGCTTCAGTGATACGGCACCAGCTTTCAATGCTGCCAAAGTCACGCTCGCTTCTGCACCAGCAACGAGTGGCTGCCCAGCTACATTCCACTGAAAGGCAGATGACTCCAAACCATTCAGGGTGATATTGATATTGCTGTCCGCAGTATTCGAATCGAAAATGGTTAGAAGCAATCCAGCTTCACCCTCTTCGCTTACACGCACTTCGCTCGTGACCAACTGTGGATTTACTTGGCTGATGATAGGATTGCTACCGCGCAAAAATTCCTCGTAATTCGACCAACCATCACCATCTGCATCAGCAGCGGCGATGTCCAAACTGATATCGAGTCCATAGGCCTCCTTCCACCAATCAGGAATACCGTCATTGGCGGAACTGATGCTGTCACCAGCAACCAGCAGATCTAACCGATAGTCACCTGACCGGCTAGCAAAGCTGAGTCCATAGAACTCTTTGCTGCCATCTGGCAAAGTGGCATCTACACCATCAATGGTAATTTCCTCAATCTTGAAGGTTGTAGGTTGTGTAGTCACAGCTAAGAAGTCACTCTTACGTGGTGCCTCGGGCAAGTAAGCGAGTGGAATTTTCACCGCATAGGAATATGGTTTATTGTCGCCAGCACCCACAGGTTTAAGATCACCTTTGATGGTCACCCGATTGCTCGGATCGGATTGGTTGACAAAAGTCATTTCCAATTCGCCAGATTGCAGCAACACCGTCTGGCCACCACCTGATTTGCGGACTTCACCGTAGAAGACCACATCAGGTTCGGTAAAACCTACCGCCGCGGCCTGATGGCCCACACCGAGCAATATGCTCAGGGCGGCCAGGGAAATGTATGAGAGTAATTTTTTCATCGTATCAAATTGGCTATTGTTTGGTTGCGGTGAATTCCTTTATTGCCCTTGATGGGAGTAGGTTAAGAAATAAAGTTTGATGTCTTGAATGGTGTCAGCCAACTGCTCTAGGCCAACGTTCGGGTCGGCATGTAGATTGGCTCCGGGAATGATCAACATCCACTCAGTGTTCCACAACGAACGACTGACCAAACGATTGCTGGAAATGGTTTCACTGTCATCGGGCTCCGCATCACCATTATCGTGATACATACGGAAGTCACCGTGTCTGCGGAGGTCACCGAAGGCTCCGTCGATGCCATCCATCTTCGGAATGTATCCAGGCGAAGAGAGATTGCTTTGGTTGATCGTAAACGGAATCGGGATACGATGTTCGACAATACTGAACTTGCGAATCGAAGGAAGGGTTGCAGTTGATGTTCGCATGGTGTCTTCACCAACAGGCACCAGATAGGCTCGTGGCGAAGTCGACAGACCTGCATCATTGTAGTTGTCCAGCCACACACCAAAGCTCTGAATCTTGGTGGCGAAGTTTGCGGAGCTATAATTATGATCACCTGCGGCAAGTTGCAGACCGAAGAAGTTTTTACCGGGTTCGATGCAAGAGCTGAATCGGATCACGATACCGGGTTGAACACCGGAGGCAAATGGACGACAATGACGAACGAATTCTGGCATCGTGTTCAAGTCGGGTACGATGCGCGCTTTGAGTGCATCTTTCCAGCGATCATTGCTAGCCCCCGCTTGGGCGACGGCGTCTTGGTTGGCAGGATCGTCGAGACGAGCCAAAATCAAACGTTGCTCCAAGCTCAGTTGATCTGCGGGGAAATTTGCTGCGGCAATGTCATCACGCAGAGCCACGGCTTCATCCAGTTCAGGATCAAGCGTGGAAATACGGAACAACTCACTACGCATCGAAATTTTCTCGGTTTCAGATTGCGGGTTGTTGATACCCAATTGCCCCTTCAGAACACCGAAGTTTCCTCTCAACTGAGCCAAAATCGCAGCTAACCCACCATGAGCATCACTAGGCTCACCATCTGGCCAATAACCAAGTTGACGCTCTTTGATGATGCGATCAAGCAAGGCCCCAGGTGCGCCAGGGTGTCCGGCATCGAGACACGTCTCGTAATCGTAAGCACGCGCCGCGAGCCAAGTGTAACGAGCCGTATTATTGAACGCTGCTTGGTATTTGCTCATCGCTTCGTTACGCGACAATCGGAAGATCATGTCTTGGTAACGGTTTTTCTGCACTTTGGATGCGAGAATCTTGTTGAACGCTTCCCGTTCGCGGAGCAGGCGGAAACCTTCTGCTAGGGAAGTGAAATAGGCGCGACGTTGGACTTCCATATTTTGGATCGCTATTCCGATGGCATTACGCGTCGAACGCTCGGCACCCAAGTGGTTTTCCAAATCAACCAAAAGACCATCGAGTTCTCGGACTGCATCCAGCTCTTCGATGTCACGCTCGAGACGGGCGATAATTTCATCACGCACAAGTTCAAGTATCTCAAGTGCTGCTTCTGCTGCATCTTTGGCTCCCTCTGAAATAACCATAACAGTTTCTGTAGCTGCTACCGCGGCACCTTCAGCTGGCGCAGTCGGAATCGAAACTGCTAGTCCAGCAACTGGGTCTGTTGGTATGGCAGCCTCAAGCACATCTCCAACAGATTCTGAAGCTCTGGCTGTAGTAGCTAAAATATTAATGATGACTTTTGCAGCCACAGTTGCTGTAGTAAATCCAGCCCTAACACCTGTGATAGAATTTTTTATCGAATCCTTCTCACTGTAACGCTCTACTTCACTTTGCAGTTGAGCCAGCTTACGCTCGTATGTTGTAATCAGCGCTGTATAGTCTGCAATGGCAGAATCCAATTCCATTTCAGCAGCAAGCATGTCTTCGAGAGAGCTTTGAACAGCACCCGTGCTAACACGCCGTCCCCAATCTGCGGGAGCCTGGAATCCATAACGTGATGCGGTTTCGTAAGGTACTGAAAGATCTTCCAACTCCCGACCAAACACATATGACTTGGCATCGGCATTGATGAAGTAAAAGGCCTCTTTTAGTTCTTCTCTTTCGCCTCTGGTATTATTATACATACTTACCACAGTGCTATTATCCATGTAACCCTTGAACTTGCTTGTCAGCGTAGTATAAGTAACAAGACCCGTTTTATTTTCACCCTGATTGATACTGTCTTGATTCGGAATATACTGATTAATCTTGGTTTTGTCCAAGTATGCATAAAGCATGGTGTCTGGTCCTAAATAACCTTCTGGGTATGCTTTCCCGAATCCGATTTGACCGGTATATGGAGTGCCGAAAATTTCAATCAGACGGTTACGATAATCGAGATCTTGTCGCAGTGCTTCTTCGGTCAATGCAGCGGAATCATCACCGAGAGCACGCAGTTTATTCTGCGCCTCAGTCGCAATGTCCAGGGTAGCTAAGGCGATGCCTGCCGATTCTGTTGCTCGAATGAAAACTTGCTCGAAATGTGAACGACGATCTCCACCGGAAGAGTTGTCGTAGAACTGCTGCTCAATGTCGAACACAAGTGAATCCGAGTCAAATCCAAGAGGATTTTGTCCGCTATTCGCTTCATCCATTGCGATTTGAATCTCGTGCAAACCACTCGAAACTTCGCCAATTTCTTCAACGTTTGCGAGACGATCCAAGTCATCGAGATTTTCAACATTTTCCCCTTGTGGCTCGGCAGGAAGCAACGCATTGGCAACAGCCCAATCAAAGTAAGCGCCTTGACCTGCACGATGCGACCACTCGGAAACACCCCATGCACGAGCTTTGTCGGCATTATCGGCATAACCTTGCCATTGACCATCGGGATCTTGGGTATAAGCCGCACGATAGGTAGAGCGGACAATGTCGCGACCTGCACGAGCTTTGCCCGCGGCAAGACGTGCGAAGGTTTTTTCATCAAGGAAATCGACCTCAAGCACATTTTGCATCAAGGAGTAAAGTTCCGAACGAGTTTTCCAACTAAAGTTCGGCTCCTTGAGCATGATATAGTGCATATCGATCGCACTGAGGAAATGCCCCCATGAGTCACCGTGGCCTTGTGGATAGAGTTTGCGAGCGTCATCTTCATTGATGAAGCCGTCTTGATTCACGTCATTGATGTTGTAATTGACGTTGTATGCCGCTTCACCAAGACCCTTGGCATAGTTCCAGAACATACGGTTGTAAACCGGATAGCTCTTGCGGAAATCCGTGCCACGGAGCAATGACAACTCTTCTTGCATGAGGTCAGCTTCCATGTTTTGGAAGGCATGCGTGTAAGATGCGACACCTCCTAGGGTATCATCTGCACCCGCATTGATGGTACGATCTTGCGCATCACTATAAGCTTCGCGAGCGAGTAGTTCATAAAGAACCGACAAACGAGTGGTAGCAAGCAAGAGCGCTTGATTGATGCCATCGGTCGAATTGCCGTTGCTAGAATTGCGGATCGACAAACTCGCTGCGCGATTGAGAACGGTGCGATACAATTCAATTAGGCCTACATTTTCAATTACGTTCTTGTCGGGGTTCAGTGCAACAGAACCCGCGAACGGACCACCTGCAATCTGAATTTGGCTAGTGTATGTCGCGGGGCTTTCATTGCTAAAGAAGTCGTTGTAACGAGCTTCGTATGGGTTGATGCGATCCAAGATCCGCTTGACCCAGCCCATGACCAGCTGAGGAATGTAGCGCTTGCTACCATCGGCTTGAAACTGTGGAGAGTTCGCAGCACCTGCCCATTGGAACGGAGCATTAACAGAACTGCTGCCAGGCTGCCAAGCCAAGGAAGGTGTGATTCCTGCTCCCAATTCAAATGGAACGGCACGCCAACCTTTGGTTTCTGTTTTGTGGCGATAGCGAACCAATACCAATTTGTCAGCAAGGATCACATCAGGACGACCTTGGAAAACAACCGAATGCAAGCCTGGGCCGCTGGCATAACGCTGCCAGTTCGGGTCAGGCAATGCAGTAGCTAAGGAATCGATCTCATTTTTCAGTGTGGTATCAATCTGACGTGCGTCACGAATCCACCATTCATAATCAAGATCACCTGTGTTCGCACCAAACTCGCCGTTGTGTTGAAGAGCAACTTTTTCACTGAATGGATCTGAACCTTCGATCACCTTAATCGCGCCGCGGTAGCGGTCAGGAACAATTTCTACAATGTGAAGTGAGACAGGCGAACCATCTAACTCGGTGCGGCTATTCTCAGCAATTGTGATGTAAAGTGAGCCGTTGGGAGCTTGTGTGAGCAGGCTTGGATTGCAAACCAACGCTGATCCTACGCCGAAGCTATCAAGATTCACCAATGCAGGGTTGGGAGATGTCACAGTTCCTGTGAGTGACTCATTCCAGAACGTTTTCTGTTCATTAATGATAGCAGCAGGAACTTTCGTAGCCGACTTCACACCTTGCAAGAACACGGGTGTCGTAAGATTGGCAGCTCTTTCTGTCGCGCCACTTGGATTCTGTGATTTTTTGAATATGTCACCAACAGCCGCAGCCCATGCACCGTTCGAAGACAAATCAATCAGTCCTTTGTCGTCAGAGGTGTTTTTATACTCAGTCAAAGTCATCACAGCTGGCTCCAGAACATTGATCGGATCAGGGCCTGCGGTGAGATTAGGGTTGCCGCTTTCTTTATCGTTCAGACGACCACGGAACACAAGGCGCTCTTGAAGCGAATCAAAGTAGAAGCGCTTTTGTAAGGATCCACCGAGCTCTTTGAAATACCAGCGCTCGGCCACAACGATTACTTTAGAGGAAGATGGATCACCAGGCTGGAACCCGGCGGCGGCCATTTGCTGTGAGGTGAAAGGTGTTTCAATGCGATCTAGTGCTCGGATGATCCGAGCCGAGGCTTTGTTGAGCTCCGAATCATTTGCATTCTCCATCACCATGCTTGGTGTTGCTGAGTCGTAAACAATTTCCGCAGCCTTCATGGCGACCAGAGCAGGCAAGCCATTGGAACCAGGATTTTCGTTAAAGTATTCGCCACCTTGATAGGTCAGGGTCTCACCGCGCTTGAGCTTGGGATAATCCGAGCGCCATGCACTGGTGTAGCGAACTTTCACCGGCTTCGGATTGTCATCTAGAGTGCCAGACGCAGCAACATTGTCGCCGAGGAAATCAGCAACGCTTGCTGTGCTTGATGTTGGCAACCATGCAATCGGAGCACCGATGGCAGCGCCCGGCATCGAGAAGTCAGCGCGCATCGGATAGAAAAACTGGTTAAAAAATTTGCCACCACCACCGGACACAATCCAGGCATGCTTCGCGGCATCGCGCCATAGAGTGCGTTGATTGACACCATTCGTCCGAATGTTGCCACCTCGCTCATCGACCATGGAGGCATTACCAATGATAATATTGAGCGGATAAGGAGGAACCAGTAGGTCACCTGCAAAGACAGGATACTCAAATTGATAGGAAAAGTCGAAACTGGTTTCCGCAGCTAAAGTGAGGAATCGGGCTTCGGGTGTCGCAGCTGGCTCATAAGCGAGGCCCGTTGTTCCACCCACTTGCGAATCAAGCGGACGCGGGAATGGCATCGAGCCTGAGCGTGTTTGGAATACCTGATAAGCAGCCATTTCTGGTTCACCCGTGACGGTGTTCATGACCTGAATCAAGACCCATGGATCCGAAGTATAAGCAACTTTGTTATTGATGCCATTTTGCAGCGCGAACGCGGCCAAAGGAGGATTGTTCGCAAGAGCTTCGCCAGCGTTTTTGATTTTCACAGCTGCACGCCCCGATGGAGCCGCGATCGCATGCTCCTCATTCGGATTGTAGCCACCAGCATTGACATCATTTTGGTAATAGATGGAAAAGTCGGAATAGGTATCGAGATTATAGACAGCTTGTGGACGACCTGTTTTCGAGATTCCTTCCGAGCCAATTCGACTGGCAATGTAGATTGCTTTGTCTTTGTCTGGGCCAACTGTTGGGAAAACCACGTTGTTGAACTCCGTAGCAATATAAGGCCAGGCAACGTTGGGATGCGGGATACGATCAATCCGATAAGGATTTTCATAATAAGCAATCTCCAGTTTTTTCGTCGAATCAGTAAACAAAACACTGTTGTTGACCGGATAAACTGGCCCCCATTGTCCAACTTCGGCGCTGCGAGTGTATAGTCGATTGTTGTAGTTGGATACCTCATTGAGAATGTAACCGCTACCATTGAATCCTGCGTTATCGAGAGTAATCTCCAAACGTGAAGCGACTTCTTGATAATTGATATTTGCCCAAACACTGTCCAAAGAACCAGCAATCGGACCGAGGCCAATGTTCGGCAAGCTGCCCTGGTTCGCAAAGGAACCTGCAGGTTGGTTTTCAAAATTGAAAGACAAGAGCGGACCAACACCACGCAAGTGATTTGCTGGTGCTGTCATATCGCGCACATTGCGAAGTCGTTGCAGTTCCGCCGCTGTGAGATAACCGATGCCATCGGTGCCGAGATTGAAAACGCGGAAGTTATCTAACAAAATCGCGCTGCGTGCTTCTGCATCCACGCCAAAGCGCAATGAGGCAGGTGTCACCGTATTGCTAACAGATGAATCAGCATTTCCTGGGAACCATTCGGTCACAAATCCTTGCTCTTGACGAATACCATCAAGATAGAAATCTACCACTGTTACATCAACGCCGAAGAAATTGTTAGTGAAAACGTGGAGAGCATAGTGACGCCATGACATGCCCGACTTCGAGAGAGGCTGCACGACTTTCGCACCGCGATAAGTAGCGGTAATGGTCGCAGCAGCTTCGTCGATCGATACCGTGAGACCAGCATTACCAGTAGAAACCAATGTAATGGGTTTATTCGACGCGCTCAACGTAAGTCCGTTTGCATCAGCAGTGGCAGGATTGTTGATCACAAATGTCGTGCCGTTTGTAATCGAAACGACCTTCGTTTGCGCCGTGATATTAGTGCCGGTGATATTCATGCCCACAACGAGACCTGCTGTGCTCCCGCAAGTAATCACATTTCCACCAGCTACCGTTACGCAGTTGGTCAGAGACTGAGCTGCGGGAGCAACGAGATTTTTGGCATTGAGCCAGAAGTCCATGACAAACTTTTCACCCAAGGTGATGACCGATGTTGCAGGAGCTCCACCGGTTTGTGTAATGCCATAAGAGCCTGAGCCAAGCTGCATGGCGTATGCACCCAAGACCAAGCGTGGGTCGGTGCGTGGAATCACGTTCACAGGCGAAGAACGAACAACGCGAACCGCGTAGGTTTCCTTCGCAAGAGTGCCATCAGCAATTTCATCAGGGTTTGCTCGCGTGCTGAACAGCAATACGCTGCGGCCTGCGCCTGCGGCAGTGAAAGGAACACCTGGTTCGTTTTTACGAACGGCGGCAGATGTCGACAAATCAGCAAAAGTCAGATCTTGGAATTTCCAAGTGTCTGTGGGATCCAAATCGAGCTTGGTCGGAGCTTGGCGAGATGGAACACTATCAAAAAGGTGACGATAATGAGCATTCTCTGGCTGCGCGGGGAAACCGGCGCCTGGATCAATCGATGGCATCACAACAAACATATCGTAGCGCCATGCATCCAAAGAAAAACCTGATCCAGTTGCTGTGGCAGCATTCGAAATGCGGAATGTGTCGCCATTAGGAATTTCTGTAATCGTTGATCCCGTGGGAATGTTCGGACCATGGACAGTCATGCCAGCGATCAATCCAACAGTGCTAGCACATTTAACGAGAGTTTTCGTGGCTTCGGTTTCACAACTGCTTAAGGTGATCTCATCGAGACGCGTGCGCATTCCACTAATATCTTCTGCCGCATTTGTGCGTCTCACAGTATCGCCTGGATAACCTGTGAGAATTTCAATCGAATATTTTTTGTCTACATTGACAGCGTCCGGCCATGACACCTCGTAGGCACCGGGACGAACAGGAAGAAGATTCTTCGCAAGCATATCCCAACGCAACGGGTCGCCATTAACAAATGCACCATCAGGATGCGAAATGCGAGTAGTCACAACATTTCCAGGACCGTTGCCAGTAACTTGCAACAGAGAGCCAGTAGGCATACTGGGAACCAACTGATTGCTCGGAACATTTCCGTCTTCATCGACGTTCAAACCACGACCTAACTCAATAACGGCACGATAAACGCTAGGTGCCATGAGCCAGTTGATATTGGTGGGATTCACGGCATTGGTCACGGTGTAGACCCTAGCGACACGAGATTCACCCAATTGATCTGCCGTGACCTCATCAATCATGGTTGCTACGGAAGTCCCCAAGCTGGACAAATCTCCCCCCACTGGGGTTACGAAATCACTGAGAGTAAGACTGCGCTCTTTGGTTCGATAAAATACCCCGAGTTCCACTTTACGACCTATTGCGAGACCTGATTCGATCCACACTTGATTATTTGCACCAACGTTCCAAGTCGTGCTTTCAACCGTAGTGCGATCTGCGGCATAGACACGAATGAAAGCTTGCCCATCGACTGATCCACCGCCCGGGGCAGTGCTGAATGCGTCAAATGTATAACGAACTTGTCCTGTGAAATCCCACGTCAATTTGAGTGGAGCGACGATCGTAATTGGCGCGGTATCACGTCGTGTTGTGTTGATTGACTGATCAAAAGCAACAGGATTTGCTGGGAACGTAACTGGTACTGTAGGCAGTAAGTCTCCTTCTTTATCTCTGAGAGTATATCCTACGGTATTGAAACGGAAGCCACCAGCATTGTTGACAATATTTGAGTCAATGCCTGCAATAAACTGTTCACCCGGTGCTTTCCACAAACGCCCCACCGCGGGCACAGGATTGCCAAAACCTCCATCTCCTGTCGCAGAATCGACAATGACAGCGCACTCTAAGCGCCAGCGCCATACAACAGTAAGATCCTGTGTGAGCGCTTTGGTGAAGAAAGTATTCGCTCCTTGGATTTGTTGTCCGTCCACAGAATAGCCATCGTTCACCAAACGATACCACGCCGGATTCGCATCATCAATCTCCCCTGCACCATCGAGCTCACCGAAGTTTTCATCTAAGTAGATCTCGGCCGGTGCACGAAACTCTTTCACATCACCGTATCTGTTGCCTCGTATGGTGGTTCCGAAAGTTGGATCCAATCCAAGTTGGAACGAGCCCACATTAGTTAATACGTCAGAACCATCTCTCGAATAGGCACTTTCCACCTTGATCTTGATCGGTCTGGTAAAAGCGATAGCGGAGGGAAAAGCGGGTAAATTGCCGCCATTCATGGGTCCAAATCTTTGTTGGAAACCGTAAATTCCCGCGAGTGTTTCTACATAATCAGGAGCTGTCGGACTGGATGGGAAATTACGACTCCGAATTCCGTTCGCAAAAGTCATCCCCGTACTGGCCCAACCAGAGCTGATGCTACGATACTGAAACTCGATGGTATTTGTGCCCTCATACAATTTGACGACGAAAGAAACTGAATTCCCCGTGTTATTGTATTGTTTCATGTTTTCATATTGCATGATGAAAACCCGATTAGGTGCTTGCCCCCGCGTGGCGTAGAGAATTTTACTGTCAGAGGTGCGGAATAAATCCGTCCAGAAAGGAGCAATAAAATTTGTGGGAGCCCCCGTCGCTGTAGGAGATTGGACTGTTGGCGTGTAAGACGCAGCACCAGGGCCGCCTCCGAAAACAAGCAAACCATTGGTTGATGCTTCACAGGATGTGTAAGCTTTATCATAGAAGAAAAACGTGAATCCCAAATTGACACTTTGAGCCACATCATCGCCGACCAAAGCGGTAGCGCTGGTAACATCCGAGGAAATCGATCCATCTGCATTGATCAGGCTTGCCAAATCACGAGGGACTGTCTGAATTCTATAACCATACAAGTCCTCCGTATCAATTTTGGGTGCTACCGTTGACGTCAAATTGATGCGGTAAGGATTAGCTGATGGATCATTAGATGCGATCTGAAGTTGAGCTGTGCGCACACCAGACACTGTTGCGGAAGGTGCAAAAATCACCTCAAATGTGGTCGAAGAACCAACTGAAACCGTAGAACTTGGCGAAGTGGAAATGGTGAACTCAGACTGGTTTGCACCAGATTTTGTGACGGTTATTCCTGATAGGGAAGCGTCGCCCGTGTTGCGGATCGTGAAGGCACGCTTCTCGGTAAGACCTGCATCAACTGTGCCTAAGTTCAATTCACCACCATTAGTCAGCGCGGCACCAGAAGATAGCTCAATGACCGGCGCTATGGCCGTTGCCGACATCACAAAGTTGTAGGGGTTTTTCGAGCCGGTCACGTTGTTAGGCAAATCGAGAGTAGCAGTTTTATTGCCGCGGCTGGATGCGGTGAAAGTTACTGTAAAACTCGAATTGCCTCCAGGTGCAACGGGACTCGCAGGGGTTGTAGCGACGAATTCAGAACCATTTGCACCACCAATCAGTGGAGTATTCAAAGTTAACGGAGCAGTTCCTGTATTCGTGATCGTGTACGTTTTGACAATCGGAGTTCCACCCCATTGCATCGTTCCAAATGCACTAGTATTTCCTTCGGCCACCTCGGCAATCGTAATATCAGGAGCTGTGCCTGTACCCGAAAGCGCGAAATTGTAAGGATTAAGAGCACCTGGCGAATTGTTGACTAGGGAAAAGGAAGCACTTTTTGCACCTGTAGTTCCAGGCGTGAAACGGATCGTGAATGATGTGGAGCCTCCATTAGCTGCGACTGGACCTACGGGACCAGCTGTAGTAAATTGGGCTGCGTTAGGCCCTGAGATTGTTACAGCACCCAATGTCAAAGCATCAGGTCCGCTGTTCGTCACGGTAAAAGTCGCATCTTCAAAAGTTCCGACCGGAACATCACCGAAAGAGTATGAACCACCATCACCCGTGCCAGAAATGCTGATATTAGATGCTGCGTATGCAAGCCCTGTTATTGAGACGCAGAGAGCAGTGATGAGCGAAAAAAACCGCTGCAAGAAGGATTGTGTTTTCATTGCTTTGTTAGGTAGAGATAAAGAATTAGGAAAAGAAAATGTGTTCATAGGAAAATTTATTGAGCGTTATCGAGGCTGGATACCGTGCTAACGCGACGCATTTGCAATCTGCCGGAAACAGTAAGATTATCTTTGATCAAGCCATTGATCACTTCGGTAAAAGTTCCATTCAACTCATCATTCAGAGGTTGCTGAGCATCAAAAGCCACGGTAAACGTGCGAGTCACTTTGGGTCCCTTCGTCAATTCTTGGTGATAAGCGTGACGCATCGGGTTGCTGCGGTGGTATGGATCAAGCACAAGTGTTGTGGTCAATGTCTGGCCCATTGTTCCCGCCATCAGTTTTGTTAGATCATAGGTTTCCTGCAGTGCTGTGGGCCGTGAGGCCAGAGTCACAAGATCAGGCCCGGTCCAGGCACTGGCACTGCGTGGCATATCATAGGCAACCGATTCAATACGCAGCCCCACTTTTTTGCCATTGCGTTCTTTGATGCCCTCGAAAAAGGGAATTTTGTTAGCATCAACCACTAGCACAGGCAGACTCGAAGCCGTTGGATCCGCACTCTTGGTTTGCATCATCGTGACTTGAGAGAGCAAACGAACTTGGCCTGTCGCATTGACATGAAGGATCAAACGCATCGGCGCTTTGCTAGCAGCAGGCTGCACAGGAGCACCATTGACAACAATACTTGAAACTTTATCGAGAATGACTTCGCCAACCCATAAGCCAGTCATCGGACCACTGGGCAATACTCCCAAGGAGGATGCTGATTGCTCAACGCTGCTCAATACGGCTCTTACAGGAAGGTAGAACGAAGCCCCTTTGCCACCAGTGCGAACTCGATAGACACTCACGTGAGCCGCGGAATCCGTAAATGTGCGCTTGGCTCCCAGTGTAAGATTGAAGGTCTTGTTGCCGGCGATGGGAACAAACGATGAGAGGAAGCCGTTGCCTCGCACATAAGAAATCCCCGTTGTCGCCGGAGTCACTCGGAAAAGGGACAAGCCCGGGTCGGCAAAAATCGCAGTTGCTGAGGGAGTGATCGAATCGGTGCTAAGGTTGCTAAACGTAATCTCATTCAGATCGAGCTTATCCGAGCCCACAGTCACGGCATCGTCAGAACCACCATAATCGAGAACGCCGGTGATCGAATTCTCAAAATCGATCGCAACAGGTCCTGTGTATGTCGATGGTCCCGATGAGAAAATCCAATATGCCTTGTTTGATGACATCGTTGATGAAGGATTCACGGGAGCCCAGCTACCATTGCTTCCAAGCGTGAAAATTTTGTTCACTGGATGGGTTGTCCCTGAGGGACCAAAAAACTCTTGAAATGTGCGCGTACCCTCTAATCCGAAGCCTAATAAATTGTAACGATCCGCATTCCATTTCGGCCGTTCAAAGCGAACCTTACCAGAAACATTGAACGAAATCGGGGATGCTGCCGTGGTGTAAACCAAGTAAGGACGATTTCCAAACATCATCGTAAGATTATTTACATCTGCAGGATCTACTCGCTTCCATTGCAACCATTCATCTTGGTTAAAATTGTTCGCAGGATCCAAGTCTCCGGGGGCACTACCAAAATACTCAGCTGTACTCGATAACACTTTGGGTGACGCGACAATTGCCACAGCAGGATTGGTGAAGATATCTTGCGGTGCCATCGCCATCCCCGCCTTGGCATGACTTGGGGGATAGGTTGGTTCCACTTCTAACCAAACGGCATTCCAGCCAGGACTGAGAGAAATGGCTTGGGGTGCGGTCTGCGCTGACGCGGATGAGCAAACAGTCACCACGCTCGCCAAAACAGCAGCGGTGAATAAACGAAGAAAATCAAGTGAATGTTTCATGGACAAAATGGGGTCAAAATTATGGCTTGGTAACAGAGAGACGAAGGAATTTGGAAGTCGTGCCAGCAGGCACCGAGGAACGAATTTCCTGAGTGATGCCGTCATCGCTAAGAACGGTAGTCGTGACACCTGTCGTGCTCCAGTTGACGAGGTCGTTCGACCACTCAACGGCCATCACAATGTTGGTGGCACAAGCGACTTTGTTATAGCTGAGCGAAAGGTTTGATCCATCACGAGACAGAATCGGCATGCCCTCCGATGTGGAAACATTCGGATCAAGTCCCAATGCATACTTGACCAGGTTCACAATGCCGTCACCAGAGGGACAAGCATTCGGATCGGAGATCTGTGAATTGTTCGCTTGCGCACCGAAGTTGTTCACCTGCCATTGACGGAAGCTCACGATAGTTACCGACTTCGACAGACCTGTGCTCGTACCTCCACCATTCGTTGCGATGATGCGAATGTAGTAACTTTGATCTGTAGGTAAATCCGTTGCCGCCAAGGAGATGTTTTGAGGGGTAGTTCCGGTAAAAGTTCCAGGAACATCCAAAATCGTTTGTTGAGTCTCGATTTTGCGAATCACTGAACTGCCTTTCTCGGCTACATACACTATGCCATCGGCAGAGAGAGCTAACGCAACTGGTTGTGAGAAAGATGCATCTTCACCATTTCCATCAACCGTATTATTGACACCTGAGCCAGCATAGGTCGCGGAATCACCAGTCAAGGTTACTGTGCGGATCACGTTGTTACCTGCATCAGCAACGTAGAGAAGTCCCGCGCTTGCGAATGATAGACCAGCAGGTGAAGTGAAGCGAGCTGTGGCTGCATCACCATCCGAATCTCCAGAAGTAGCCGCAGAACCAGCGAACAAGGAAGTTGTTCCATCAGGCAAGATCTTGCGGATCGCATGACTCGTTACTTCGGTAACGTATGCATTTCCGGCGGTATCCAGCGCAATACCGAGCGGTTGATTGAACTTCGCCACTGAAGCATTACCATTTGTTGTGCCAGAAGTTGATAGACCAGCGAATGTGCTAACAAATCCATCGAGAGCAATGCGTCGGATGCGATGGTTCATGGTGTCGGCAACATAAAGAATCCCTGCGGCATCAATTGCAATCCCGCTCGGGAAACGGAAGCGTGCTGCAGTGGGAATACCATTAGTAAATCCTGCTGTGCCGAGACCAGCATAGGTAGTTACCTCACCTGAAGTACTGATAGCACGAATCCGATGATTTTTGCAATCCGCTACAAAAAGAACACCGCTCGCACTGATGGCGAGACCTGTAGGCTCATTGAACTGAGCCGTAGCTCCAGGGCCATTGGCAAAACCAGCATCGCCAGTGCCTGCGTAAGTTGATGTGGTCCCATCAGGAGCAATTTTGCGAATCCGATGGTTGAGAGTATCAGCCACATAGACATTGCCAGCAGCATCAGTCACCATCGCATTTGGTTTGTTGAATTGTGCAAGAACGCCAACGCCTTCTGTATATCCCGCTGTGGAACCAACAAAAGTAGTGACATCTACTCCATCAAACTCGGGATCACGAGACCACTCAAACCATACTTGCGTATCGCTGCCTTTGGGATTCACCGTTCCGTTAAAAGTAGCGCTTCCAGTTCCGAGATCGGTCGCATCGAGAGTCACCACCACAGGAGGATCCAATACGAGACCTGTGATCGGAAATTCGAACACAACCTGACCAGGTGCATCGCTATTGATTACGACATTACCTGCATACGGACCTTCTGCCGCAGCGGTCAAAGTCAGTGTGAATGTCACGGCATTGAGAGGGGGAATCACTCCTGAGCCACCAACTAAGTGATAACCGAAAGGCACAGAGATCGATGAAATGGTGAGCGGCCAACCGCCAGGATTGGATACGGTAAACGAACGCATCACTGGTTGTCCAGTTGGCGTATCACCATAGTCAATGACATCCACTTGGCCGTGGCTCAGGGCTGGCGCAGCAGTGCTGTCACCATCGAACACAGAAATGCTCGATACCGGGGTCGTGAAGGAAAGAATATCGCCACGCACTGTGCCACGATAGTTGGTACCCACAGCACGGAAATAATACGTCGCCCCGGGAAGTAATGGTTCAAGCAAATCGGCAAACACATCACGTAAGCCAGAACCTTGTGGTGGTAGTTCGACGACCAATTGAGGAACAGTAGCACTGCGAGCCAAAGTGCGCACCATGCCTTCTTGGGTGATGTAGAGACCACCGGCGGCATTGATCGCGATTCCCATCGGTGAATCAAATTGCGTTACAATGGCTGGATAAAGTCCTGCGCTAGGAGAATCTTCCGTGCCAGCAATGCCTGAACCTGCAACTGTCGTGACAAGTCCATCCAATGCTACACGACGAATGCGATGATTGTTTGTGTCGGTGATGTAGGCATTTCCATCGGCATCCACCGCAACGCCAGTAGGACCATCGAAATCTGCGGCAGCACCTAAGCCATCAGACGATCCGGCATTGCCACTGCCAGCCAAGGTCGATACTCCGACGGCATCAATCAAACGAATCCGCAGATTGTCTCGATCAACAACGATGATGTTGCCTGTAGGACCGAAAGCAAGAGCGATCGGTGTGGAGAATTGCGCCGTTGCGAAATCGCCATCTGCATAGCCAGCAAGGCCACTTCCTGCATGAGTCGTCACAACGCCCGTGACTGCATCCACTTTGCGAATACGATGGTTGCCAGAGTCGGCGACATAGACATTGTTCGCGGAGTCGATAGCCACACCGGTTGGGTAAAGGAAACTAGCATCCGCGGCATCACCTTCGGCAAATCCAGCGATCCCTGAACCAGCAAAAGTCGTGACCACACCAGCAGGTGTGATTTTACGGATCACATGGTTGGCTTCATCTGCGACATATAGATTGCCCACACTATCAAATGCTAGACCGTTTGGATTCTCAAATTGAGCAGCAACGCCCGTATCATCGACAAATCCCGCATCACCCGAACCAGCAAAGGTGCTAGTAAGACCTGCAGAAGTCACTTTTCTGATGCGATGGTTCAGACGGTCTGCCACGAATACTTCACCGGCAGCGTTTACGGCCATACCATTGGGTTGAGAAAATGCCGCATTCGCAGGTAACCCATCCGCGAAACCAGGTGTCGCACTTCCCGAAAGAGAGCGCACATAAAAAGGTGGCAACATGTTTGGATCAGTCGAATACTCAAACACCAATGTGGTAACGCCCGCCTTCGGATCGACTGTAGAATTCAGACGTGCCGAGGTAGGTATCAAGTCCGAAGCAGGATCAGTGATAACCACGGGGAAATCGTAGGTGAAAAAGCTGTGGCCCAACGGCAAAGTCAAACCAGTGGTGTTTGATTTCCAGCGGAAATAATAAGTTTTCAAGGGATCGAGTCCCAGTGCGAGAAGATCGATCTCAGCCGACACCTGCACACCGGATGCATTTCCTGATCCAGAGATAACTATCGCAGGCACCGACAATGGCTTGATATTCACGCGACGTATCACGTGGTTATCCGTATCGGCAATCAACAAGTTACCCGAAGGATCTACAGCAATTCCAGTCGGTGAGTTAAACTTGGCGGTTGTGGAATCGCCATTGACAAATCCAGAAGTGCCAAGTCCGACAACTGTCGTCACTTCACCAGCGATGGTAATTTTCCGGATGCTGTGATTGAGTTCATCGGCAACGAAGATCGTGCCATTGCCATCTGTAGCGAGAGCAGCAGGCGTACGAAATTGTGCCGCGACTCCCAATCCATCCACATTGCCCGAGGTGCTGCCCGCAAAGGTAGAAACTTCACCTGCATTTGCGCCATCGCGAACAATTTTACGAATACGATGATTACCGCTGTCTGCCACGTATATGGTATCGTTCACCAGCACCACACCTTTTGGCTGATCGAAACGTGCAAGAGCAGCATTCATACTGTTCGTACTTCCAGCAGTCGAACCACCAGCATATGTGGTAACTGAGCCGGCTGCTGTGATTTTGCGGATGCGATTGTTACCTGAATCTGCCACGTAAATGGTACCAGAATCATCAACATCCAGTCCATACGGAAAAAGAAATCGTGCAGAGGTGCCTGATCCGTTGACGAAGCCCGAGTCGCCAACAGCACTACCAGCAATCGACGAAACCGTCCATAGTCCACCTTCTTCGAGTGGACGTGTGATTTTGCATATTCGATGGTTGAAGGTATCCGCGACATAAAGGTTGTCGTCGGGCCCGACAACCAAAGCTGAAGGAAATGCAAACTGGGCAATAGGACCGGCTCCATTCGCAATGCCATAGACACCCGTTCCAGCAATCGTCACCACTTGGCCATTGGGTCCGGTCATGCGAATGCGATTGTTCCCTGTATCGGCAAAAAAGATGTTTCCTCGTGAATCAGCTGCAACCGCCGCGGGGTGACCAAACTGGGAAACAGAACGCTCAGCATCCAAAAATCCATCGATGCCATCGCCAGCAAAAGTCGAGACGAAGGGAAGAAAATCAGGGTCTGTCGAGATTTCAAAGACCCCATCCGTATCAATAGTGGGCACCCGAGCAAAAAGCGTGAGTCCAGACTCCGTGTAATCGGTAGCTCCTACTTCAATCGCACCAATATCGGGAGCATCACCAAGGATGCGGGCTAGTCCGCGCTGATCAGTGGTCAATGAAGTGAATGAACCTGCATCAATGACTGGGGAATCAGGGTACGGCATCAAGCTCTGTGTCGGTCCACCCCAACTGCCCAAATCGGTGAGCTTAGGGTCACCGCCGATGAAATTGCGTGTGCCATTGTAGACGCCGAAAATTTCCGGGCTATCAGGCGCGACGTTTTGAGCGAGGATCGAATGATTGACCAAAAGTGAACCGAAGTAGTCATTATAGATACCACCACCAACACGCGCAGCACTGTTGCGTGCGACCGTGACACTTTCTAGGACAGACTCACTACCATTGAAAATCGCACCACCATAGTAATTGGCGGTATTGTTGACAAAAGTCGTATTGCGAGCGACAAAGTCACCATAGAAATCCGTGTAAATGGCACCGCCTTGGTAAGTAGAAGTGTTGCCTTGGAAGGTAGATGCCAAAAGCGTGAACACTCCGGAATTCGCGATCGCACCACCATAAAGCGTGGTAGAGTTGACTGTGAAAGTCGAGCGATCCACGGTCAAGGTGCTCGCAATTCCGTTGTAAATCGCACCACCATAATTGCTTCCGAGATTTCGCTCAAAGGTGCAAAGCTGCACTGTCGCAGTGCCCACGTTGTAGATCGCTCCACCGAATCCGCTATCAGCTGCGCCTGTGCCATTGCCATTCTTAAAAGTCAATTTGCGTAAGGTTAGGTTACCCGCCGCATTGATGCGAAGCAAACGTGTGCTGTTGGCTCCCGAGATGATCAAGCCTTGCTTGAGGGCGGAGGCATCGACAGTAAGGGCTTTCGTCAATACAATCTCACTGCTCAGTGTGACGGTTTGCCCACTGAGGCCAGGGGCAAAATTCACCACGCCATTGGCGGGAGTATCGATGATCGTTTGACGCAGAGAACCTGCTCCCGAGTCGTTCGTGTTCGTCACCGTCAAAGCCGACGCCGTGATCAAGGGCAGACATGAAGCCGCAGCCACGATGATCTTGCGCAGAGAGCTACTGTTATCTGATCGAGTCGCTGATCTTTCCGATGACGCTTGTGAAACACCATGTGGGATTTTCTGAAAAAAGGAGCGGATCATAAATGGTATGTGTTGATGTCGGAGTAACGTTGCAGGAAAAGGAATGGCTACAAAACGCAACGAACTGCCCACGCAGAAAACATGGGAGCAGCATACGTGATGCAAACAGGAGGAGATGTCGTAATGCGGTCTAGGGGGGTACCGCGCTGTGATTGAGGGGGTAGATCGCTTTGAGGGCAACGACCAAGGGGATTACGAATCTAGTAAACCGCGTCTTCATGCACTTGCGAACAAGGCACTTGGGGGAAGACAGCTAAAGAGATGCTATGTGTTGTGGAGGGACACCATGCATGGGGGGAAACACATACGAAAAATTCGCGCACACGTTTTGCAAAGCTGATGGCGAATAATACGAATTACCGAATTATGCGTAAAGGCAAAACTTTTCTCCATTTTGTCACATTGCGAAAAAATCAGTAAAAAACGATGAAAATACTAAGGTATTTCCATCGCTTGAACGATTTTTTTCACATAAAAAAACGCACCTATTGCTTAACTTTTGCAAACAAAGTTGCAAAGCAACATAAAAAGGCAAGCTACGATTAGGCTTTTTTATGCCATCGCGCTCAATTTTCCGAGCTCACTGCTGGGGGTGCATCCACCCATTTTCCATGCTCAGTGATCAGATCGATCAGGCGTGAAACAGCCTCATTCTCAGGGATGTTGAACTTCACGGCGGTCTTTCCGACATAAAGGTTGATCTTGCCGGGAGCACCGCCCACGTAACCGAAATCAGCATCTGCCATTTCGCCTGGGCCATTGACGATGCAGCCCATCACGGCGATGCGAACGCCCTTGAGATGGCCTGTAGCCGCGCGGATTTTTTGCGTGGTCGATTGCAAATTGAACAAAGTGCGACCACAACTCGGGCAGGCCACATAATCGGTCTTGAAAATGCGCACGCCTGCCGCTTGAAGAATGTTGTAGGAAAGACGGAAGCTTTGGCCCGGGGCGGATTCCCCTTGCACCAAAACCGCGTCACCGATGCCATCGCAAAGCAAGGAACCGATGTTGCGAGCGGCCACTAGCAGAGCATCTTGAAAATCCACCTCGCCCAGCGCCGGTTCGAGCGTGTCTTTCAGCAAAATCGGATGCCGTGCCTGCAAGCGCGAGGCCAGCAAGCGATAGCCGTGAATGACTTCCAGATCCATGCCATCGCGTAGCGTGACAAACTGAGGCGTCTCACTTTCATTGATCGCCGCGATTTCCGAGTCGATGCGCGGATCGACCGCAACAACGCCAGACTTTTCGATGATGATCTCGGGCTTGAAATCACCAAGCGCAGAAAATTTATGAGCTACAGCATTCCATTTTTCTTGAGTCGTAACAACGCGGACCGTTTGGCCTCCGCCGAGGGGCACGCCCATGAGCTCGATGGCAGAACTACTACGTTTCTCGTAGCTGAAGGGATCGTATGATAGGCAAGATGCCTTATCAGCGCTTCCAGGAAATCGATTTAGCGCACCTTCTTGGAATGGCTTGACCATCGCACGGGCGACGGGAATTTCATAAATGGCATCCTCGGTCAGCGAGACACGCACAGTATCACCGATGCCATCAGCTAGAAGCGAACCCATACCGATAGCGCTCTTGATGCGACCGTCCTCGCCATCGCCCGCTTCGGTCACACCCAAGTGAATCGGATAATTCCAGTCTGCGCCCTCTTGCTCCAAGCGCGCAACGAGCAATCGATAGGCCTCGATCATCACCTTCGGGTTCGAGGCTTTCATCGAGAAGACAAATTGATGATAGTTCATTTCCCGCGCGATGCGGGCAAATTCAAACGCGCTCTCGACCATGCCGAGCGGTGTGTCGCCATAACGATTCATGATGCGATCGGAAAGCGAACCATGATTGGTGCCGATGCGCATCGCACGATTTTTTTCGATGCATAAGGAGACCAGCGGCGCGAACTCCTCACGGATGCGTTGCAGTTCTTCTTCGTATTGCTCATCGCTATACTCGCGGATCTCGAACTTTTTCTTATCGGCATAGTTGCCGGGATTGACGCGCACTTTTTCCACCCACTTCGCAGCTTCTAATGCGGCATCGGGCTTGAAATGAATATCGGCCACCAGCGGCACTTGGCAGCCCGCCGCACGCACTTCACGCGCAATGTTTTCCAGATTGGCAGCGTAAATTTTCGTCTGCGCCGTGATCCGCACGATCTCGCATCCCGCGCCCGCCAATTGCAAAACTTCTGCCACACATGCCTCGGTATCGCGTGTGTCCGAAGTGATCATCGACTGCACACGAATCGGGTTGTTGCCGCCCACGCCGACGTTGCCAACCATCACTTCACGTGAGGAACGACGGACATAATGGAGTAGGTCGGGGCAATAGCGCAGTACTTCGGACGAATTCATTTCGCGCTGTGTATAACCACAAATCGGCGCGCCCGCAATGCTAGGAAAGAAAAATATTTGCTCAATTTTCGCACAAATCCCCTACCCGCCTCCGCTTTATGACTCGTATGTCGATCAAATCTCTCGCATTTTTGCCCATTCTAACGCTCTCGATTCATGCAGAAGAACCGCTCGCAGAAGCGAAAAGAGAATACATTCGCGTGGAAGAAGATGACAAAGCCGCACGACTTCAAACCTCGATTGTGACCTTGAAGAAAGACGGCAAAACGGTGGATTTGATTGGAGCGATCCACATTGCCGACAAAGCCTACTACAGCAAGCTCAATGAGCGCTTCACACAATACGACCGCTTATTATTCGAAATGGTCGGCGGCGAAAAACTCCAGCAAAACGCAAACAAAGAGGCTGGGCAGGAAGAGAAAGCAACCAGCGATGAGCCGAAGGAAGAAAACAACCTCTCGGGACTGAAAGACATTTACAGCATGGTTGCGAAATTTCTGCAACTGAGTGGCCAATCGGAAATCATCGACTACAAGGCAAAAAACTTCGTGCATGCCGATCTCACCTTGAAGGAATTCAACCAAAAACAGAAAGAGCGCAACGAGTCATTGTTAGGTTTAGCTCTCAAGGCCAACACCCAAGATGCAAAAGCAAAACAACCCGATCCTGCGCGACTTATGGCGGCGATGCTTTCGGGGAATAGCAATCGCATGAAACTCGAACTAATCCACACTCTTGGTCAGGGCGACGACCAGATTTCGATGTTCGCCGGAGAGACCGTAATTGTCACGGATCGCAATGCGAAATGCCTCGAAGTGATGGAAAAACAACTCGCGGCGGGACACAAAAAGCTCGGCATTTTTTACGGCTCGGCCCATTTTCCCGACATGGAAAAGACCTTGATGGAACAAGGCTGGAAGCGCAGTGAAGAAGAATGGTTCACTGCATGGGAGATCCCAAAGACTCCAGCGAAAGTGAAACCTCAAGCTGCTCCTGCCGCAGCACCAGCGGAAAAGAAAAAAGCGGCGTGAGCTGATGAGCAAAACAGTCTCTCTTCATTCGCAACTATTCTAATCTCCCACACTAAGCCTCTAGGCAAACTTTCTACTTGATCGATCTTAATTGATCGCTGTAAACAACAGGTTTGTAGGTAATCATTTTCGCTGAGGGTTTCCCCGCTCACATGACATTCCTCCGCAAGCCACGATTTTCGCTTGATTCTCGACCCGTTCTGTCAAATTCTCCCCACTTTCTGAACGAAACTCATCGCACCATCATGCATACCATTACCATTCTCTCTGGCGACGGCATCGGCCCCGAAGTCATGACACAAGCTCTCCGCGTTCTTGACGCTGTGGCTGAAAAATTTCAATTCACCGTAAATCGCAGCGAGCATCTCGTCGGAGGAGCAGCGATTGATGCCACTGGTCATCCTCTGCCACCCGAGACTGTAGCTGCCTCCGAGAAAGCAGATGCGATTCTGTTCGGTTCCGTCGGTGGACCCAAGTGGGAATCATTACCACCCGACATCCAACCAGAACGCGGCGCGCTGTTGCCTCTGCGCAAACACTTTGGACTTTTCGCCAACCTGCGCCCTGGCGTTTGCTTGCCCGCCTTGATCCATGCATCTCCGGTGAAAAATGAAGCCATCGCCAACGGCTTCGATGTGCTCTGCGTGCGCGAGCTAACGGGTGGTGTCTATTTCGGCCAGCCGAAAGGTCGTCGCGAAGAAGATGGCGAACCTGTCGCCTTCGATACCATGGTTTACAAAAAATCCGAGATCGTGCGCATTCTCCGCGTGGCATTTGCCGCTGCCATGGGTCGTGACAAACGTCTCGTATCGGTTGACAAAGCCAACGTGCTCGCGACATCGGTATTGTGGCGCGAAACTGCGAACGAAATCGCCAAGGAATTTCCTGAGGTAAAACTCTCGCACATGTATGTCGACAACGCGGCGATGCAACTCGTCAAGCGCCCATCCGAATTCGATGTGCTCGTCACCGAAAACCTATTCGGCGATATTTTGTCGGACGAGATGGCGATGATTTCCGGTTCGCTCGGCATGCTGCCATCGGCTTCGCTCGGCGCGAAAAATGACAAAGGCCTCTACTTCGGCATGTATGAGCCATCCGGTGGATCCGCTCCTGACATCGCGGGTCAAGGCATCGCCAACCCGATCGCACAAATCTTGAGCGTATCGATGATGCTACGCTACTCGCTGGGCGAAACAGCAGCCGCTGATGCCATCGATGCCGCTGTCGCCGCCGCCATCCGCGATGGTCTGCGCACGGGTGATATTGCAACGGGCGCCGCTGGCGAAACCCGAGTCGATACCGCAGCCATGGGCGATGCGATTCTTGCACGTCTCTAACCGAAAAAATCACACTCTCATGCGCGCCTACCTGCTACTGCAAGGACTGCTGATCATCGGCATCGGCTTTGCCGGAAAAATGATGCACAGCGGGCGCAATGAGGGTTTTTCCTTTCTTCAAGGAGGCCTCACCCTCGGCGGGGCTTTGCTGATTTGCGGATTATTTGCGATCAAAAACCCCTGGCACGGCATGATCGGCGGCGGCGTTGTCGCGCTGATCGGCTTTTGCCGAACGATGGTGAATGTGCCTGCTTGGGCCGACTGGCTCAGTCAACCAAGCCCACGTTCAGCTGCCACACCGTTGCTAGAAATGGTCGTGGCACTCATCACCGCCAGCATCGCAATCATCGTCCTGCGCAAGCTCTTGGCGGAAAAAACCCGCCGGATGTTAGAAGAGGATGATGCCTGAAAATAGGCGAGAAATTTTCATTCACTCTTCACCTGTTGAATCTGGGCGGCCGCTTTATCAGCTGCCGCTTGATTTTTTTGCTGCAAGTGCACGTTTTTTAGCCCTTCTAGCAAGATCAAATCGTTCGGCCAATATTCTAGGCCCTCCTCGTAGGCTTCTTGGGCAGACTTCCAATCCTTGCGCACCTCGAAATGCTGCGCCACATGAGCAGACATCGGAAACAGCGAGATCGGCGGCAACATTCGCGTCGCTAGGGTTTGGCGCTCCCGCGCGCCGCTATACCAGTTGTACGCCGCGCCACTGCTCGCAGAACCGCTCGCCATTGCAATGTTGCCTTTCAGCTCCAAGGCCAGAATTTCCAAGCAAATGAAGGCTCGGCTAAACGGGGCAATTTCGCCGAGTTTCATCGCCTGTTGACGCACCGCCTCCATTTTTTCACCGTGCAGAATCATCAACTGATACATCTCCTCGGCTCGCTGCTTGTTACCCTCAGTGAGAGCCTTGCCCCCTTCCAGCGCGATCACCAATCCCTGATAAAATGAACCTACCTTCGTACGCTCGACCAGCGACTTAACCTCATCCGGTTGAGGAATCGTTTGCAAAGCCAGCGCAGCATCACCCACCGCGCCACGACGCATCAAAAGCCGCGCTTGCAAGGTTTTTGCTTCCCAATACATCATGCGGGCACCCGCTGATTCCATCCGATCAAGTGGAATCGGCACCTTGGTCAATGCGCTCGCGGCATCCAGCGCGGAATCATAGTCACCCGATGATGCCAAGGCCACAGCGCGGTAGACTTCAGCGCGAATCCACTCTGGGCAATCGACGATCGACAGGCCAGCTTGTTTCATCCACGCGAGATACAAGTCTCCACAGCGCGAGAAAGCCGTCGTGGCCTTACCATAGTTCCCTGAGCGCCATTCATAATGACCGAGCAGATGGTGATATGGAGGGTAATCCGGAACCAGTTCGCACAATTTCCGTGCCATCGGTAAATCTTCACGACACAACAAATTCTCCGTGCGCATCATCAACCAGCAATGCATCAACATCGGTGAATCCGGCTGTTTTTTCATCAACGCTTGGATCATCTCCTGCGCCAATTCCTGCTCGGGATTGGGAGAGCCGTATTCGTCGAATCCACTGCGGCGGAAGTAGGACTCAAAGAGTTTCGCCTGCATGTCGTTTGGGAATTTTCGTGACACTTGGCCAAAAGCATCGGCTGCCGAAAGCGGCCCTTCTTCTAGCAATTTCGTCAGCGCATACACATAGCCACGCTCCAACTCGGATCCAGCCTTGGCATCCACCAGAGCAAGAGTGCGGTCCGCTGCGGCAATGCGCACTTTAATGAATTCACTGTCTGCGCCAAGTAAGGCAAATGTCACTCCGAAGTTTGCCATCAAGCAATCGGGATCAAGCTTGAGCGCTTCCACAAAATGCCGATAGGCTTCAAAGTCCCAGCCTCCATGGATCAAGTTCAGCCCCTGCAGCACATGAGCCTGAGCCTTTTCATCCTTCGAGGTAATCGCCAAATTTATGCCACCTGAGAACTGCCGCATCTGCGGAGCCGGCAGCTTTGCCAACTTCG
>JBIIAI010000143.1:0-7789 GCA_044239965.1 Akkermansiaceae bacterium
CCTTGCAACTTCAGACCGCTGCTTTGAAACAACGCTTTGCGTGGTTCGCTGAGGTGCAATGCGCGCGCCGTGCGGAAGGTTGGCAAGTCATCGAAGTGGAAAAAGATTTCACCTTAGAGATGGAAGGTAACTTTGTTTTGCGTGGAAAAATCGACCGCATCGACCACAATCCCACCACGAATGCGTGGATGATGTGGGACTACAAATCCGGAAAATTGACGGGCAAGGTCGCGGCGCAACACTGCAAATCGATCAGCGCACGCACGGTGCTCCCAGCGCATTTGCAGGATGATCCACGCCTCACATTTCTGGGGGCCGATTCCAAGCCGCAATTGTGGACCAATCTTCAATTGCCACTCTACGCCGCCGCGCATCAGACCGCAGAATTTCCCGGTGTTGGTTACATCGCGATGGGCGATGCGAGTGACCAAATCCGCTTTGATGCGTGGGAAAATTTCGAGCCGAGCATCGCTGAGTCCGCCAAATCTTGCGCACAAATGATTCTCGACCATATCACTGCGGGCCACTTCTGGCCCCCTAACGAAAAGGCGACCTATGACGATTTCAAACTCCTTGCGGCAGGCGCAGAGCTCGCAGAAATGATGAGCGAGCCAGCTCCGTTGAAATAAATCATCCCCGCAGCTTGCTAAAACTGCTTCCGATGAGTTCGCACAATTACGTTAATACAAACTTAGTCAAGAGTAGTGACCATAGCATACTAAACCACTTGGTAAGTATTTGTGAATCATACCGAACCTAGTTTGATATTTCTGGAAATCACTTGGAAGGTGGCAAGACTTTCTTGGTATTTTCTGGAACTGCTTGAGCATATTGATCGACTGACTAAGAATATTGATCGACTCAACAGGAAGATTAGCAATCTATTTTACATGATGAGTGGACTCACCTGAAAGATGGATCGGTCGATTTGAATAATGGCTCACCTGAATGGAAATGTGATGGGTGCTACTTGAATTGTCGTCGCCGCTTGTTTGTGGGCAATGGTGTCATTTTGGTTGATGAGACGCCCCTAACAAAAAATTTGAGTGAAGTGCAACTTTCCTCTTGCCAACTTGGGGGAAACGGCTATGAACAGATTCGTAGCTGCAATCTAACGCTTCCCCCCCTATGGCACAATCAGAAACATCCTTTGCTGACCGTCTTGAACGCGCACGTCAAATCCACTCCGCTACCCTCCGCTTCGTCCCCGCATTTGCTCCGGCAGATCTGAGTCTTGCTGGTGCGGCTTTTTCGACATTCCTTCAAAATGCCGATGCCGCCAATCTCAGTGTGTCCAATGCATTGATTGACTGGAAAGATACCGTCGCAAGCCGCAGCAAACTCCTTGCAGAATTGAATGCCCGAGTCCTCCGCGCCAACGCACGGGTCAAGAGCAATCCGGCCTGGGCAAGTCATGTCCCCACCATCAAGGCTCTAGCTGACAAAATCCGCGGTCAACGCACACCCGCGCCGAAGCCACCCACGGAAGAAGCTGCGGCACCCGCCGCAAAGCGCGAGCAAGGCGACCAAAGCTATGCCGACATCAAGAATCATCTCGATCAGTTCACGGCGGCCTTGAGAAAAATCACCAATTACGATCTGAACGCCCCCGTGGATATCACCACCGCCAGCCTGAGTGCTACTGCCTCCCAGCTGCAAGCGCAAAGCTCTCTCATTGCCAGCCATGTGCAAGCCCTCTCCGCAGCCCGTGCTGCCCGCCTGGCCATGTATGATGGCCCATCAGGTCTGGGTGCAAAACTCAAAGCGATCAAGGAATCCGTCAAATCGCAATACGGCAATGGCAGCATGCAACACAACCAGATCAAATCGCTGCGGATTTAAATCGAAAGATTTTTTCAGAGACAGAGCCAAGAGCAAAACAGGCGTCGTTCGTTCAAGCACCTTCACCAAACCGTCATATCGTAGCCTCCTACACAGTAAATGAAAATCCCCTCACCATATCAAAGAAAAACCTGTTACTCGCTGTAGCGGGTGCCAAGCCAAGAAGTTAGCGAAAAATGAACTACTAGAACCATAGCAAGTGAAAAACGACCAAGAACTCCAAGCAGACGGGTTTACAGAGTCTGGTGTTAATCGCTTCAAGGCGACCATCGCAGGCTACGAGGCTGAAGTGCACACGAAGTCCGTTCATTACGGCGAGGCAGACAAGGCGCCAAATGCTCCGCGCGAGATAACGCATGAACACGTCAGAGCTGCCGCTCACGCCGTTGCAAACTCATATGGGACACCTGTTCGAACGAGGAATTCAATTTTTCTGCAGTTGTGCGAGTATCTTTTGACCGCTGCTGCGGGTGTTGGCGGGGGCAACATGAGTGAGACATGGGGAGTTGCGACCTTCGTCCTTAGTGTTGCCATTGCTGTGATCTGCTTCGTTACAAGAACCTTTACCGAACGCAAAGCATGAAAGTAATTTACACTGAATCAGCCAGAAACGAATTAGACAGATTCTATCAGGAGCAACGAGAGCGTCTGGAAGAGGTTGTGCGAAAAAGAAAGTTTGTCTTCGGTGACGACCAACTGGAGATCACAGCCTCCGATATCAAGGAGGCCGTACAAGCTTTTACCGTAAGAGACCGTAGTTCTTATAGCCTGCGCAGACTTCATTTCGCGTCCGTTCTTCTTCGGGTTTATGCTGTCGCTGGTATACTACTTGCACTGGGCGGAATATTCTATCCATACTTTGTAGATTTATACCGAGATAATCCGCCTCAATTTGCCCTCGTGATTGCGGGAGTCGGGACTACGCTGTTCAGCGTTTTAATGATGTATGTTATGCGTCAGAGAGCTGACCGATATCGCCGCATGGCAGAACTCGAAGAGATGAGATTTCATTCATCGCATTCGCTTGATGAGCTCGACGAGCTTCAAGAGCGTATTCGAGGTCTTCAGCTTGACGCGGAGATTGAACTATTGAATTCTACGACCCTAAAAGAAAAGAAGTCTAACAAGGCTCTCAAGCCAAAGGAGGGCAATGTTTAAGTTTGAATTTCAGCTTCTTTCTCTGCCTTGGATTAGCTATACGTTACCAACTGGACACCCCTTACATTAGCCATGAGAATTCGATATTTCACCATCTGAATGGCTCAAAAGGAGTTTCAACTCGGCACGCGGCCTAACGAGGGAGTTGTGAGTTCGGCATGGGTGTAGAGAAGTTGGCGGAGATGTTCGATTAACTTGCGAGCGCTCATGCCATCGCGGCAGAGAGCGCGGATGACGTAAACACCTTCGCGTAGCGCGCCGTGGCCGAGGCTGATGTCGTCGGAGGAAAGTGCATCGAGTTCGGTGGCGGGCCAATGTTGGGTCATGGAGCCTGCGGCATAAACCGAGACGTAGTGTGCCGATGGAAAGCGTGCTTGCAGTGCTTCGAGGCTATGGTTATCGGGTTGCAAGGTGTAGCGCTCACGAGCGATGAGCGCGCCGCCGACGCGTAGGTCGAGCTTCCAGTGCAATTGCTGGTAAGCAAAAATCTCTCCCATCGCCACGCGGCCGGGGGCGAGCCATTCGAAGAATAACAAGTTGGCCTGCGGATGAAGTTCGATGGTTGTGCTCTGCACGTAACTCGCTCCAGCATGCGGGATGAAGGGTTCGGGAATCCATTCGAGGAGCCCGTTTTCTTCGACGTGAAAGCTTTGCTGGTGCACAGCTGGCGAGCCGGAACGTGTGCGAAAAACGCGCGACGCCGCAGGTGTACTGAGCACCAAATGGGCATCAGAGCCGACGGTGATTTGTGACGCGACTTGATCGCCATCGAAAAATCCCGCGGTGGGATTGGTGATATTGAGCAGCAGACTTTTTCCCGCGAGGTGACCTTTGCCGATGTGAATCGGTGCGCGAAATTGTTGCTCGGAAACATACGGCGTGCCGTCTGCGCGGCATTCACAGCGCAAGCGGAGATGGCCACTGAGCGTCGAGCCCGTCACCGAGTGAGTGCTGTTAGAGAAAGAGGTATTCATGTTTGAGCCATGCAAGGAGTCCATCTTTGCCTTTCTCGGAGCGGAGATCGGCGAAGAGAAATGGTCGAGTGCCGCGCTGGATTTTGGCATCGGTTGCCATCACTTCCAAATCGGCCCCCACATACGGCGCGAGGTCGGTTTTGTTGATCAGCAGCAAGTCGCTGGTGCGGATGGCTGGACCACCTTTGCGTGGGATTTTATCGCCCTCGGCGACATCGATGACGTAGATGTAGGCGTCGACGAGTTCGGGAGAAAAGGTCGCAGAGAGATTATCGCCGCCACTTTCGATGAGGATGAGTTGCAGATCGGGGTGAGCATTTTCGAGATCAACAACCGCGGCCATGTTCATGCTGGTGTCGTCGCGGATCGCCGTGTGTGGACAGCCTCCTGTCTCGACGCCACGCACTCGATCGGCGGGCAAGACATCTTGGCGCAAGAGAAATTCGGCATCCTCGCGGGTGTAGATATCATTGGTGATCACGGCGAGCGAGATGTCATCCTTGAGCCATTGGCACAGGCGCAGCACGCACATGGTTTTTCCGGAACCTACCGGGCCGCCAATGCCGAGGCGGAAGGGGCGTTTGATTGAGTTAGGAGATGAAGAGTCGGGCATGGGAGCGTTCATGGCGGAGTGAGGCGATTTCTAGGAGTGGATTGAACCAGCCGCAGGGTTCGCGAACGAGAGCGGCATCGATCTGAGGACCGATGTGTTCCAGACTGCGGCGGAGAATTTTTTGGCAGGCGGAGGGGCCGATGCGGATGAGCTTCATCGATGCGGCGGTGAGTCCGGCAATGGTTTGAAAAGCGATGGCGCGTGCTGCTTGCGGTGCGGGCAAAAAGGCATGTTCGAGAGCACTGACCACTAGTTGATGACAACGTGGACACGTGGCGCGGAAGCGGGTGATGAAAGGTGAGGCATCGAGCGAGGCGAAAAGATCGAGGCGCTGCGAGCCAATGCGGCGTGAGGCATCGCGGATCTCGTGCGGGATGCGCCAAGCGTCTAACTCTTGATCTAGGGCGAGGAGCGTCTCGTGATCTTCTGCGACCGCAGCATCATGAGCACGGGCAAAAAAGGGCAGCTCGAAGGTAAGGAGTGCGGGGATGATTTGGCGGACGAGAAATGTTTCGAGACTGATCGCATCGTGCACGATTCCTGATTCGACGAGCTCTTCCAGTCCAAACGAATGAGCATAGGAGCCTGATGGATAGGCGCTATCGTTCGATTGCAAAAGCCAGAGTAATGGGTCGGCGATCATGGTGCATGGGCGATGGCTTTCATCGGCGTGAAAAGCACTTCGGGTTCAGAAAATTTCCAGCCTTCGCGTTGTAAAAGCTGGGCCATCGCTTCGTCGTGAAGCACGAGGATCGAGTCATCGAGAATTTGCGCAGGCAAGTGCAAGTTGCCAGTTTTCCATGCGACGAGTGCGGCGTGGGCCGCATCTTCGAAGGGAATCTGATAGACGATTTCAGGAAGTTGGCGAACGATGTAGTCGTAGCCCGATTGATGAAAAATCACACAGCCATCGGTGAGTCGATTTTCCAGATCAAATCCGAACTCAGTGCCATCGCTCGCGTGCGATCTCCAGCGGCGCTTGAGAAAAAGTCGTCGTTCTGCGGATAACACAATTTGCTGACCGAGTGGTAGCGATGATTTTTCCGCGAGCATGCGTTGGATCAAGTGCATGACGTGTTAGAATAAAAAGTAACGTTGTGCCATCGGTAGAATCGATAGCGGTTCGCATTGAAGCGCCTGACCATCGGCTGTGACGGTGTAGGTATCGGGGTCCACGGTGATTTTCGGCAGGGTATCATTGAAGGGCAAATCATGTTTGCTGATGTTGCGACAGTTTTTCACCGCGACAAGGCGCTTGGTGAGTTGCAATGCATCCAGATCGCCAGATTCTAACGAAGCGGCACTGACGAAGGTGATGGAGGTGCTGGCAATGGCTTTGCCGAAACCGCCGAACTGCGGCCGATACATCGTCGGTTGCGGCGTGGGGATCGAAGCATTCGGATCACCCATATTGGCCCAAGCAATCAGTCCGCCCTTGAGAATGGTTTCAGGTTTCACGCCAAAAAACGCGGGCTTCCAGATCACCAAATCGGCGAGCTTACCAACCTCGATCGAGCCGACTTCATGGGCGATGCCGTGAGTGATGGCGGGACAAATCGTATACTTGGCGACGTAACGGAGCGCGCGGAAATTGTCTGCTGCTGGGTGACTCGGACCATTGAGTTTACCAAACTGCACCTTCATCTTGTGAGCGGTTTGCCACGTGCGTGTGATGGTTTCGCCGATGCGGCCCATGGCCTGGCTGTCCGATGACATCATCGAGATTGCGCCCAGATCGTGCAGTCGATCTTCGGCCGCGATGGTCTCGGGGCGAATGCGACTTTCAGCAAAAGCGACGTCTTCGGGAATGCGCGAATCGAGATGGTGGCACACCATCAACATATCGAGATGCTCGTCAATGGTGTTCGAGGTGAAGGGACGCGTCGGGTTCGTCGATGAGGGCAAAACATTTGCCTCGCCGCAAACACGAATGATGTCTGGAGCATGACCGCCGCCAGCTCCCTCGGAGTGATAGGTGTGAATGGTGCGACCTTTGAACGCGTGCAGTGTGCTTTCGACAAAGCCCGCTTCGTTTAATGTGTCGGTGTGAATCGCCACTTGCACGTCGAACTCATCCGCCACACTGAGACAGGTATCGATGGCCGCGGGCGTGGTGCCCCAGTCCTCGTGGAGTTTCAGCCCAATGGCACCAGCACGCACTTGCTCGCGCAGTGGTTCGGGCGAGGAACAGTTGCCCTTGCCGAGAAATCCCAGATTGACGGGAAAGGCTTCGGCGGCTTCTAACATCCGATGGATATTCCAGATGCCCGGCGTGCAAGTAGTGGCATAGGTACCGTGTGCGGGACCTGTGCCACCGCCGATCAGAGTGGTCACGCCGCTCGCGATGGCGTGTTCGATTTGTTGTGGACAAATGAAGTGGATGTGTGTGTCGATGCCACCTGCGGTAACGATGCAGCCTTCTCCGGCGATGACTTCTGTGGCCGCGCCAATGGTCATGGTGATGCCATTTTGTAAGAGCGGATTGCCTGCGTGACCGATGCCAACGATGCGTCCATGCTTGATGCCGATATCGGCTTTGATCACGCCATGGGCGGCGTCAAGAATGAGAGCATTGGTGATGACGAGGTCGAGAGAATCGGCATCGCAGGCGAGAGGAGATTGTGCCATTCCATCGCGGATGACTTTGCCGCCGCCAAATTTCACCTCGTTACCATAGCCGCCATTTTCGGCAATGAGATCGCGTTCGACTTCGATGAATAGTTCAGTGTCGGCAAGACGAACTTGATCGCCCGTGGTCGGGCCAAAGGTAGCGGCGTAATTAGAGCGAGATTGTTTCATGCGTCGAGCGGTCCGTTGACAAGGTTATTGAGTCCGTGCATTTCACGACGACCTGCGAAGGCAACAAGTGGCACTTCACGAGTGTCGCCAGGTTCAAATCGCACGGCTGTGCCTGCGGGGATGTCGAGTCGAAATCCATGTGCTGAGACGCGATCGAAGGTCAGTGATGCATTGGTTTCGGCGAAGTGAAAATGACTGCCGACTTGGATCGGGCGGTCACCGGTGTTGGCGACAACAACCGAAATTTTATCCAGTCCCTCATTCAAGATCAGGTCAGGAGCGTTGCTTGGGGTAATGATTTCTCCAGGGATCATCGGACAGGGTGGTGGACGGTGACGAGCTTGGTGCCATCGGGAAAAGTGGCTTCGACTTGGATATCGTGAATCATTTCGGGGACGCCTTC
>JBIIAI010000230.1:0-4179 GCA_044239965.1 Akkermansiaceae bacterium
GGAGCGTTGCTTGGGGTAATGATTTCTCCAGGGATCATCGGACAGGGTGGTGGACGGTGACGAGCTTGGTGCCATCGGGAAAAGTGGCTTCGACTTGGATATCGTGAATCATTTCGGGGACGCCTTCCATGACTTCATCGCGACGAACAAAAGTGGTGCCTAGACTCATCAATTCGGCGACCGATTTTCCATCGCGAGCGGCTTCTAACAGCTCCGAAGTAATGAGAGCGATCGTCTCAGGATAATTGAGCTTGAGTCCGCGATCGCGGCGTCGGCGTGCGAGATCACCAGCGACGACGATCAGCAGTTTTTCTTGTTCGCGCGGTGACAGGTGCATGGCTCAATGAAGGGCTAAAAATGTGAGAGCGCTGCCGAATACGATGGCTGTAGCAATGCGAACGTGCTTCTTGCGATTCAGCTTGTAAACGACGACGGCAGCAAGAGCGATGCAGGCGACGCTGATTTCTAACATTCCATGAAGATGCAGAAAATTGGCGCGCAGCATATCGAACTCGTCCGTTTCATCGGGTGGATGATAATGGCCAGGATGAGCCGAGGCCGATGTCGAGAAGCAGAATAACAAGGCATGCGTTACGGCAAGGAACTTAATAGTGCGAACCAATTTGGACATGGGGTGAAATGGAGATTTCATGAAGCGAAGTATGAGTGAATTAAATGATAGCACTTGCAATGCCAACGTAACAAAAAACCATGCCCTCTTTCGAGGGCATGGTTGGGAACAGTTACTACACTGAAGAATTATTTGTAAGTGCCTTTGAGGAATGGCTCGCCAACGACGTTTTTGTATTCCTTGAGGATCTTGAATTGTCCATCAGCGCGTGTTTCGCCGATGTAGACATTCTTGGTAAGGTGGTGATTGGCTTGTGAGGTCACCGTGCCGCCTGGGCCATCGAAGGAAATGCCACTCTTCAGAGCTGCCATCACTTTTTCTGGCTCAAAGCTGCCTGCTTTTTCGACAGCGGCTTTCCAGAGATAGACACCGTTGTAGGAAAGAACCATTGGTGAGCAAGTCACACGACCTTCTTTGACGATGCCGGGAACTTCTGACTTAGCCAGCCATGCTTGGAAGGCTGTGGTGAATTTTTCATTTGCGGGGCTCTTGATCGATTGGAAATAAGTCCAGCAACCGAGTTGACCGACAAGTTGGCTTGCTGGCAGACCGCGGAATTCGTCCTCGGAAACCGAGAAGCTTACTACGGGGCAGGATTCGGCATCAAGACCAGCTGCGGCATACTCTTTGAAGAATGGCACGTTGGTGTCACCGTTCAGAGTGTTGATGATGCAAGCGTCACCGCTGGCAGCGAATTGTTTGATCTCGGAGATGATTTGTTGATAGTCGGTATGACCAAATGGTGTGTATTTGCCAGCAGAGATAATTTTGCCTGCAGCATCTTTGGTAAAACCACCGCCGATGTTTTCAAGTGGCACTCCTTTGCTCAAGAGATACTCCAAGAGAATCAAGTTGGTGGTTTGTGGATAGACGTAGTCGGAGCCGATCAAATAGAATTTCTTCTTACCTTCTTCCAACATGTAATCGACAGCAGGAGTGGCTTGTTGATTGACTGCTTCGGCGGTGTAGAAAATGTTAGGAGACATTTCTTCGCCCTCGTATTGAACGGGGTAGAACAGCAAGCCTTTCTTTTCTTCGAACACCGGAAGAACGGATTTGCGACTTACCGAAGTCCAGCAACCGAAGGTTACGGAGACTTTGTCCTGATCGAGAAGCTGTTTCGCTTTTTCAGCGAAAAGCGGCCAGTTCGAGGCACCATCGACTACGACGGGTTCGATTTTTTTGCCCATAACGCCACCTGCGGCGTTGATTTCGTCAAAGGTGAAAAGCAATACGTCACGAAGGGATGTTTCACTGATGGCCATGGTGCCAGAGAGCGAGTGAAGCACGCCTACTTTGACCGTTTCCTCAGCCTGAACGGAGGAACCTAGGAGAGAGAATGCCGCAAGAGCGGATGGAATAATTCGATTGATCATGATGGTACTTTGTTGTTGTTTTTTGAGAAGAAGTTGGAGAAATGAGATAACCAAAAATGTTTGGGCGGGACGATCAGTAGTGAGGGGATCGAAACTGATCTTCCCACCCATTTAACACTATGAAGATAAGGCCACAGAAAAATTAGAACGATAAGGCGAGACCGACGTTAGCGGTGAGGAAATCCTTTTCGTCGTTGTTCGGAATGATTTCGTCATCGGTGAAGTAATAGGTGCCGCCAGCGTTGAGAGTCCAATCTCCGAAGGCTTCGCCGATCAGAGGTGCGAGTGGCACTGCTGCTTGGGCACCTACGGATACGTAACCTACGCCTTCGTCAGAACCCCCGTGGAAATCACCATCGAGGAAATAGGCGACATTGACGGGGAAGGAAAATGTTACTGGACCTGTTTCAATGCTGTGGGACACGCCGAGAACCAAAATGGTTCCTTCATTGCCTGCCGCTGCGCCTTGATCGAGACGATGGTGAATCGTCAACGATGGTGCGAGAAGGCAATCGTAAGCGAATTTTACGTCGAGAATTTTCTCGTCGTCATTGCCATACATCCAGGATTGGTATGTAGCGCTAACAGTAAGTTTTTCGTAGGTATAAGCCAGACCAGCCCAAACGTCGACCTCTTGCAGAGAGCCGCCAATTGCGCTGTCAACTTTGTTGTTCACATCCATCCATGTACCGATGGTGAAGGTGAAATTTGATGGCAATGCAAAGGCCAACTCCAACATGGGATTGAAAGTCGGATCGGACATGGAAGCTCCATCGTTCCAAACATCAGCTCCGTAGGAGATGAAGTGTGAATTGTAATCAAGCTTGAGCACGCCGGAAACTACGTCATCAGCAGGAGCTGTGGTCATGGTCGTTGTTTCTTCGATTCCAGCTTGTGACATGCCTGTGGCAAGTGCAAGTGCGAGGATCGATGTTTGGAATTTGTTGCGGTAGTTTTTCATTTTCATTAGTATGCTGTTTCGTTGTGAAGGTGAACGATTTCTTGTGGAATCGTCTCCATAAATCATCCAAAGCATACAGCGTGCCAGCGCATGAATCATTTGTTTCAAAATGTGACATTCATTGATATATCATGTGATTCCATGCATCGTTATGATTTATATTAATCGATCTCGATGGAGTTGCATGAATTTATATCATATATGAATCAAACTATTAGTAATTTCATTCATGAAAAAAGCCCCATGCGGATTTCGCATAGGGCGTCATTTTTCGGCAGTGTAAAAAATGTTAGACGGTGAGGTATTCGCGCACGACGTCATCGGTGAGCTCAGGCATGGTGCCAGCGGCTGAAACGGCACCGCGTTCGAGGATCGCAAAATCATCACCGAGCTCTTTGCAGAAATCGAGGTATTGCTCAACGAGAAGGATGCTCATGCCATCTTCATTGCGCAGTAGGCGAATGGCCTCGCCGATTTGGTCGATGATGTTAGGCTGAATGCCTTCGGTTGGTTCATCGAGGATCAGCAATTTCGGATTGGTGAGCAAGACGCGGGCAATGGCGAGCTGTTGTTGTTGACCGCCCGAAAGCATACCGCCTTTGCGTTTCAGGAATTCTTTGATGATCGGAAACAGCGTAAAAACACGATCCGTGGCTGCGGAGTCTGGCTTGATGCCTTGGGCCCGCGCGCCGATGTAGAGGTTTTCCAACACGGTGAGGTGAGGAAAAATGTCACGGCCTTGTGGCACGTAGCCGAGGCCGATGCGTGCGCGGCTTGCCGTGGGAAGACGCTCGATGGAGTTGCCGAGAAACGCGATGTTGCCTGACTCAATCGGCAGCAGACCCATCAGCGCCTTCAATGTGGTGCTTTTGCCGACGCCATTTCGCCCCATCAAGCAAAACACGGTGTTGGGCCGAATGGTCAGAGTCACGCCGCGCAAAATGGCACTTCCAGAAATTGAAAGGCGGAGTTCGTTGATGGCAAGGCTTTCCTGGGTAAGGATCGTAGACATAAAGTATGGAAAATTGTTAGGCGGTTTTGGATTTGCGACCAAGATAGACTTCGATCACTCGCTCGTCGCTCTGCACTTGATCGACAGGTCCTTCACAAAGCACGTGGCCTTGGTGCAGGACGGTGACTTTTCTACCTTGTGAAATTTGTCGCACGAAGGTCATGTCGTGCTCGATGACGATGATGGTATGTTTTCCTGC
>JBIIAI010000318.1:0-3621 GCA_044239965.1 Akkermansiaceae bacterium
TCCGCTCGGAGTGCCATGCACGCAACGACTCCACCGCCGCTACGCGTTGCTCTTCCTCATTGGACAGCGCGCGGCTCACCTGCGTGCGCGTCCACAAAGCAGGCACCTCATAAATCATCAACAAACCCAATACCACCAACACACTCGTCCACCACCAACGACCGAAATTCGCAGATCCGAACAACAAGGCCTTTCCTTTTTCCTTGCGACTCAACAGCCAAGAACACAGCCAAGCAATGATCGGCGACAATGAAAGTAGCCCCATGCCAAATGCCATCAAAGCCATGACCGAAAGCGGCACGAGAGGTAAAAATAACAAACCATAAAAGGCGGAAACCCCAAAACTTAAGCCCGCCGCGATCGCTCGACGTTTGGGATGTTCCAAACTCGGTTGCTCCACCGTGCGCAACAACCATGCATTCAACAAAGGCACCGCCAACAAAAGCAACCCGTGAACCGGCGTGGGAATCGGATCAAAAAATGTGGCCCCACAAAAATTTGTCACCCACTCAAACAACACAATCAACAAGGGCAAAATCACCGCAAAAAACATCATGCTGCCACGTCGAAACGCCGAAGGCTTGGGCTTCTCGACAACAGCCGATGGCACCGGCGCAGGCTTATACCCCGCATCCAGTTTTCCTAACACTTGCTCCAACTGCATCAAGCCACATGTCGCAATCCCCTCATCGTGTTGCACTTCCTCGTGAATGTGCCGACGCAAATCTTCCTTCAGCTCAATGGCTTCTTCCCCATGCATTTGCTCGCGTGCCACACGCTCGCGCAAGTATTCCTCCAACCGCATCTCTGCTGCTTCTGTCCAGTCTTTCATGCCTTCGATTTGTTGTGATTGTTGTTTTTCTGTTTGCCTAACATTTCGACCCCGCGAATCATCGTCTCAAAATACACCGCCATTTCTTCGGCCTGCCGCCGACCTTGATCGGTCAGACAATAATACTTGCGCGCCGGGCCTTCGTTCGATTCCTCCAATCGCGTCTCGACCAAACCCTGTTTTTTTAAACGCGACAACAACGGATAAATTGATCCCTCGGCCACGCCCACTCCGGGAATCGCGACCAGCGCCTTCACCAACGCATAACCATACCACTCGCCCTCCTTGAGCGCACGCAAAATGCAAAAGTCCAACAGACCCTTGCGCATCTGTACCGTCCAGTTGCCAAACCAATCCCCCTGTTCCCCGTTTGCGAGTTCGTCACTCATCACAACCGCACTATCTTGCATTAAAAGGTAGCCGTCAATCAAAAAATCATCTATTTGGAAACATAGATCAAACGCGCTTGTCGCGCCGAAGCCAAGCGAAGGCGGAAAGTCCACAAAGACGCGAAGTCGCGAAGTTTTTTGAATTCTGTAAATTCTGAAATTCTGTGAGAAATGGCGCTTGTCACTCATGCGGCCTGTTTGGACATGTGTTTCTTTTCAGACTGCCAACATCTCCCCTCGCTCAGCGCAAAGTAATCGGCGCCCACAAAATGAGCATCCCGCAATGCACAAATAAGCAAGTGAGCCCAATCAGCAACAGCATACCCGTTACAAAGGTCCAGGCTCGATGATAACGCAACACAGGATGATTTTCTAAACGAATGGTCGCACTCGTCCAAAAGACCGGAATCAACATCAGAAAAATTCCATACGAAAGAATGAAGCGGAAGTACCAAGGCAACATGTGGCGAGGAAAATCAACAGCCACCCCCTTATACAAACCCGTCAGCACCAAGATCCCTCCCAGAATCAAGGTCGACATCAAGCCCACAAAAAATCCCTGCGTCCGGTATTCGTTAAAGAGTTTCATTGTTTTTTATCGATTCTCTTCAATACCAAGCATCATCAACACGATACGTGCTATGCCCTAGTTCTTGAACAATATGCTCGTGAAAATTCCTAAAAAAATCTACTCCGACAACAAGAGAAATTGACTCCCCACCTCTCAAAAAGCAACCCACCACAATTTTCCCGTTCACGACGGACTGAAGAAACAACATGTCTTTACCCCCTCTCATACCCACGTTTCTCATCGATCCGATGTATCGACAATTTCTCCAATTGAACAAGGTGCAAAATCGGCGCAAAATGCTTTTGTTTTCTTGATACTTCGATGCAGCAACTACGGTATGTGCCCGCCGATCCAATACTAAGAGTTTTTCTGTAAGTTTGTTCCGCGAGCACACATCAACATAAATCAGTGCGCATTCCGTTTGCAGAAATGTTTTGTTTGTGACGTCGATATTGAAAGAATTTCCTTCAATCGTTTCGAACGCCAAATTCACTGTCATCAAGGTGATTATATCGCACGATCCGCAACGAGCAATCAAAACTCCACAAGTAACTAAATGCATCAAAAAACGTATCCCTGCCCATCCAGCCGATAGTGTTCACACCCGCTTCTCTAAAGACGTTAAGACGCAAAGGATCGAAGAATTTGCGAGATCAATATGGGAAACCTTTGTGCCTTCGCGACTTTGCGAACTTCGCGTTTAATCTACGATTGCATTTTTCCCGCAACTTTTCTCTCCCTCCCGTGTTTCCGCTCATACCTACTTATGAAACGCATATTTTCCCTGACGATTTCTTTCCTCTGTTGCCTCGGCGTTGCGCTGATGGCCGCTCCTCCGACCAAGGGCAAAGGCAAAGGCAAGGGCAAGGGGAAAAAACGAGCCGCGGTAGAAGAAGTCGCCTTGCCGCCCGATCTCACGCCGAAGGCCTCGTTGTCGTGGCATACCTGGACCTCATCGAATGGCGAAGCCCTCGAAGCCAAGTATCGCGCTCTTGAAAATGGCATCGTCACCGTGGAGCAAAAGGACAAACGTCTGGTGCGCTTTGCGATATCGCGATTGAGCAAGGACGACCAAGCTTTTGCCCAAGCCTGCAAAAACGCTGAACCGCGTCCACCGATGGCCCAAGCGATCATTGACAAAGCCGCCGCACGACTCGACGACACCATCAATACCGCACTCACATCAAGCAAGGTCGCACCGAATCCCAATACATCCGATGCGCTCTTTCTGCGACGCATTTATCTCGATGCCATCGGCCGCATTCCCACCGCAGAGGAAGCCCAAACCTTTCTCGATGATCGCTCGCCGAACAAACGTTCCGCTTTGATCAATCAACTGCTCAACTCGCCCGGTTACACGATGCAAATGTTCAATTGGCTCGCCGACATGCTGCGCGTCAAAGACGATTACGGCAAGGGCGCGAAAGCATTTCTCTACGAAGATTGGCTCAAGGAACAAGTGGCGATGAATGCCTCGTGGGATCACATGGTGCGCGAGATGTTGACCGCCGATGGCAAGCTCAATCAAAATGGTGCGGCTGGATTTTTATTGCGCGATGCCCAGATGCCGCTCGATGGCGTATCGAACTTGCTCACCACCTTTCTCGGAGCCAACGTCTCCTGCGCTCAATGCCACGATCACCCCTTTGCCGACTGGTCGCAGCATGATTTTTACAGCATGGCCGCCTTTTTCGGAGCGACCGATGGCTTTCACGAGCGTGTCTATCGCGACACCCGCAAACTACTCAAATCAGAAGAGATGGCAGACCTGCCAAAAGCAATGGTCAATCAAGTCCTCGCCTCGAACCCCTACAATCTGGTCGATCTAG
>JBIIAI010000256.1:0-3610 GCA_044239965.1 Akkermansiaceae bacterium
TTCGTGATGCCCGCGCGCTCGACCACAGTGTTGAGTTTCCACGCATGAAAGCCATAGCGACAAAGCTCCTCGCCAGTAAATTTCAGAATTTTAGCGCGCATCGCTGTCGGATTGTTGCTGCGTTTTTGCATACGCCAATCGTAGCAAACCAACTAGTCGGAGGGAAGGGAAAAGTGCAATGTTGCCATGAAATGAAATCAAGTGCTTGGAGCAGAAAAATTCGCGTAAAAGCCAGTTGCTGCTGCGGCCAGATCGGTCTAGTCTCGCTCACACAAACGATATGAAACGTATTCTTACCAACGTCGCAATGAGCGCTCTCAGTGGCACCTGTCTGGCTGCTCCTCTGGAAATCCGTTTCGGAGGTCCTTCTCAAGGTGGCACGGGTGGCACAGCAGCCATCGTTGAGTCATTCGGCGCCGTATCCCTTGATGGCGCTCGCAATTGGGAAAAAGAAGCTCTTCCCATTGGCAATGGCCGTCTAGGTGCGATGCTTTTCGGCGGTGCCCAGTCGGATCGGCTCCAGTTCAATGTCGATTCCTTGTGGACCGGCGGAGAGAATGTCAGCGGTGGCTACGACGTCAATGAGTTCGGTTGTTATCAAACCTTCGGTGATTTGTTGATCGATGCCGCAGGCTCCATTCAGTCTGATGTCACATGCGAAAGTGGGCACGTTCCATTCAATGCCAACGAAGACGTTGCTGCTTCCATCGACGGCCAAAACAGCAAATGGTGCATCGAGCATAAAGGAAAAGTTGTGGTCTGGCAGCTCAATGTAAACACGCCTAAAAAAGTTAACTCGTACTCTATCACCTCAGCCAACGACGTCGAAAAGCGTGACCCCAGCTCATGGAAAATGGAAGGATCCCTCGATGGCAAGCAGTGGACCTTGCTCGACGAGCACAAGGACGAAGCGCCCTTCGCGAGCCGTCATCTGAAAAAGTCCTATCCGATTGCTACGCCCGACTCCTATGCCTACTATCGCTTGAGTTTTTCGCCTTCGGCAGAAGTCACGCATTTCCAAGTGGCAGAAATCGCCCTTGATGGACTCTCCCAAGCTGCGCCCGATGGCTACACCCGCGCGCTCAATTTGGAAACCGGCGTGCACACCGTCGAGTGGCAAATGGATGGTGTCACCTACCAGCGTAGCGCATTTGCTAGCGCTCCCGATCAAGCAGTGATCATGCGCATGACGGCTTCCGCCCCCGGAAAACTCAGCGGCAAGCTCACTCTCAAGGATTCGCGCACTGCGGTCATTAGCGCCGCTGGCCAGAGCATCAGCTTCGCGGCAAAACTTCCTAACGACCTTCAATACGCAGCCAAACTCGTTGCCCAAGCCAAAGGTGGTAAAATTCTATCAGAAAACCAACAACTTCGCTACGAAAACTGCGATGAAGTCTTGTTGATTCTCACCGCCGCCACCAACTACATCATGGATGAGAAGAAAAATTGGCGTTCTGGCGAGGCCATGAGCATCGCGGAAAAACAATCGAACGCAGCATCTGCGAAAAGTTTTGACCAACTCCTCGCCGACCACATCAAAGACCACCAATCGTTCTTTTCTCGCGTCTCACTCGATCTCGGCGAGGCTCCAGCGCTCGATACCCCATCGCGCCTGATCGCCTATCAAAAAGGTGCAAATGATCCCGCCCTCGAGGCTCTGATGTTCCATTACGGTCGCTATCTTCTCATCGGCAGTTCACGCCCCGGCACCCTGCCTGCGAATTTACAGGGCATCTGGAATGACTCAAACAAGCCAGCTTGGTTTGCGGATTTTCACACCAACATCAACATCCAGATGAACTACTGGCTGGCTGAGCCAGCCAACTTAGCCGATTGTCACATGCCGCTTTTTGATTGGCTCGAAGCATGCGTGCCGGCTGCCACTCGCGCCACACAAAAGGCCTTTGGCGAAAAAACACCTGGCTGGACCATGCGCACATCCGTCAATGCTTTCGGCGGCAACGGCTGGGAATGGAACCTTCCCGCCTCGGCATGGTTGGTGCAACACGCCTGGGAGCACTATGCTTTTTCGGGGGATCGAGTCTTTTTGGAAAAACGCGCGTGGCCGATGTTTGCTGCCGTTTGTGAGTTCTGGCTCGACCACCTCAAGCAAGACAGCAATGGCAAATTGGTCGTGCCCAAGGGATGGTCTCCCGAGCACGGGCCGCGCGAAGACGGCGTCGCTCATGATCAACAAATCGTCTGGGATCTGTTCACGAACACCCTCAAAAGCGCCAAGGTTCTTGGGCTCAACGATGCCTTGGTCAAGCGAGTGGAAGCTGCTCGCGCTCAACTGTTAGGTCCACAAATCGGCTCATGGGGGCAAATCATGGAATGGACAACCGAGCGACCTGACCTCGAAAAATCAGGTCACCGCCACACCTCACACCTCTTCGCCGTTTATCCCGGAGCCCAAATCAATCGCGCTCAGACACCCGAGCTCGCTAAAGCCGCAGCTGTTTCGCTCGAAGCGCGCGGCACTTCAGGTGATTCACGCCGCTCCTGGACTTGGCCCTGGCGCACCGCTCTCTGGGCTCGCTTAGGTGAGCCTGAAAAATGCCAAGCCATGATTCGTGGGTTGCTCACCCATAATACTTTGCCCAATCTCTTCACCACCCATCCACCCTTCCAGATCGATGGTAATCTTGGAATCACTGCGGGCATTTGCGAAATGCTCGTTCAGTCACACGAAGGAACGATCAGCATTCTCCCCGCGATCCCTCAAGGCTGGCCGCAGGGCTCCTTCACGGGGCTGCGCGCCCGCGGCGGGGTCACTGTTGATGCGACATGGAAAGATGGCAAACCTACAAAAATTGTGCTTCATCCCCAGTTCGATGGCGTGCGCAAAGTCTCGGTGGCAGGTGGCCCTGTCAAAGAATACAACCTGAAAAAAGGCACGCCCTTGATCGTTCCTTGACTGCCACAAATCGAGTGATTGCCCCTAAAGAAATTCGAATTCTCAGTAAGCAGCCTCATTTTCGTAAATGTCATAAGCTACCACCTACGGTACTTCTGACTACGAAGTCTTCAAGAGTCGCTACATAACACGCTTACAAAACCCTTCCTAGTGAGGAAAAGCACCAGCGTCAGGAAAATGGCAACGTAGCGAGGCAAAGCGTGAGTTTTATGACAAAAGCAGCTTGATGAGAAAAGCACAAACTGACACCTTCCTTGCGAAATCATCGGTCAAGTCGCGCGTCTCATTCTCTTTGACGCTTACATGTTATGCTTTGCAAAGCATGTGGGCGTGGTTGGCTGAAAAACGCTGATGGCTTGTAGGCGTTTTGGACAGGAGTAGAGCGACGTGCCGCGTAGCGGTGAATCTCTGTGGGGCAGAGATTCATCAATACAGAACATACAGTGGGCGGAGTTTGTTTTGGCGCGTTCGGATGAATAGAAAAAGTTGCTGATCTGCCTAGGTTGCAGGCTGTAACTGCAAGAAAAACGCTGAGCCGCACGGAGTAAGACAGTCTGCTGAAAGCAGCCCGAAGGGTGCGACTGGAGAGGAGTAACAACGCTTGTAGGCGTTTTAGACAGGAGTGTAACGACGTGCCGCGCAGCGGCGAATCTCTGTGCGGAAGAGATTCGTCAACCGATGACCAGCTTTGTT
>JBIIAI010000349.1:0-3605 GCA_044239965.1 Akkermansiaceae bacterium
CCGTACAGGAACGATTTGGCATTCACCCGAATCTTGTATTCGTCGATGCGGGCTACGCCACCTATGACGTCTACCGCGAATGTGCCGCGCACGGATGGACTGCGCTCATGGGTGACAAGCGGGCGACATTCACCCACAAGGTCAAGGGCCGCAAAGCGATCGAGAGGTTCTACTCCCCACGTCGCAAAGTTGTGTTAGGTCGAGGGCAAACATGTTCGGTGTTCTATTGGTCGAACCTCAACATCAAGGACACTCTCGCGCGCCTTCGTCGAAATCAAAATCCTGATGACGGACCAGTCTGGGAAGTTCCTGATGACATCGATGAGGACTATCTCGCGCAGATGGAAAGCGAGCACCGTATCAAGAAGAACGGCAAGTGGATGTGGGAGCGAATCGGTTCACGACCGAACCACCTGTTCGATGCCGAATCAATGCAGGTCGCCGCTGCCACCATGCTCAAGATCGTCGGCAGAGAAGCCTCAACAACAGTTGACACTCCCGATGAAGAATCATGAGTAAATTCAGCGACTGGTTCGATTCCCAGAAATTTCGTCACTTCAACGCAGATGAATTCGAATCGTATTTCGCGGCGCAGCGTAAAGGAGTGAAGAACAGCACACCTCCTCAACCCCTCTGGAAAAACATCGTGCCTGTCCTGCGCATCGTTGATGAACTGCGCGAGTCTTATGGCAGACCATGCCGCATCCTCAGCTCCTACCGCTCACCTGAATACAACAAGGTTGTCGGTGGCGCACAATTCAGCCAGCACAAAGAATTTAGCGCACTCGACATCACCTTCGATGACTTGAGCACTCAACGCGTGTATGAGCGACTCATCGCATGGCGCAAGGCAGGCAAGTTCGTTGGTGGTCTCGGTTTGTATCCGACGTCGGGCTTCATTCACATCGACACACGCGGTCGCAACTCCACTTGGAAAGGAAAATGACCATGGCACGAGGACTCTTCATCACCGGCTTTACCGTCGCCGAAGTTCTCGCCATCCAGCAGAAAGCGAAGTCGCTGCTCATGGAAGGCAAGACCATCATGAACTGGAACGACGCGGAAACATCCGTCTCGAAGCAATTCACCATGCCCGTCGATCAGGTGCTAGAGGAATGTGCCTACGCACTCAAGTTTCTTGATTCGCAAACCTATGGCCGCCCGAAATCAGGCGGCGTATCCTTCATCTCCGGACACCTTGCGAAATGAACCGACTCCAATCCATCGCCCGACTCTTGCTCCCACCCGTGCTTTTGCCCAAAGCATGGGGATCGTCGTTTGAGTCTGCGAACTGGTCGCCTCGTCGTGGTGCGGTGCCAGGAGCTTCTCCATCAGATGCACGCAAGGAACTCACGCCAGGCATCCGCACAGAACTGGTGCGCAAGTCGCGCTATCTTCACAAGAACTCTGGCTTCGTTCGCGAACTTGTGGCCAACATGGCCATCTACTCGACTGGTGACGGTATCCGCGTTCAGGCCCAATCTTCGGACGCATCTTGGAACCGCAGTGCTGAAGAATACTTTTCCTATTGGTCCGCGCGCTGCGACATCACGCAGCGGTTTTCCTTTGAAGAATGCCAAGCGCTCGTTTGTCGGGGCATGGACATCGATGGCGAATACTTCGTCCACAAAACCCGCGACCTCGATGGCGAGCCACGCATTCAGTTGATCGAGAGTCACCGCATGGGGGATGACTGGGGATCGAAAGAAACCGTCGATGGCGTTGGCCTCGATGCCTATGGTGCGCCCGTGTTCTACCGTGTGCTGCAAGATGACAATTCAGCATATGATCTCCCGGCATCGGCTATCCTGCACGTCCACGAACCCGAGTGGGCCGGTGGTGTGCGCAATCACCCCACGATCCAGCACTCGATCAATCATCTGCTCGATGAGATGGAGCTCCTTGCGTTAGAAAAGCATGCGGTCAAAGACAATGCCGATGTGTCCCGTATCCTCAAAACAGCACGAGGCGAGATCGACGACAATGGCGACTTTGTGGTGGGCAATGCGCATGGCGCGGGAGAAGCGAGCGACCCAGTCAGCTTGCAACGTATCGTCGGAGGAAAGTTGGTAGCACTAAAGCCAGACGAGTCACTCGATAGCTTCCAGTCGAACCGCCCCAGTCCTACCTTCACCGGCTTCCTCGAACATCTGCGTCGTGATTCAGCACTTGGCATGATCCCCTTCGAGTTCGCAGCTGATTCCAGCAAGGTCGGTGGTGCAGGAGTGCGTTTGATCGTGGCCAAGGCCGACCGTCGATTTTCGTTTCGCCAGATGATTCTCGAAAGGCGTCTCATTCGTCCGATCTGGGCTTATGTGATAGGTGACGCCATTGCCCGAGGACTGCTACCTCCCGTGCCGAGTTGGTGGAAGATCTCCACAGTGCCGCCCAAGCGGGTTACTTGCGATGCAGGTCGGGAAGCACAGCAAAACCGCGCTGACGTGGAAGCAGGTCTCAAGACTATCACCGATCACTACGCCGAACTCGGTGCCGACTTCCGCGAGGAAATCGAACGACGTGGCGCTGATGCCAAACTCATCCTGGAAACTGCCGCCAAGTATGGTGTTCCTCCTGAGATGCTCTGGAAGGCTGCTGCGGGATTCATGCAAGCAAAGTGATCGTTATCCATCCGCGTTGACACCACCGCACGGGCGTGAACCCGGTAATCCAACATCGCGAATGGCTGATTCAACCTGATGCCCTGCACGCCATCTCTGCCTCGTATCAATCGCAGGCAGAACGTGCAGGAATTTTCTCCCATCAAAACCAACAAAATTCACTCCTATCGGTGGAGGATGGAATTGGAGTCGTTGCCATCGAAGGCCCGATCCTTCGCAAAGCTGATCTCTTCGCCAAGATGTTTTATGGAGCAACCAGCTCCGAGGAAATCTCCGATGCTCTTCAAGAAATCTCTGGGCGTGATGACATCAAAGCTGTGCTTCTCAACATCGACTCTCCAGGTGGCACGGTGGCCGGAACACCAGAGCTCGCGAATGCCGTTGCTGCACTCGACAAAAAGAAACCAGTCTATGCGTTTTCATCTGGCCTCATGTGCTCGGCGGCTTACTGGGTTGCCAGCCAAGCACGCGCCATCTATGCCACACCATCCGCTCAGGTTGGATCCATCGGCGTGGTGCAAGCGGTCATCGATAACAGCGCCGCACTCGATCGCGCAGGCATCAAGGTGGAAGTTTTTTCTGTCGGCAAATACAAGGCGATGGGAGCACCGGGAACACCACTCACCGAAGACCAACGAGAACTCATTTCTTCCAACCTCGCGGAGATCGCCGGGGAATTCCACACCGCCGTTCTCTCTCGCGGACGCGCCATTCCAGCAGAAGCCATGGAAGGACAAACCTTCAGCGGTCGCCAAGCTCAACGTCACAATCTCGCAGGCATGGTGCCGGATCGCAACGAGGCGCTTCGTCGCCTGCGTGTCTATCACGCAGCAGTTGACACGAGTTCCCGTGCTATGACCGACACACTCGAAGACCAACTCGCCCAAGCTCGCACCCAGGTGGAAACCATGCAGCGGGATCACCAAGCTCAAACCGAACTTCTCACTGAAGCATCAGCGCATGCCGAACGCCTAACGGGCGAAGTGG
>JBIIAI010000259.1:0-3570 GCA_044239965.1 Akkermansiaceae bacterium
ATGGCCAAGACATCGCGGCATTTGGAGGAGCCTTCAAGGCGACAAAAGGTCTCGCGGAAATGTATCCGGAGCGCGTGCTCGATGCTCCGATTAGCGAAGATGCGATGGCGGGATTAGCCATTGGTGCGGCCTTGCAAGGCATGCGTCCGATCATTGAGATGCAGTTCGCGGATTTCTCGTCGATCGCTTTCAATCAGATCGTCAATCACGCGGCGACCCATTTTTACCGCACTGGCATGCCCGTGCCGATCACCGTGCGTCTGCCCTCCGGCGGCACCGCTGGTTCTGGTCCCTTTCATAGCCAAAGCATGGAAGCGCTCTATGCTCACTATCCCGGTGTGGTCGTGGTGACGCCTGCTACCGTTGCCGATGCCTACCAAATGCTCATCGACTCGGTGAAACTGGATGACCCGGTGATTTTCTGCGAGCACAAGTTTCTCTACCGCTGGCTCAAAGCGAAAAGCTTCCAAGGTGATGGATTGCCGATTGGCAAAGCCCGCATCACCCGCATGGGGCGTCACGCCACCGTGGTTACCTACAGCGCGATGGTCCACGAAGCCGTGCGCGCAGCGGATCGCTTGCAAAAAGAATCCGGCTGGGAGATCGAGGTCGTCGATCTGCGCAGCGTCAAGCCGCTCGACATCGATACCGTGCTCGCCAGCGTAGCGCGCACCGGTCGGCTACTCGCCCTCGGCGAAGCATTTCCTTGGGGCGGCGTGACCGCAGAGGTGGTGGCCCGCGTCGTCGCTGATGGCTTCCACTTGCTAGAAGCTCCGCCTATGCGACTGAACTCGCGAGACACGCCCGTGCCTTATCATCCCAAGCTGTGGGCGGCTCACCGTCCCACACCGGAATCGATCTGTGATTCCTTGCGCAAACTTTTATCTTACTAACGAAATTCATTATGCCCAGAGTTGCCATCGTCATGCCTCAATTAGGAGAATCCATCGCCGAAGCCACGGTGGTGCGTTTGTTGATCCAAGCAGGGGACAGCGTCACGACCGACCAAGAAGTCATGGAGGTGGAGACCAACAAAGCAACCATGGGCGTAACCGCCTTGTGCTCGGGCACCGTGGAGGAACTTCGCGCCGAAGAGGGCGTCAGCTATGCCGTCGGCACGATCTTGGGCATTCTCGATGTGACCGAAGAAGAAGTCGCCCGCACGGGAGTGGATACCTTAGAGGCGCTCGAACTGAAACGCCAGGCCGCTGTGGTCGAAGAATCACAAGCGCAATCAGGTGAACAAAACTTGCACTTTGCTGTTGAGGGCGATGGCTATGAAGAAGTAGCCCCCCAAGTCGTGCCAACGATTCGCGGACTTTCTGTGCCAACAGGAACCATGGGTGCGCATTACATTTCGCCACGGATGCGCGCGCGCATGGATGAGATGGGCCTGCGCGAGGCCGATCTCTCCGCTATCGTCGGTAGCGGCACGGGTGGTCGCGTGACCGTTGATGACCTCGAAAAATTTCTCGACTACATCCAGACCTGGCCCAGCAGCAATGCCTCGCCGATGCGCCTCGCCGTAGCCGATGCCATGCGCCGCAGTTGGACCCGCCCGCTTGCTACCGTGGGAACATCGGTCGGCTTGGACAAGCTGCTGCAACATCGCAAAGCCCAGCAAAAGAAACCGGGCCTGACCTTGTATTTGTTGCGGGCCTTTGCCCTCGCGGTCAAGGAGCAGCCTGCCGTGGCTGGATTCCTCATCGGCAGCAAGGTCGTACATCCACGCTCCTACGACATCGGTGTCGCCGTCGCTGTCGAGGACGGTGTGCTCGTTCCCGTCATCCGCAACGTCGATCAGAAATCTCTCAGTGATTTGGTGCAAGAATACGACGACATCGTGGATCGCGCACGTCGCCGTCGACTGACCGAGGCTGATACCAAAGGCGGCATTGCCACCGTGACTAACTTCGGCACCTTCGGCCTCACCTGGGGCACACCGATTCCCTTGCCGAACGAAACCTTGATTCTTGGCATCGGGGCAGGGGTGAAAAAACCCGTCTGGTCCGAGAAAATCAGTGCCTTTGTTCCTGCGACCGAGGCCGACTTGGAAATGACCTTCGATCACCGCGTCGTCGATGGTGGCGGAGCAGGATTGCTGCTCAAGCGTATCGTCGATCTCCTGCAAAACCCCGCCGATTTGTAAATCAGGAGAAGGGATTTTCCATCTCTTTTGGTTTCATCAACCCAAGTCCATTGCAGAGGAATCTCGCGTTTCATCCTAGAATCCGCAGTTGCACTGTAAATTCTAGGCGTGATCTGTGAAAAGTGATTGTTTAATCGTGAATGACTTGGTCCTTGAGCCGTTGCTTGCCCTTCACCCAATGGGTGAAAACTACTCAGTGAGAAAATCAATTCTTCCCTGATAACTTCTAACTAATAACCGATCACTTCCTGAAATTCGTGGTTTCCTACTTCGGATTTCGGGTTGATTTCCTCCCTTTGGCGAGTTGCCATCACATCCTGCGCCTTGCTCGGCCGATCTTGGGCTTCATCGTCCCATCCTTCATCGTAAAATGCCCGATCTTCGCGTTTCCCGTCGCGTTCTATGCCTTTCCCCACGTGTTCTATGCGTGTTGCGTCGAGTGTTTGGGCTTTCCCGACGAGTTTCATGCTTGGTAGGATGCGCCCTACGCTTGGTAGGATGCATCCTACCGAGCTAATTTCCCGCATTTGGTTCGGTAGCGCGCGCCCTACCAGAGCAAATTTCCGTCAAAAAGCTCCAACTACGCAAATTTTGCTTCATCCGACGCGTCGGAGAAGGCATGTAACGAGAAATTAGCTCGGTAGCGCGCATCCTACCGAGCTAAATGCGCGTGCTAAGAAGCTTCCGACGAGAAATTAGGTCGGTAGGATGCATCCTACCACGCATGTTTCCGGTGGGAGAAGGCGAAAAAACACCTCGCAATTTCACGGTCAGCCCTACGCTTTGCGGCCAACTGTTGAAAAAACAGTGCTCACACCCAATCAGATGCAAGACCATGAGTGGAGCGAGCTCTCTCATCTATCAGCTCTGCTCAACATGGATCATCCTGCGCGGAACGGCCGCTGATTCGCAAAAACCTTCGGCTTTCTGTAAGTTTCTCTTCCGCGATGGCGTATTGCTATGCAATCTATGGTGCGCTATTCATTAGTACTAACCGCCTTTGTTTCTGCCTTGCATGCGGGGGAGATGAGCTTCAATCGCGACATTCGGCCGATTTTCACGAAACATTGCACGGCGTGCCATGGTGGGGTGAAGGAGGCGGGGGATATTTCTTTGATTCTGCGGGACAAAGCGCTCGGCGAGGGCGAATCGGGCAATCGAGCGATCGTTCCGGGAAATCCTGACGCATCGGAGCTGATGCGCCGCATCACGTCAAAAGATCCCGATGAGATCATGCCCAAGCCTAAGCATGGACCGCCCTTGGCTGAGGAGGAAATTGCTACCATCCGCCAATGGATTCAAGAAGGTGCGGAGTGGGAAGAATTGTGGTCCTTTACGCCGCCTCAGGAGGTTGCGGTCACGGTGAAAAAAGCGGATTGGCCCAAGCAAGTGCTGGATCAACATGTGTTGGCAAAATTGGA
>JBIIAI010000258.1:0-3570 GCA_044239965.1 Akkermansiaceae bacterium
GGCAACACCGTGATGAAAGAACTCGGCATGACCAAAGACACCGTCATCGCTGCAGCGAAATAAGATCATACCGGCCACTGGCCTAATCCATACGAAAAAAGCTTCGCTTGGTAATCCAGGCGAAGCTTTTTTGATGGCGGCTCAAATCACAGAGCACCGTTAGCGCTGGGGAATCGACTGGTAGATTTGCTCTAGGGCAATCACCGTGTAGGCGGTTGTGAGAACGGAATTGGATTCCATCCAGCGACCGTTGTCATTCACCCACGAACCGTCTTCACGTTGCTTGCTGAGGAGTGCCTCACACAACTCGCGGCGCCAATCTGCTTTGCCGCCATCTTCCAGAGCAAGCTGGTCGATGCCCGATGCCGCAAGGGCTTTGGACATCACATTGAAGTAGTAGTAGAGCCCCTGCTCACCCATGCCTGGGTTTTCTTTGAGGGTGTAATTTTTACCGAGCCATTCCTTGACCGCTACCACACGTTGGTCGTCTGCAGAGACTTCCGCATAGACGAGCGAAAGCAGACCCGCATAAGAAATCGAGCCATACGAGCGAAGTGGTGTTTTGCCGTTGGGAAGTTTTTCCGTCTCGGCTTTACTTTCGTTAGGACCATAAACAAATCCACCTTTGTTCTTTTCGTCGTTGGAGGCCCACTCGCTGGAGTTGGTTTCTTCGAGGTTCTGGCAGCGCGTCAAAAACGAAACAGCGGCACCCCAATCGAGATCAGGCTGATCACCGTGCTTGCCATCCTCGATGACTTTTTTCGACAGGGCCAAGGCCTCGATGGCGAGGTAGGTATTCGACATGTCCGAGCGGTCGTTTTTCGAACCATAACCGATGCCGCCATCGTTCGGGCCATCGACTTTGCCTTTTTCATCGGTGTCCCACTGATTGTTGATCAAGTGCTTGCGCGCTTTGACAATGGCAGGCTCATAGGCCTCATCGCCCGCAGAGACCAGAGCGGTGATAGCTGTAGCGGTGTTGTAAACCGTGAGTCCGCGATTGTAGATACCGCCATCTTCTTTTTGATTTGCGAGCAGCCAATCAAAGCCTTTTTTCACGTGAGCGGGGCGCTCGCCTGGCTTGAGATTGGGATCACGAACGGCGGCAGTCAGCGCCAACGCAGAGAACGCAGGGAGCTCGGGATCATCCCAGTGACCTTCAGCTTTCTGTTGCGAGGCCAGCCATGCATTGCCACGGGCGATGGCTTGCTTCATTTCCTCTTGCAAGGAGACGTAGGGCGAAACATCAGCCAGTGCGACAGTGGCGGATGCGATCAGACAAAGTACTGCTTTCATAGTAGTTGGATTTGGTTTGAAATGGAGTTAGAGTTTTGTGGGTTCGATCAGGAAAAATACCGAGGTGCCTTGTGGTGGGATACGCTTGGTGTTAGCCAGCCACATCTCATCATTGGTATTATCTTTTCCAGGATAGAGAAATAAGGAACCGCGGCTAACAAAAATCGCGGCGATATCGCCATTTTGTTCGGCCACAAATTGACCTTCATACATCATGGAGCCACCATAGACCCAAGGTTCTGCCGACATTGGTTTGGTCGTGCGCGTGTGCATGATCCAATCAGAGATCGGCACCTTTTTGGTTTTGCCTTCATGCTGCCACTCGATGGATAAATTCACGCGTGCGGCCTTGCGGACTTTTTCCTCTACTTCGGGAAATTGATCGGACAGAACACCGCGTTCTTTTTCGATCGCATAGAGTTCCTCCGATGCGACGTAACGCAGCAGCTTCATGGCGATGTTGAGGTGCATTGCGCTAGCTTTGGTGATGAGCAGCGACTCATGAATTTTTCCGTTCTCGTGAACTACGGCGAATTCGAGCAATCCCTCATTCATGTTCACGGTGCAGGGCACGCGCACTTGTCGGGTCTTGGGGTCGAAAATGATCTCACCAATTTGCATGGTGCCATCGGCCAGCTTTTTCACTGAGGGAGCCGCCTTGTCAGAGGGTTTTTCTTCCGCTTGCTCGGCAGCCGGCTTCTCAGGCGTAGGCTCAGGCTTCGCTTGATCAGGTTCGGCAGCGAACAGAATCGAGCAAAAAATCGGAAAAATATAGGCCACAGAGCGCATAAGAGAGAGAGAAGGAACTAGTAGTGTAACGTTACCGAAGCCGAAAATCTTAGATTTTTTTACGGAGCAGGGGTATTTAATCGACTCGCGAACTCCTGCCAGAGCAGTCGTGAGATCGATGATTGAAAAAGCAGCATCGGATCTTGGGGGGCTTTGTGTGCGATGGGGGCCTGAAATGCGGTGTGTGAGCCGACATCCTCGCGGATCAATCGATAGGCACTGGTGAGCACTAGATTGCGCAGAACGGCTGGATCACTTTGATCCGAGGGGATCGTAATCGTTTTTGATTGCGTCGATTTTTCATCGAACCCGGTGAACCAAAGTGCAATGGGCAATTTAGGCGCATCCTTAGCAGGGCGCGGTCCGCTGTTCACTTTAGCTTTGATTTCGACAATGCCTGAGGTGCCCGTGCTGAGCTGAGCGCAAAGTTCCACCAAAATAGGTTCTAGCAGCTCCGCCGTTTCACGATCACAGCCAGCCTTCAGTTGGATGACATGCACGGCCGAGGGATCGACATTCCATAGTGGCAATTGTGGTGAAAGTCGCAGAATGGCTTTCGAAGCAAGCTCATACTGCGCAGGCTCTGGCTTGACGACATCAAGAACCCGTTCCCAGGCCAATAAGGCACGTTGCAATTCGCCCTTGGTTTCCAATTGTGTGGCCATCGCTACGAGAAAATCAGAACCTTTTTCGGCCAGATCGGCGTAGCAATCGAGACCAGGCGATACCGACCAATCTCCAAGTTCCACCAGTTCCTCTTCTTTTTCCTGCGGAGTAGGCTCCAGCGCTGGATCTGGCAGCGTTAACTTCGTAGGCTTCACCAAGATGGCTTTGGTGGGCAAATCTTGAGCAATCACATCAGGAACTTTCAGATCCACGGCCGTGGAATGGCGCACGTCGACGAGTCGCTGATCAGAGGGCGGCGTCAAAAAATCTTTACCTTTTACTCCATTCCACCAGAAGAGGGAAACGGTGATCACGCATGAAATGACAGCGATGAGATAGTGAATGCGCACGGCTTGAGTGTAATCAGGAAAGGGTGGATTCGCAAGTTGAATGCTGAGATCCACAAAAAAAGACACGGCCGGAACCGTGTCTTTTTCATGAAAAGTAGCGTAACCCGCGAGCGGAATTATGCGTCAGCGGATTTTACCAAGGTAGCACGCTTACCAACGCGTTGACGGAGGTAGTTGAGCTTGGCGCGACGAACTTTGCCACGATGGGAAACTTCGATTTTCGCGATACGTGGTGTGTGAACTGGGAAAATACGCTCTACACCCTCGCCGTAGGAAATTTTACGAACGGTGAACGAAGAGTTCAGACCGTGACCCTTGCGACCGATGACGATGCCTGCGAAGATCTGCACGCGCTCTTTGCCACCTTCCACAACGCGGCAATGCACTTTGACGGTGTCTCCTACGTTGAAGTCGGCTACGTCCGATTTCAGCTGCTCAGTTTCAATTTTTTCGATAATGTTCATGGTCT
>JBIIAI010000091.1:0-11864 GCA_044239965.1 Akkermansiaceae bacterium
CAGGCGAGCCTAGCGATCAAAGGGCAGATCGGCAATGGCAAGTTGCCATTTTTTTATGCAGAAATGCCCATTATGCGCGACGACGGCGTAACATAAGCAGAGCACCCAAGCCACCCAACAATACCGTCGAGCTCTCGGGTATTACCGTCAATACCCCCGATGAACCGAGGAGAGACGTATCCCAACTCAAGCCACCACCGAGATCTGTTCCGGTGATCGAGGAAAAGGAACCAGTGATCGAACTCCAGTTCGAGAACACCGTCACCGTGTCACCCAACAACGCGGAGTATCCAGTATTGTTCAAATTGAGCACTCCACCCAAAGCCAAGGTATTCGCGCCATCCCCCACCAAGCGGTCAAACATCGTTGCTACATCATCCGTAATCTCTAGGTTGAGTGTTCCCGCCAAGGTCAAGTTGTCACCGAAGCTCATATCACCCGGACTATTTCCTGGAGCTAAGGTTCCGTTGATCGTAACTGCACCTGTCACTAGCCCTGTGCCCGATATCGTCTGACCAGAAGCCAACGAGTAACCACCCGTAACTCCGGAAACATCAAAAGTCGTCGAAGCACCCACAATGATCGAGTTGCTAGCAATCGAGCCAGTTCCGGAGATAGCCAAGGTTCCCGCAGTAATGTTGGTTTGTCCACTATAGGTATTGATCCCAGACAATGTCAGTTTGCCTGAGCCTGCTTTATGCAATTCACCGCTACCAGAAATCACTCCGGACCAAGTTACGTCATTAGCAACTGTATTGAGAACTTGCTTGCCTGCACCCAACTGCAGAGACCTCGCTGACGACATCGCAGCGTCAAATCGAAGCCCCACTTGCGTCGCGGTTCCAATGTCAAGAACCACAGCATTTGCTGCATTGCCTAATGCTGCATCCGAAGTGATCGCGAGACCTCCACGATTGATTTGAATTTTTCCAGTAAATGTATTGGTGCCTATGAGTTTAACCGCGCCCGTACTTCCACCACTCGTATCTGTGTTCACATAGAAAGTGGGATTGTTTGCTCCGCCACCACTGATGATTCCAGAAAGTGTAAATTCTTTGCCATTGGCAGCGACGAAATCGTGGCGCGTTGCGGTATTGGGCAAAACAATGTTGTTCGCAGCTACACCTGTCTCCGCAGCACTAAGAATGGTTCCTGCGGATGATACGGCAATCGCACCAGTTCCCAGGCCTACATAATTCGAACCACTCAGTGATGCAGAAGTAAGATGCAATGAGCCTTGAGAAGATCCAGCGTTCGGCGCAGCAGCAATGGACCAACCACCACTGTGTGTGTTTGTATTGTTCGCGGGAACGAGAGAAGTTGTCCCGCGGCGCACAATGTTGCCAGAACCAGTAATTTGCCCTTGAATCACAGAACCCGTGAAAGTGGCTGTATCAATCACAGTTTGTGAGGTAACACTGATGCTGCGACCACTATTGAGAGAGACACTATTCGCACCAAACTGTAAGCCCGAACCAGCCTGATCCGATGTTACGTCCAGTTTCAAATCGTTAGAAGACGCTCCGAGAGCGCCATCACTGGTAAAAATGAGACCACCCCGGTTGATCGTGATTTGCGCAACAGTAAACGAGTTCGAAGAATTGGTGAGTTTTATGTCTCCTACATCATTCGTTCCGCTATCATTGTTCACAAAAAACACTTGATTGGATTGCCCACCGGTAATCAGACCACTCAAGGTGATGGTGCTCGATACCCCAGTCAAAAAGTTTGTATTGTAGGTGCCAGAAACTGTGGACAGCGCAATGTCATTACTAAGAGTTCCTGTCGAACCAAACCCAGACAGGAAATAAAAACCTGTCATCGTGCTGGAATTGGCAAAAGTAATCGGTGCCGTTCCAAGAGCATTTGCATTTGCCAAGCGCAACGCAGCATCGGTAGCCGAATTCGGCCCCGCGTTCACCGTAATGGAAGTAAAAGTATTCGCGTTATCGATTCGTAAACCGTTATCACCATTTTTAATCAAAGCACCTCCAGCAATCGATCCCCCACTGATCGTGTATGAGCTATTGCCGACCTTATTAAAAGTAAGACTTCCCGCTGTCACACCACCGGCATCAACAGTGATTGCCGCACCCGCAGTAGGCGATCCGAATGAAACATTGCTCCCACTCGTGAAGGAAACATTTGCGCTACCATTCCACCAATTCGTGTTGGATGTGTTCCATGAACCTGCGCCATCTTGAGTAGCTGCCGTGGCAGCATCAGAATCCCAAGTAAGCTGACCATAAACCAACGAGGAGGAAGCCAAAAAGCTAACAAGAATGAATTTGTTCGAAAGTTTCATTTTGTGAATGGGAGAAGATTAGACGAAGGATCAAGGGATAAGTTACAGAAATCACCAAGGAATGAGAATGGCACTTTTGCAAAAAGAATCGAAAAAAATGCCATTCGCGACAATCCAGCGATTACGGGGCTATCGTGACGCGAAGACGCACGAAGTATTTCGCTTCTCCCGTTGGCAAGCTATATTTCACCTCGGTCCCAGTATCCGTGACACCCGTTGTTGCTGTCGTCCACTGATCCAAATCGGTGGAGTGTTCGACCACGTAGCTCGCATCGGTCGCAGTGTCATCCTTAGGCCATGTGATCTCGTTGTTCACGACGGCAGGGTTGCTGGTAAATCCTGCGGCATTCACTCCCATGAAATACTCAACGGCATTCGGCACACCATCGTTGTCCGAATCCGCGCTGGCAGCTCCGCTCGAAGCAAACTGCGAGGCCCACACAGCATAACCGCCCTTGCGCAGAATGACTTGCCCGGCGGTGGAGTAATCAACAGCAAATCCACTCGTCACCGTCGCAAACGTGCCTGTTAACGCACCACTGTAGGTGGCGATCGTGCGAGGAAATACTCCCGCTGTATCGGTTACCACAAGCGATGATGCAGCGCCCAGAATCAGATCCGTAGCCGCGATGACATCGGATGTTGCCGCATTCACCTCACACGCATAGGTGCCGTTAATCGTGGTGGCCGCCGTTGTCAAAGTCCCCACACTTGCGCCAGGTGCAATCGTGCCGTTGACTGTAATCGGACGATTGATCGTGCCAACACCACCGAGGGTTGCAGTAGCATCGACTGTGACCGCACCTGTTGATGTGGCAAAAGTACCATCCACTTGCAGCGTGCCAGCTGCTACTGTTGTCACGGACACATTGCTGTTTGTTCCTGTGAGAATCAATTTGCCCGTGCCTTGTTTGATCAAGATGCCGGAACCAGAAATGTTGCCCTGAATGGTGCTAGTGAAGGATTGAGTATTGATGGGACGAGCATTGGCATTCGGAGGCATAATGATCTCTCGACCAGCGCCCAAAACAATGTTATCTGCATCAAAACGCAAAGAACCATTCAGGTTTTCGGTGAAATGCTGAATGTCATTATCGGGGTGGCCCAATGCAGCATCGCTATCGAAACCGAGTGTTCCCCGATTCATCAAGATCGTGCCCTGAAAATCGTTATTGGCATTGCGTAGCTCGATGACATTGAAGTGATTGCCAGTTGTGAGACTATCCACAAGGTTGAACGTTTGGCCCGCAGCTCCTCCGGAAATTTTTCCCGTCAACCTCACTGTGGTTGCTTGTGTCGGCGCAGCGTCAGCAGTTCCTCGCACACTGAAGGTAGTATTGCCCGTCGCATTCAAACTGAAATCATTTGCCACTGTCGAAAGTGTGCCATCACCAAAACTAAAGCGCACAGATCCGCCGGTTTGGCTAATGGATCCAGCGCCTGCTGCCGAAGGATGCAAAATCAGCAATGCGCCACCTGCCACCGTAGTTCCACCTGCGTAGCTATTCGCAACAGGCAATGTTAGAGTTCCCGCAGCTTGTTTTTCTAGTTTGCCCGCGCCACTGATCGCAGAAGCAATCGTCGTCGCGACGCTCTTGTTCACGACCAAAGTTCCATCCAAAGTGAAAGCGCCTGCACCTGGTGTCGCATTCCCTGCAATTTCTAATGTAGCTCCCGTTTCGACGGTTGTTGTGCCAGCGCGACTTCCCGCACCACTGAGAACAATGCGCCCTGCTCCACCAATGGTAAGATTTCCGTCACCCGTGAGAGGCCCGGCATATGTGATAGAAGTTGAGAGATCGGCGCCGGCCAAAGCTCCGCCATTCACACCAATGGTCAGTGCGCGATCATTGCTTTGCGTTGTGGCCTCCATAACGGTGAGTTTACCACCATTGAGAATGATCGAACTTCCCGCACCAATCGAGCTTGATAGACCAGAATTGGAAATATAGAGCGCTTGCAGTTCTCCACCTTGAATTTCGACAGGTCCAGTAAAGCCATGCGTATCACTTGTGATCGTGAGCAAGCCGCTGCCTTGTTTCAACAATCCTGTTACGCCCGTGATTGCACCGCTATCAAACGTATAGGCTGTCCCCGCTGCGGTGTTGTTCACAGTGACCGAGCCAGGTGTCACATCACCAGAAATCGTCACCGTCTGAGGCCCTGGACTGAGTCGATCCGCAAAGGTCACGCCATCGCTGTTGAAGAATAGATCTTGCGGATCTGGAGCCGTGGTGTTGTTCCAGTTTTCATCCGTTGCATTTGTGCTCCAATTGCCGTTGGTTGCTCCCGTCCACAACAACGATGCGGCATTTCCTGTCACATCCAATGTAAGAGCATTCGCTACCGTGGAAGAACTCACCGCAAAAGTTTGACGGCTTGTCCCCGCTGGCGGCAATCCTAATACATTGATCGATGCCGCAGATCCGGTTAGGCTTGCGCCTTTGGCTAACACATACGAGCCGTTGCCTAGCGATCCATTCGCAAGAGATAAACTCACATCAGTCGCCGCATTCAAATCAAGCACACCACTCACCTCGATCGTATCATTCGCACCAGCAGGATTGTTGCTGAGATCAAAGTGCGCTGTTCCTCCATTCAAGGTAAGATTGCCCGCGATCGTCATTTTTCCGATGCCAGCACCTTCCATGACGCGAATGTTTCCTGCGCCCGAAAAAAGATCCCCAGCGACATCTGTGGCTGCTGCCGTGGCGCGACCCGCAGTGAAATTCACACCTGTTGCCAAGGTGATAGGTGTTGTTAGACCAGAGAGATTCAAGGCAGCTCCCGGAGAAACCACAAAGCCACCAGCGGGCACCATGCTTCCTGTTAAAGTTAGTGAACCTCCTCGCACTCGCGTGGCACCGCTCGACAAGGATGAACCGGACATCACGACGGAGCCAGCTCCTGTTTTCGACAACTCAAAAGCACCTGTAAATGCTCCACCTAAGGCAAGTGAGGCTCCTGTGCCAACGTTTACTGAAGCATCTGCCAACAACGCGACAGGTCCATTAAACACACTCGTGCCAGTGGCTGCCAACGCGCCACCATTCGCAACACCTGTGCCACTGATTTCGAGAGTTTCATTGCTTCCGTAGGTCAAATTGTCGATCAACAATGTCCCGCCCGCTGATACCCTCGTGCGGTCAGCTGCGCCTACGGCAGTGCCCAGTGCTGATGCATTTGTCACGTGCAGAGTGCCCCCAGCCGCGACATCGACAAAATGATAAAATGTATTGGCCCCACTGAGCTTCAACACGCCGCCCGAGATAGTGTAGGGATTCGTTCGATTTCCTGCTGCACCCGAAATCGCAGTGGAAATTTCCGCGCCCGTGCGAGCATTCACGTTGATCCGTGCGAAATCATTGAACTGCACAGGATGCGTGATGTTGATATTGTCACCATCGAAGCGCAAGCCGCCATTGAGGTTTGTATTATCAAGATAAACTCGATTGGTGAGAGCCCCCAAAGAACCAGCACCTGCAATAGCAAGCACGCCACGATTCACTGTGATGCGGCTGACGGTAAAGGTATTTGCGGTATTCGCAAACAAGGTAACACCGTCGCTGCCCGATGTATTCATATTCAGGAAAAGAGTGGCAGAAGCATTTCCTCCTGAGATCACACCATTGTAGCGTTGTGTCGTAGCACTCAGACCAAGCAAATTCGTTTGTACGTTTGCCGTGGTGAGTGCGATCGGATTATTGACGATGAGATTGGCAGCATTCGTATTGATCGCCGTCATCGCTGCGGTATTCGTGAGCGTGATCGGCGTCGAACCCAGCGCATTGCTTACGGTAAAAACTAACGCAGCCGTTCCAGCTGTTCCATTCGCGCTCGGACCAGCACTAACAGAAATTGACGAAAAGCTATTCGTTTGATTGAAGGTCAAAACTCCCGCACCAGACTTCGTCAAAGCCCCACCGGTAATCGATGCCCCACTGAAGGCATACGTGCCCGCCGTGTGATTCGCCGTAAACGACCCTGCTGTCACACCACCCGTAGCCACCGTAATCACTTCCCCAGCAGCACCCGTAAACGTTACATTGTCTCCATTGGCAAATACGGCATCACCCGTCCAATTGCTATTCACCGTATTCCACGTATTGTTGGCATCGGCTGTATCCCAAGTAAGATTCGCTTGCGCCAGCAACGAATGCGGGGCCATGGCAAAAAGCCCAGCTCCTAAGGTCGATAGAATGTATTTTGCTTTCATGTGGTTCGATTTTTTTGTTAGAATGGAGTCGTTCGAGAAGTGATCCGTCGCACAAACATTCAGCAACGTTGCGTGCATCATGACAGATTTCGCGAATTCGAGCGATGGCAGAATTGCGATTTTTCTTGACATTATCGCTACAGGACTGTCAGATTCGCGGAACCATGAAGTTAGCTTATGCCTCCTTGATGCACGACCAAAATGACATGCCTCCGCGCGTCGGCGTGCGCTTGATCGACTGGGCACAAGGGTTCAGTTATCGACTTTATGGCGGCATCCTCGACTACACCCGCAAGGGCTATCCCATGGTGTTGGACTTCGAGCAACCCAACGCCCGCGAGATTCATCCCATCTCCATTGATCGCTCATGGAAAGGTGACGGTCTGCTGGTATTTCGCTACACAGCGGAAGAGGCACGCATCTGGAAAAAGCATGGCATCTCCGTAGTCAATTTGAGCTCGGAATCACCAGGCAACGTTGCTCATTTTCCCCGTGTCACACTCGATAACTACGCCACCGGGCGGATGGCCGCGGATCATTTGATGTCGTTGCAACTTCAGAACTATGCTGTGGTCGTCGATGAAAACCGCATCTACTCCAAACAGCGCGCACAAGGATTCTCCGAACGAATCGAACAAGCGGGAAAATCAGCGCGCATCATTTCGATTCCGACGAGCAAATTCCCCCCTGCCTCCCGTGCAGATCGCAACCTCCAAACAGCCATGCTAGCGCTCAGCAAATTGCCCTTGCCCTGCGGCATCTTTTGCAAAGATGATTTGTGTGCCGTGTGGATCATCCGCGCCTTGCACCACATCGGCTTGCGCGTGCCGCAAGATGTGGCAGTGCTCGGTGTGAGCGATGACATGGTGCACTGCATGGCCACCACGCCAGCCATTTCGAGCCTTCACTACCCAGGACGAGCGATTGGTCATGCCGCCGCCGAATTGTTAGGGAGAATGATGCGTGGTGAAGCGGTCGAGCCCGACACCCACATCTGCATTCCGCCTAAAGGACTCGTCGTGCGCGAGTCATCTGGCCAAGTCGAGTTGCCCGATGCCGTCGTCACCAGTGCCTTGCGATGGATTCGCTCCACCGTCACCTTACGCCCTGCCGCAGTCGAAGAACTCTGCCGTGCACTCGGAGTTTCTCGGGAAGTGCTGCGCCAGAAATTTCATGAAGCCTTAGGGAAATCACCCAAACAAATCATCGATCACATGCGCGCCGATGTGGTGGGTGAAAAATTGCTCAATCAAAATTGGACCGTCGATGTCGCCGCCACGCAATGTGGTTTCAGCAGCAGCGATGATTTGTGCCGATTTTTCAAACGAATCAAAGGCTGCACCATCAAAGACTGGCGCAAGCAACGCGGCGAGAAAATGCCCTGATCGCTGTGAACACACCGCTGCAAACTCCGTGGCAAAATTGCCATTTTATTTTACGTTTTTGCCATGGCAGGCGCGACGCAATTGTGTCACTATCGTCACATTGCTCAACGTTGCCCACGTCATGAGCCTTCCTCCAGTCATGAAAAAAACTTCTCTGCTTCTACCATTGTTATTTTTCTCACTCGCCTTTCTCTATGCAGTGGGTGGACCTGGGAACACGAGTGCGTTTCAAGGAAAGCGTGTGTTGTTCATAGGCATTGACGGGCTTCGCAATGATGCCTTGAAGCGCAGCATGGCAACGGGAGCTGCGCCGAACATTCGAGGCTTGATCGATAATGGCATGGTCACATGGAATGCCTTTGCAGGTGGTCCGCTCAATGGCACTGGCCAACAACCAACGATAAGTGGGGCAGGATGGACCTCGCTCTACACAGGCACGTGGACCGACCGACACAACGTTGTTGGCAACAGCACACCCGCCTACAATCAACCAGCCACACTCAGCAGTTATCTCGTTTCGCAGGCACCCGCCTTTGCCACTCGTTTGAAAAGCATCGTCCCCAATGCCTGTGTTGCCAGCATTTCGAGTTGGTCATGGATCGAAGACTACCTCGTCGCCGCGCAGCCCGCGTCATTTGATTACCATACAAAAGGAATCGGCAGCTCATATCCACAGCGCGATGAATCGGTAAAAAATCTCAGCGTTTCCTATCTCGGCAGCGCCGACCCCGATGTCATGATGTTGCACTTTGATCAAGTCGATGGAGCAGGTCATGCTTCCGGGTTTTCTGCTACCAATCCGAATTACATCAATGCCATCGCCGCGGTGGATGCGCACGTTGGCGATGTGCTCACAGCATTGCGTGCTCGACCCAATTACGACGAGGAAAACTGGCTGATCATTCTCACTACCGACCACGGAGGTATTGGCACAAGCCATGGTGGCCAAAGTGCCGATGAACGTGCCATCTGCATGGCGCTCAACGGTCCTGACATTCCAGCTGGTGTTGTGTCAGAAGAAGTGATCGGCCAGCCCGCTGTCGCACATACCGTTTTCAAGCATTTGGGCGTAGCTGTGGATCCCGCTTGGCAATGGGCAGAAAAATCGTTTGGCACACCACCCTCAGCGGTCATCACAGCAGCTGGCACACGGGCATTGATCCATGTCCTACAACCCGCATCTGGCCAAGTCCCTGGCTGCACGGGCATTGAACTGTATCGCAACGGCACACTCGTCAGCACACAAAATGCAAACGCTACTCATTTCATCGACATGCCCGCATTACCGCCAACGGGCTATGTCAATTTTACCTACGAAGTCCGCTTTGTCGGCACGTCGGTCACGCCCGTGACCACCAATGTTCGGCTCGCACAATCGGAAGGCAACGATGTGCTCACCGATCTCGTGGCCGACCTTTCCTTCGAAGGAAATGCGCAAGACGCCAGCGGCAAGAATAACCATGCAAGTGTGATCGGAACGCAAGGCTACGTCGCAGGTCGACAAGGCCAAGCACTCATTTTGAGTGGCTCGCAATATGCATCATTTCCCGCGAACCTCACCGATTTACAATTCGGCAGCAATGTGAATTTCACCGTTGCCTTTTGGATTCAGTGCGCCACTCCCTGGACCAGCGACCCTGTCATCATGTCTAACAAAAATTGGAGTTCAGGAACCAATCAAGGCTGGGCCATCGCTTGTCAGAGCCTTGCGGCAAACAACAATACCTGGCAATGGAACTGGAAGGGCGCTGCGGCTTCGCGGAAAGATTTCGATGCTGGTGGCGCGATCATCGATGGAACCAATTGGCATCACATCGCGATCTCGCACACGCGCAACGGCAATGCGGAATTTTATGCCGATGGCAATTTGATTGGCACGGTTAGCATCGCGGGAAGTGGCTCGATCGATACCGGATTACCGCTCAATATCGGACGCGATGGCAATGGCGGAAATGCCCTCAACACCGCCATGGCCATCGATGATCTAAAGATTTGGCGGCGTGCATTGACAGTCTCTGAAATTCGCAGCCTCGTTCCAGCTCCGACTCCTGATCTCCTCAGCAATCTCGTGCTTGAAATGAAATTCGACGGCAACAGCAATGACACATCAGGGCGCAACAACCACGGGACCATGAACGGCACGGGCACTTTCAATACAGGCCGCGATGGCATGGCCGTATTGCTCGATACCAATCAATACGTGAGCCTAGGTCAACCAAGCGATTTGCAATTTGGCACCAGCACCGATTTCACGATTTCTTGTTGGGTCAAACCCACAGGTGCTTGGAGCAGTGACCCCGCGCTGATCTCTAACAAAAATTGGGCATCAGGCTCAAACAATGGTTGGTTCCTTGGCGGACAAAATGATTCTTCCACCTTCCAGTGGAATTACAAAGGCGCGGCATCAGGTGCCACTCGCAAGGACTTTGATTCTGGAGGACTCATCAACGATGGCAACTGGCATCATCTAGCTGTCGTTCATCGTCGCGCTGGACTTGCTGACATGTATCAAGATGGAACATTGTTAGGCTCGGTATTGATCAGCGGCTCTGGCAGTGTCGACACCACCTCGCCACTTTCCATCAACATCGGACGCGATGGCACAGGTGCATCGGGCTGGTCCGGAGGAGTTCTCATGGATGATCTCAAGATCTGGCGTCGAGCCCTCACCAAGGAAGAAATCACCACAATCTGCCCGCCCACAAATCTCTCATGGCAGACATGGCGAACGATGTCCTTTAGCGATGACCATCTCGCCGATCCCTTGATCAGCGGCCCCACGGCTGACCCCGATGGTGATGGGCACAACAATTTTTCCGAATTCGCCTTCGGGGCTGATCCACTGCGAGTTGATGGTGCTCTCACCACTCCCGCCGTGACTGGTTACGGCATTTCGTTTCTTGTTCCACCCAATGGAACGGGTGACATCCTCAGCGCCTACCGCAGTCAAAAGCTTCTTTATCAGATCAAACAATCCGCCAATCTTGCGGATTGGAGCACTCCACAAGATCACCTCTTGCATCTGATGCCTGGCCCAAAAGGATGGATTCACGCCACCGTCGGAACGCCAACTCCCAGTACCGCACCTGCCTTCTACCAACAAACGGCGACTAATGAGTGACAAAACGGAAAACTTAGGGAATCACAGCAACCCGACGTCCCGGCAACTCTGATGATGCAGCAAAGGCATTTTCAATGTCATCCAAGGCAAACGAGCCACCCGATAAATCATCATAAGGCACCGAATCAACGGTAGCACTGAGGAAATCCACAGCCATCACCAAATCCTGCGGCCCGTAGTTATGCAGTCCGCGGATCGTCAACATGCGCCGCACGAGATCATTGGCATCCAGTTGCAAATGCGCGCCAGGTGTGGTGGTTCCAGCAATCACCGCAACACCACCCGTTCGGGTTGCTGCGATTGCACCAGCTACTGCTGCCGCAGCGCCCGAAAATTCTAACGAAATATCTGCTCCGCGACCATTCGTTAGCTCATCAAGCATGGCCCGCAACTCACTCGGGGTTGCAAAATCAGTGGCCCCAAAACGTTTTGCCACAACATTTCTGTCCGCGCTAAGGTCACAGGCGATCACGCGCTCAGCCCCCATGTAGCGCGCCATAGCGATGGCATTTACGCCTAGCACACCGCAGCCCAGCACAGCGACCGTTGCCCCCTCCAGATTTTCTGCTAGGCGCATGGCTGCCGCCACCGTAGAAACCGCGCAGTTTGCTGGAGCGGCTAATGAATCGGACAACGCATCAGGTAATTTCACAATCCCCGTGCCTGCCGTCAAAATGCAACACTCGGCAAAACCCCCGCTAAATTCTTTACCTGGAGCAATGGCATTGTGTCCATATTTAAACAAATGCTCACATTTTTGCGGCAAACCACGCTTGCAGAAAAAACATCCACCACACGATGCCGCGATGGTCCACGTGATGCGATCGCCCTCCTGCA
>JBIIAI010000260.1:0-3559 GCA_044239965.1 Akkermansiaceae bacterium
TGCTAGAGTCAGCGCAAATTCTCATGTTGATTATGCAAATGAACCACATATCACAAAAAAATCGATTAGATGTGACTTTTGTGTTAGACATGCCGTCTATCCTTCAGTAACATGCCGACGTGCACGATTCGACAATCGCTCCACCTTACTACCCCCCTTATTAATCCATGCATTTATTTCGAACGAAACGTCACATTTTTTGGCTAAAAGTCAGCGCATTGCATTTTGTAATCCTAAATTTGGTTGCATGTGCCGTGATCGTCTCTGCCTTCTTAGCCTTTTTTCACGTTGATCGAGAATTGTTGACTTGGTCCTTGATCGGCATGGGCGGATGCTTATGGATGGGCTTGGTGTATCGCCTAGCAGCGGGAGTTTGCAGATGTCCACTGTGTCAAACTGAACCGATGTTGTCGAAAAAATGCCGCAAGCATCGCAATGCCGTGAAGCTCATGGGCAGCTATCGACTCATGGTTGCATCCACAACCCTGTTACTTAATCGCTTTCGCTGCCCTTATTGCGGCGAGTCGAGTCTTTGTCGCTTGCGAATAAAAGATAACGAAGATTAAAGCAGCATGGCCTGAAGGGCGGCTTCATCGATCACGTTGACTCCCAATGTGATGGCTTTATCTCGCTTCGAGCCGCCGCCTTCTCCACTTAGAAGAAAATGAGTGCTTGCCGAGACACTGCCGCTCACCTTGCCACCTTTGCTTTCGATCAGTTTTTTTAAGTCGTCACGTGGGGCGCTGAGAGTTCCGGTGATGACAAACGTTTTACCTGCTAGAGGTAAGGATGATAAATCGACATCTTCGAGCCGAGGTAAATAATTTTCCGATTGTGGATCGATGCCATGCTCTTTGAGTTTATCTAACACGTAGCGGCCAGCATCTGATTCAAAAAATGAGAGTATGCTTTCCGCCGCGACCGTTCCGACATCACCTGTGATGCCGTAGGATTGCAGGATTGGATTCTTTTTCTTGGCATCGGCACGAGTATCAGCACGAAGTTCTCGGAGGATATCGGACTGGCTCAGCTCGCCAAGTGATTGGTGCAATCGCGATAATTCTCTCGCTGCGCTCTCACCAATATTGCGAATGCCCATGGCGTAGATCCACCGATTCAGGGGCTTGCTGCGGGCGCTTTGAAGACCATCGAGAATTTTTTGTGCATTTTTTTCACCGAAGCGTCGTGGGTCGCTCTCCGATCCAAGGTTCAGTGGCGCTAGCTGCTCTATGCTCAATGAAAAGAGGTCCAAGGGACTGCTGCATAAGTTGTGTCGCACAAGTGCCTCAGCTACGGTTTCACCGAGCGATGTGATATCTAACGCTTTTCGTGATGCAAAGTGGCTGATGCTTGTCACTGCTTGGGCTGGACAAGCAAAATTGGTGCATCGCCATGCAACAAAGCCCGACTCTTGAGAAATCGGACCCGAGCACGATGGGCATTTGCCTTCGACAAAATCGTAAAGAGAAAATGGCAATGCGCCCTCAGGATAGCGGATGACTTTCACCACAGCGGGAATGATTTCGCCAGCTTTTTCAATCAATACAGTTGAACCAAGGCGAATGTCTTTTTTGGTGATTTCATCCTGATTGTGCAGTGTGGCGCGGGCCACTGTAGTTCCCGAAACGAGCACTGGTTCGAGCTCTGCTACGGGTGTGAGAACTCCCGTTCTGCCTACCTGTACAGTGATCGAGTGCAATATGGTTTCCTTTTGTTCAGGCAAAAATTTATAAGCAGCTGCCCAGCGTGGGGCGCGGGAGGTGAAACCAAGTGTGGCTCGTTGTTCGCGATTAAGAACTTTGATTACAGCGCCGTCTGTGCCGTAGTCGAGTTGGTGTCGCTCGTGATTGATGCGCGCTACGGCATCGAGCATTTCCGTTAGGTTCCGCGCATGAATCAAGGGTTGGTTGCGGGGAATGGAGAGAGCATCGAGCAAATCATGGAAGTCAGACTCGGTGGCAAGCTCAGGTCCCTCATAAGCTCCCAAACCGTGGGCCAAGAAGGCGAGGGGACGCTGCGCAACGATCTTGGGATCGAGCTGCTTCAGCGTGCCCGCTGTGGCATTACGTGGATTGGCAAAAGTTGGTAAACCTGCTTCATCACGCTCGGCATTCATCGCCGCAAAGGCCTCGTTTGGCATGAAAATCTCGCCCCGGACTTCGAGTAGAGAGGGAAGATCATTGCCACTCAACATTGCAGGCACATTCCGAATCGTCCGAACATTTTGCGTCACATCATCGCCGGTCTGTCCATCGCCACGGGTTGCGGCGTATTCGAGTGAGCCGTTGCGATACACCATGGTCACGGCAACACCATCGATCTTAGGTTCGATCGTAACAGGGATTTCATCCAGGGCTAAGTTCTTTTGGAGACGACGATAAAAATCGATCAATTCCTGCTCGGCTACGGGAGCATCTTTGAGTTCAAAAACATCATCGATGCTCAACATTGGCACGAGATGCTTGACCTGTGTGAACGAATCTAACGGTTTTCCGCCCACGCGTTGCGTCGGGGAATTCGGGTCGTGCAGTTCGGGATGTTTCTGTTCCCATTCTTCAAGCTCGCGATAGGCTTTGTCGTATTCGGCATCGGTGATTTCAGGTGTAGCTTTTTGATAGTAGAGATCGTTGTGGTAATGCAGAAAATCACGAAGCTCACGCACGCGCTTTGCGGCATCGGTAGCGGGCTGAGCTGAAGCTGGCGGCTGATAGGAAAAAAGATCGTCCATGGCGTATGCGAATATGCCGATACGATGGCAGAGATCAGCGTGGTTTCCTAGTCTGTTTTCACGGAATTTCCTTGGTAGTCATCGTCAGACAAGCTAGAATTAGGGCGTTGATGAGCGAGGGTAAAAAAATGAATCGATGGGGAAAAGCGGCTGTTTGTGTGATCAGTGGCGCGCTGTTGAGCTTGGCTTACCCGAATCTCGATATCGCGGTGGATTTCGGATTCATCGCATGGTTGATGATCGTGCCCTTGATGATGGTTTTGTGGAATTTGCGCGGACCGCGTTTGAAGCGTCGAGGATTTGCATTGGGATACTTGTTTGGGCTGGGATTTTTTCTGATCAACGTGCGTTGGCTGAGTGAAGTCAGTTGGCTCGGAGTGGTGGTGCTGGGATTTTATTTGGCTCTGTATCCCGCCTTGTGGTCGATGTGTGTAGCGGCGTGGATGAATCCTTGGTCGCAAAAACGGGAACGTCTTGCTGGCACTTGGGCAGCATCTTCGCGCTCGTTAGCGTATGCCATGGCACATGCTTGCACCTGGGCCGGCCTCGAATGGTTGCGCGGTTGGGCGTTAACGGGATTCGGTTGGAATGGCTTGGGCGTGGCGATGCACAATCAAGCTGTTATGGCTCAGTTCGCCGATGTCTTTGGCGTCGCTGGGCTCTCGGGATTGATGGTCTTTGTGCAGTCGATCGTGCTGCAAGTGAGCGTGCGCATGGTGCAGGAGGCTAGGCTCGGTAGAAAGCGTGCGCATTTGGATTTCGGCGTCTGTGGTTTGATTTTAGCTGGTGTGTTTTCTTACGGCGTTTGGCGATTGGCCGATGCAGGGAAGC
>JBIIAI010000261.1:0-3555 GCA_044239965.1 Akkermansiaceae bacterium
AGCACGAGTCCAGAGGAAATCGTGTCTTTGATGGTGGGACGGGATGTGAATGATCTGTATCCGCGCAGTGAGCGGATGCGAGGTGAGCCGATTTTAGAAATCAATCAACTCGCTGGAAAATCCAAACCACAAGATGCATCGCTAACGCTTCACCGTGGCGAAGTGATTGGGATTGCAGGCCTTGTCGGCTCCGGGCGCACGGAGTTTTTGCGCACACTCTTCGGGCTCGACGCGGTGGCAGCGGGTGAGGTGAAAATTTCTGACGCAACCAGTAACAACAACTCCCCGGCAGCGCGTTGGAAGCAGGGCATCGGCATGCTCAGCGAGAATCGCAAGGAAGAAGGCCTCGCCTTGGGTTTATCGATTGCCGATAACATCACTCTTTCCTCGTTAGATCGTTTGGGGCGTTTGGGCTATGTCTCGCCTGCGGAGATGAAATCGCGCAGTGCCCGTTGGATCGAAAAGCTCGGCATCAAATGCCAAGGTCCTCAGCAACGCATCGGCGCTTTATCCGGAGGCAATCAACAAAAGGCCGCTTTGGCACGATTGCTGGAGCATGATGTGGATGTGTTATTGCTGGATGAGCCGACGCGCGGCATCGACATTGCGGCAAAGGCGCGGCTGTATGAAGCGATTGATGAAATCGTGGCAGATCCTGTGCGCCCGCGTTCTGTGATCGTGATCTCCAGCTATCTGCCGGAACTTTTTGGCATCTGTGATCGCATCGCCGTGATGTCGCGCGGCGTGCTCACAGAAGCCGTGCCAGTTCATGAAATCACCGCGGAGGACGTGATGCGCGTCGCCACGGGCAAGTCGGATACTCTCACTCATTTTTCATCCCTATGAATCCCACAAAAGTTAAGTCCATCATTAGTCTCTTCGGTCCGTTCCTGGCGTTGATCGTCGTGTATGCGATCTTCGGCGCCCTGAACCCTCGTTTTTTCACCGCCGATGTGGCGCTGAACATTCTAACGCAAACGGTGATTGTGGCAACGGCAGCGATTGGCATGACCTTGATCATCATATCGGGCGGAATTGATCTTTCCGTCGCATCGATCTTGGCGCTCTGTGGGGTCATCGCGGCGTGGCTGGTGGCACGGCATGTCGATCCAGTGCTGGTGTTTTGCGGAACGATCGCGTTTGGCGCATTTTGTGGCTTTTGCAATGGCTCGGTGACAGTGTGGATGAAGCTGATGCCCTTCATCGTTACGTTAGGGACGATGCAAATTTTCCGTGGGAGCGCAAAAGTTTTTACCAATGGCACACCGATCAATCTCCCGCCTGAGGTCACCACATGGAAAGCATGGATGGGCGGCAGCGGCCTCCCTCACGGTGTGTGGTTGATGCTCGGCTTGGTGATTTTTTTCACATTGATCCTGCGCTACACACGCTTTGGTCGGCACATTTATGCGGTCGGCTCCAATGAACTCACGGCAACTCTGTGCGGTCTGCCAGTGGCAAGGATAAAAATTTTCGTTTACAGCATCGGCGGGGCGATGGCGGGCCTAGCTGCGATCATGAACATGGCAAAATCCTCGCAAGGCGATCCCACGACAGCGATGGGGATGGAGCTGGATATCATCGCCGCAGTAGTCATCGGCGGGGCGAGTCTCTCAGGCGGAGAAGGGTCGGTGCTGGGTGCATTGGTAGGAGCTCTCCTGATGACAACCATCCGCAATGGTTGCGTAATGAATGGCATCCCTACCCCATGGACAGAGGTGATCACCGGCGCGATCATTGTGATCGCAGTCATCATCGATCGCCTGCGCCACAAGAGAGCGTGAGCAAGCTCGGCGAATTCAATTTTTTTTTCACAATACCATGACCATTACACCTATCGGAAATTATCGGGCACAATGGGGCGAAGGCCCTATTTGGTGGAACGACGCACTGTATTACGTCGACATTGAAAAACACCAAGTAATCCGCTTCACACCGAGCACAGGTGAGGAAACGATTTGGAATGTGGGACAGCGCGTGGGCACCGTAGTGCCGCGGGCGCAAGGCGGCTTGGTATGCGCTGGCCACCATGGATTTTTTTTCCTCGATGAAACTACGGGGGAAGTCACTCCCCTCGCCGATCCCGAAGCAGAAAAAACGAACAATCGCTTCAACGATGGTAAGTGCTCACCAGACGGATACTTTTTCGCCGGAACGATCAGCTTGGTCAAGAAAACGGGCGATGCTGATCTGTATCGGCTCGCGCCCGATCTCAGCGTCACCAAAGCCTACGGTCCGGTGACGAACTCGAACGGCATCTGCTGGAGCCGCGATGGCAAAACGGCTTATTACATCGATACACCGCGCCGAGAAATTTTGGCATTCGATTACACTGATGGCACGTTTAACAACGAGCGCTCGGTAGTTTCCACCGCTCATCTCGACTCCTCACCGGATGGCATGACGGTCGATGAGAATGACCAACTGTGGGTCGCGTTTTGCCATGGTGCCTGCGTCTGTCAGTTCGATCCCGTAAGCGGCAAAGAAATCACGCGCATTCCCCTGCCCTGCCTCGAAACCACCGCCTGTGCCTTTGGAGGAAAAGATCTCAGTGATCTCTACGTGACCACCGGCATTCACAAATCCGTCGAGGAAGAACATGCAGGCCGGCTATTCGTGATCACCGACCTCGGTATCAAAGGACAAGTCGGCAATGCATTCGGCGGCTAAGTAAATGGCCATGCGGTAATCTCGATGAGCCACCTGGTGTTGCAGAATAAACACCAGGCCAGCCTGCTCGATTTTCTCCTTTTCATGGCCTTGCATCTCAACTAGAATGCCCCTCAACACAACATATGAAAATCCGCCACTTCCTCGTCATCGCATCCATTGCCGCTTCTTCGGCTCTTTTCTCCTGCAAGCCTAAAGAAGGCAGCACATCCACGCGCATTGCAGTGATCCCTAAGGGCACCACGCACATTTATTGGAAATCCGTGGAAGCAGGGGCCAAAAAAGCCGCTGACGAGCTCAAGATCGAAGTCACGTTCATCGGGCCACAAAAGGAAGACGATCGCTCCCAACAAATCGACCTCGTCACCAACCAATCCGCCCTTCATGATGCCATTGTGCTCGCGCCTCTCGATGCCACAGCACTCCGTGATGTCGCCAAGCAAACTGCCGAAAAGGGCAAACCAGTCGTCATCATCGACTCAGGCCTCAACGACAGCGCCTCATTCATCACCAGCTTTGTGGCTACAGACAACCGTGAAGGTGGTCGCATTGCCGCACGCCGACTTGCCGAAACCCTTGGCGGACAAGGCAAAGTTGCGATGCTCCGCTACATGCAAGGCAGTGCCTCGACGATGGAGCGCGAAGAAGGATTTCTCGAAGAAATCAAAAAAACGCCCGGCATTCAGGTCGTGAGCGAAAACCAATACGGCGGAGCCACCGCCAGCCAAGCACAGGATGCTGCCACCAGCTTGCTACAGAGCCTTACGGTTGCTGAAGGCCTCAGCGTGCAAGGCATCTATTGCCCGAACCAAACTACCACCTACGGCATGCTTCAAGCACTCCAAGGGAAATCCCTCGCCGGCAAAGTTAAATTCGTCGGCTTCG
>JBIIAI010000262.1:0-3544 GCA_044239965.1 Akkermansiaceae bacterium
ATCTGCACGCGCTCTTTGCCACCTTCCACAACGCGGCAATGCACTTTGACGGTGTCTCCTACGTTGAAGTCGGCTACGTCCGATTTCAGCTGCTCAGTTTCAATTTTTTCGATAATGTTCATGGTCTTGTGTAGGAGATATGGTTGAGTCGTTGCATGTCCGGTTTCAGATCGACCGGGGAAAGGGGCGCGCAAACTAGAGTTTTTTTCACAAGATGGCAACTGTGAATTTCACTTGGCGCACTTTTTTTTGAAAATTTAGCGATTTTCGTCTAAAAAATGCAAGGCAGCGGGCGTCCCAGGGGTCACTGTGCGGTAAAAACACGAATTCCGCCCCGTGTGACAGGCGCCACCACCGGCTTGCTCGACAAGTAACACCAGTGCATCTTGGTCACAATCGGTGCGCATTTCGATGATTTTCTGGATTTGCCCCGAAGTAGCTCCTTTGTGCCAAATTTCCTTGCGCGAGCGCGACCAGTAGACCGCTTCGCCTTTTTCCAAGGTCATGCGCAAGGACTCGCGATTCATCCATGCCAGCATCAGCGGCTCGCGCGTTTGTGCATCGAGAGCCATCGCCGCGATAAGTCCATTCTCGTCAAACTTCGGCGCAAACTCACGCCCATCCTCGATTTGCTTTTTATCAACTCGTGCCGCAAAACATCCGCAATTTTCTGTATTATCGCTCACGACGCAGGCTAGCAGTCGATTGCTCACAGATCAAGTCATTTACCCGATCATGCCGCATTCTCCCCTGCCCCACAGACTTCCGCTCCATGAAAATCTTTGCTTCCCTCCCGCAAAATCCACGCTATTCTCCCGCCATGCGCAACTTTCGGATCATTGGTTGGATGACGATGACTCTTGCTTTCTCGGGAAGCTTGTTCCCGCACCATGCTTGGGCTCAACAACCAGCCGCCCCTGCTCAGCCTAACTTCGACCCCTCCGATGTCTATTACCAAGCGTGGTTATTCACCCGCGAGGCTGAAACCCTCAGCAAGCAAGGTCGCCATGCCGATGCATTGGAGAAACTGCGCAGCGCTGAGAAATTTTTCGAAACCATCCACCGTTTTCACCCCGAGTGGAAAAAGGAAATGGTCGGTGATCGACTCAGCGTCACCAAGGGCCAAGTCAATAAAATCCTCCCACTCGCCCAGGCTCAGCAGAAAAAAGACGACATCGCCGTTGCCGAAATCATCGAGAGTGGCGGCGATACCCGCAAGCTCTCGCCGATGCCCTTGAACCCGAACGCACCAAACGTCGAGATCGAAAGCGCCCGCGTCACCGAGCTCGAAAACGAAGTCAAGCGCCTGCGCACCGCCCTCGCATCGCCTGCGAACGAAAGCTCGCGCGAGGCCGCACGCGCCAGCGATCTCGCCAAACAACGCGACGATCTGAACGCTCGCTTGCGCCAAACCACCACAGAACTTGAAGCTCTGCGCGCCAGGTTGTCCACGGCTCCCGTGCAGACGGAAATGGATACTCTCAACCTGCGCATCCGTTCGTTAGAACAAGAACGTCAAGCCATGGGCATGGCACTTTCCCAAAGTCGCGAAGAGGCGCTCAAGTCACAGGCGAAAATGAATACGCTCACGGCAGACTTCCAAGCGGCACGCCAACAGCTCGCCGATCTCCAGCGCAACATGAAGTTGGAACGCGAAAAATCCAATCAAGTCTCCGGCGCTCAACTTAAGCAACTGCAAGCTCTCGAAGCCACCGTCAAACAAAAGGATAGCGAGATCGCCGCGGCCAACAATCGCATTTCTTCACTGCAAAAGGAATTGCAAGAAAGCAAAGACGCCTTTCAAGAATTGCGCACCGAGCGTGATGACTTATTGCGCGAACGCGACCACATGGCAGCGCTGCTCAAGCTCAGCGAAAGCGGACGTGTGCAACAACTCATCGAACAAAACATGGGCCTCGCCAAGGAACTCCGCGAATCAAAAGAACGCGTCGAGCTTCTGAATCAAAACGCCAACGAGAACAACGATAGCTTGCTCGAAGCCCTGCGCGACCTCGCCATCACCAAGTCAAAAATCCTCTCGCTGCAAAAAGAAAAATCCGCGCAAGACCAGCGCATGAATGATTTGGAGAAACAACTTCTCAGCAACGAAAAATCTCTCGGTCAAGGTGATACCACCGTCAACAAGCAAGAGGCGGAAGCCCTACGCGAAATCATCAAACGCCAACTCCGCCAACAAGAACTGCGCAAGAAAAAAGCCCAGGTCTTGCTCGATGCCGCCAAGAGCAAAAGCACCGGCGACGCCAACTACGATGAAGCCATCGCTTTGCTGACCGATGAAAAAATTTCGCTCACCCCCGAGGAACAAAAAATCGTCGATGCCCAACGCATCGATGGAGAAATTTTCTCCCCCTACGCTGGCAGCAAAGACCGTGTGGCAGCAGCCAATACGGAAATGCACGAGCAGATCGAAAACTTCACCAAGTCGGCGGTCCGTGCCTTTGGAGCCAATCGACTCAGCGCCTCGCGTGAAGTTCTCGAATTCATCCTCGAAGACGTCCACCCAGGACACATTCCCACCATGACCAAACTCGGCATCGTGCAAATGCGTCTCGAAGACTATCCCGCAGCCGCTCTCACCTTGCGCAATGCCGTAGAAAATGACGAGACTCGCTCGAACTCACACCGCTTGCTCGGGTTGGCACTTTACAAATCCGGCGACATGCCTGCGGCAGAGCAATCCGTGCGCCGCGCCCTCGAGATCGATCCCAAAGACTACCGCGCCTACACCCTTCTCGGCAACACGCTGTTCCGCGCCAATCAATTCGCCGAGGCCCAGCTTAGCTACGAAAAAGCCATCGAGCTCAACCCCGAAAACGCCGATGTCTATCACAACCTCGCGCTGCTACATCAACGCAAAGGAGAGCTCAAGCAGGCACGCGAAACCTACGCCAAAGCACTCGAACACGGCTCCCCGCCCAATCCAGAGTTGGAGTCGAAGCTGCAGTGATTCGCTGGAATAAAAAAAGCCACCCGCGCGGGTGGCTTTTTTGTTATTGGATCGGTGGCCAATCGGCTTCGGCTTACGCCAGAGCGAGGTTCGCGTTCGATGCAAGACGTTGCGAGAGGTTTTCCCATCCGCCTTCTTGTTGCATGTTGAAAACGTGGAGATACAGAGCAACGATTTTCGGCTCATTGTCGGCGAGCAATTTCTCAATGCCGGCATCGAGGCGGGTATCGTCAAGCACTTTGGGCAGATCGCCGTGGATCGAACCTTTGCCGTCGTGCAAGATGCCGAGCGCATCGCAGAAGGTGCCAAGCATCGCTTGGTGGCCAGCCATGAACCAAGCTTGCAACAAGTGCTCACCGAGGGTGTCGGAGGCGCGGAGTTGCAAGGTCTGCATGATCCACTTGTATTGTTCGGCCATGGATTTCTTTGCGACGAACACAGGACGCAGCTTCCGGGCATTGGCCAGAGTCGCGAGGGTGTGCTTGTACACATTTTTATCGTTGGAACGGAACCAATCCAGCATTTGAGTGATCAATGCAGGGTCAACGGCTTTGTAAATTTCGTGAGGCTTCATAA
>JBIIAI010000264.1:0-3502 GCA_044239965.1 Akkermansiaceae bacterium
ATCACTCTTAAGAACGTGCGCATTGGCTCTGAAGGCCTTGCTCGCATGGAAGGCAACATCGTGTTCACTCGCTCCGCGCCCGGACAACCTTATCAGATGAATGGCGATTTCCAAGTCGGCCTAGCTCCTGGCACTTTGGCGCAAATCCCCGGTGCCGAGGAAGACGTTTTCCAACCCGGACCACGCGGCTTGATGTGGGCGCCCATGCATTTGAGCGGCACGCTCGATGACCCGAAAGAGGATTTGAGCGCGCGCTTGATGGCAGCAGCAGGAGCACGGATGTTCGACATCATCCCCGCCACCGGTGAAAAAGTCCTCAAATACACTCAACAAGTCATTCAAGACGTCAATCCCGAGACGATCAACAAAGTCACGGATGGAGCAGGAAAAGTCGTGGAAAAGGCCGCCGATCTCGGCGCAGGTGTCGTCGAAAAAGTCGTCGATAAGGGCACTGAAACCGTAGAAAAAGCCGTTGATACCGCCGTGGACAAGGCTATCGATGGTGTTTTTGGCGTGTTCGGCGGAGGCGGTAGCCCCGAGCCAAAACCTCCCGTCGATCCATCCAAAGGCCCCGCACCGAAAGTCGGGAACTGATTCTTTTTCCGCTTTTACGGATTTCAGAATCTTGAAAATGTTGATCAGTTTTTGTAATCTTGTGATAAATTGGCATCAAAGCGCCATGAATTCACTTTTCTCATTTTGTTAGATTTCGCTCAAAATTCTTCCAAGTCTTCATTCGCTACATCCCAGCTCCGCATTTCCCAATTCTGTAAATTCTGAAAAATTCTAGGAACCTGTGCGCCGGCTCGTCCGCCGTAGCTTTAGCGTAGGAGGAAGCCTCGGCGTAGGTGCATTCAGGTAAAATAGGCACAAACAACCAGAAGACCAAGATTTCTCCCTGCGATTGCATCCACGCAGTCCTCCCATGTTTTTTTCGAGGTAACCTCTATACAAATTTCCTCTGAAAAAAATCTGTCACATCGCGCCAAAGTGTGTTGAAGTCGCGCGCCGACACGCCCCAAATGTGGGTCTGTCCGATCATTTTTTCCGAATCACGATTGCATGAAAAGCTACCGCCACATTCCCATCCGCGACCTCTCAGGTGAAGAACTCAAGTCCCTCAGCGACACGATGAAGCTGTCTCTCTCCCGCGAGGACATGGAAGTGGTGCAGGGGATTTATCGTGAATGGGATCGGGAGCCCACCGACGTGGAAATGGAAGTCATCGCCCAGACCTGGAGCGAGCACTGCAAACACCGCATTTTCGCCGCAACCATCACGCACGAGTCCGCCACAGGCACCGAGACGATCAAGTCGCTGTTCAAGACCTACATCAAGAACCCCAGCGAGCGCATCATGGAGAAAAAGCCCGATTTCGTGCTCAGTTGCTTCCACGACAACGCCGGTTTTATCCGTCTCGATGACAAAAAAGCCGTCTGCCTCAAGGTGGAAACCCACAATCACCCTAGCGCCATCGAGCCTTATGCCGGAGCCAATACTGGCATCGGCGGCGTAGTTCGCGACATTCTTGGAGCCGGAAAAGGCGCGAACCCCATCGCCAACGTCGATGTTTTCTGCTTCGGCGCGCCCGATACCGCACCGCAAACGATCAAAGGCAAAGACGTCATCCACCCGCTCGGAATCATGCGTGGCGTCGTTCGCGGCGTGCGCGATTACGGCAACCGCATGGGCATTCCCACCGTTTGTGGCGCGATCCAGTTCGATCCCACTTACATCTACAATCCACTCGTTTACGCAGGCACCGCCGGAGTCATCGGCCAGGAATACATCGATAAAGCCATGCGCCCAGGCCTGAAAATCATCGTCGTCGGTGGTCGCACCGGTCGCGATGGTCTCAAAGGTGCTACCTTTTCCTCCGCCTCGCTCACCGGCGATAGCCACGCCGAGGACCAAAGCGCCGTGCAAATCGGCAATCCCATCGAGGAGAAAAAAGCCGCCGACTTCATCCTCGCCGCACGTGATCGCAATCTCATCGTTTTCATCACCGACTGCGGAGCCGGTGGTTTCAGCTCCGCCGCAGGCGAAATGCTCAGCGAGACTGGTGGCGAACTATTCCTCGACAATGCTCCACTAAAAGAACCCGGCCTGATTTCATGGCAAATCTTCATCTCGGAGAGCCAAGAGCGCATGGTTTTGGCCGTCGAGGAGTCCTCACTGCCCGAGCTTCAAGCTCTCGCCGATAGATTCCAGACCGAGCTCACGATTCTCGGCCACTCCGATGACACCGGCATTCTCAAAATCTGGCACCATGGTGAAATCGTTTGTGAGCTGGACAATTCCAAGCTGCACGATGCCCCCACGCGCCAGCTTCAATCCCGTTTCCATGGCGCTTCCGGCGCTACGGGTGTTGTCGGTAATGACGTCGATCTCGCCGCTTCCTTGCGTGCCGTTTTGGCCGACTTCGCCGTCTGCTCACGCGAGCCGATCATCCGCGAATACGATCACAAAGTGCAGGGAAATACCTTGCTCGAACCTCTCGCAGGAGCCCAAGGCGACGCCCCGCAAGACGGTTCCGTCATCGCCATCGATGGCTCCACCAAGGCCATGGCCATCGGACTATCCTTGTTGCCAGAATGGGGCAAGACCGACCCCTGCGCCATGGGCCGCGCCAGCATGGATGAAACCATGCGCTCGCTGGTCCTCGTCGGAGCCAATCCCGATAAGATCGGACTGCTCGATAACTTCTGCATGGGCAATCCCAATGATCCCGATGAACTCGGTCGCCTTGTCGAGTGCGTCAAAGGCATTTCCGCCGCCGCCGAAGAATTTGAAGCACCCTTCATCTCTGGCAAAGATTCTTTTTACAACTACTTCGAGACCGAAGACGGCCCGATCAATATCCCCGTGACCTTCCTATGCAGCGGTATCGGCATTGTCGAGGACCAAGCCCACGTCACCGGCTCATCACTGCGTCGCAATGACTCCGTGCTCTGTTTGCTGGGTGCCACCAAGGATGAAATGGGCGGTTCCGTATTTGCCCGACTCCACGGCATCAGTGGTGCCCAAGTGCCGCAAACCGATTGTGCGAAAAACCTCGCCACCTATCGGAAATTCCACGCCGCCCGTTGCGCTGGCCTGATCCTCTCAGCACACGATGTGTCAGAGGGTGGACTCATCACCTCCCTCACCGAAATGGGCTTCTCCGGCAAAGGCGGGCTCGAAGTTGATCTCTACGCTGTTTCCAGCGAAACGCCCGCCGTTTCTCTGTTCTCCGAGTCAACCGGCCGCATCCTCATCGAAGTTGCGCCCGACAACGTCGCGGCCTTGCAAGCCGCGCTCGAAGGTGAATCCTTCGCCATCATCGGTAAAGCCAGTGCCACCCACGCCGACCTCGTCGTCCGCCAACAAGGCACTGAGCTCATGCGCCAAGCGCTCCCCGAACTCAAAGCCACCTGGCAACACCGCCTCGCAGAGTTTTATTGAGGAGTCATCAAAACAGAATAGCGGATTTTTTGATCATCTGCGGTGAGCGTGCTTGACC
>JBIIAI010000345.1:0-3495 GCA_044239965.1 Akkermansiaceae bacterium
ACGCACACCCGCGCCAAAGCCACCGAAGGAAGAAGGTGCGGCACCCGCCGCAAAGCGCGAGCAAGGCGACCAAAGCTACGCAGACATCAAGAATCATCTCGATCAGTTCACGGCGGCCTTGAAAAAAATCACCAATTACGATCTGAACGCCCCCGTGGATATCACCACCGCCAGCCTGAGTGCTACTGCCTCCCAGCTGCAAGCGCAAAGCTCTCTCATTGCCAGCCATGTGCAAGCCCTCTCCGCAGCCCGTGCTGCCCGCTTGGCCTTGTATGATGGCCCATCAGGTCTGGGTGCGAAGCTCAAAGCGATCAAGGAATCCGTCAAATCGCAATACGGCAACGGCAGCATGCAATACAACCAGATCAAATCGCTGCGGATTTAAGGTGAAAAAATCACCATGGTCTTCTGAAAAGGCGAAAAGATTTTTTCAGAGACAGAGCCTAGAGCAAAACAGGCGTCGTTCGCTCAAGCACCTTCACAAAACCGTCATATCTTACCCCTCCTATATAGCAAATGAAAATCCCCTCACCATATCAAAGAAAAACTTTTTTTTCACTTCGTCAAACCCGTGTGATATTTCACTACGGGATAATAAGAAAAGATACTGTTGGGCAAAAAAATACACATGAAAGACACTAGCCACAGCAAAACCGCGCCACCTCCTAAAAAGAAGCCTAGAACCGGTTGTAAAAAGCCAACTAGCCAACCCGAGCCTCAGCAAGATCCATGGAGTCCAATCAAGGTGTCCCACTCGGAATTCTTGCGCGATTTGGAATGTATAGGCGAGATGATTTCTCTGGTTCTTCCGGTCTTAAAGAAGAGGGATGAGGAGCGCGGCTTGCGTATCAAAGCTCTTGTTGAAGAGTTCGAAACCAAGGATGGAGAGGAAGCCCTCCGTCTAAAATCAGCGTCAGACATCAAGGAGCTTATTGGTCACCTGCAAAAGATGCGAAAGGGAGATCGAATGTTTCGCCAAGGTGTGATTACTTCTATTGTTTCAAAGTTTGACGAATTTCTTATCGACTTACTGCAGGTTTGTTATCTTCAGAATCCAAATTGGCTAAGTAATCCTGAAAAGAAAATATCGTACAAAGAGCTTCTTGAAATAAAGTCACTAGAAACTCTTAAAAGCGAGATAGTAGCGAAGGAAATCGATAGTCTTATGCGTGGTTCACATCACGCACAGATCAAGTTCTTAGATAATAACTTGAAGCTTGGAATCGAAGATGGATTTCCTGCCTGGAAACAGTTCCTCGAAATTACCGAGCGCAGAAATCTCTTTGTACACACAGGTGGAGCAGTTTCTCCAGTCTATATAGAAAACTGCCAAAAATGGAAGATTTCTATCAATGACGACATCAAAGAAGGAATCAACTTGGGCGCTAGTGATGAGTATATTCAGCATGCGATTGATTGTTTTTATGAACTCAGTGTTAGGGTTGCGCAGGCCACCATGAGGCGAGTCTTCCCCTCGTGCTTTGAGGATGCCGACAAGCAACTCAACAATCGGTCAGTAGATTTGCTCATTGAAGAACGATGGGAATTGGCGGAGCGCATATTCGAATTTGCATTACACATACCTAAGGATCTTGCTTCAAAAGGAGAATTCAAATACTATTTCCTTCTGAATCGTTGCATTGCCCTAAAATTCAGGGGCAAGGCTATCGACGAATTTTTGCACTCAATAGACTGGGCACCATTTCACCCGAAATATCATTTTGCGGTGGCAGTGCTGGAAGATAGATTTGCGGATGCAGAGAGCCTTATGAAGACGCAGGCAGTCCAATCGGAGATCACCGAGGAGTTTTTTAAAACGTGGCCACTACTTCGCGAATTCAGAAAATCTGTGGAATTCCAAAGGGCGTTCGAAGACATTTTCGGCAAGAGCTATGGCGACGAACTACTCCAAGAAGTCGAGCGCGAAATCCAAGAAGCCCAACAAGCCGAGATACAGCAACCACTATCAGCCGACTTGTTTACATCCTCCTCCGTAATTTCTAATCCAACCCCGTGATCGACGCGCGCGACCGCTGATGGGGTTGCGTGCTATTTGACGCTCGTCATAAAATAATGTCAGAAGAAACTCAAACGAATGCCAGTTCCGAGCATCGCGAGTATGTTACTCAGCGGTGTGAGTCTTTCGCGAAAGAGCGTGAGTCGCTAGTTTCTTCACTTCTTTCTGTTTCCGAACGATTTGACAAGTGGGTGATTGGTCTGCCTGCTGGTGCTGTCGGTCTCACGCTGATTTTCTACGAGAAGGTTGTTGCCCAAGCGCATTCTGTCAGCCTAGGTGCTCTGGCATGGTCTTGGGTTTTTCTCTGTGCCGCCATTGGACTTGGCTTCCTTAGCCTTTACTTCAGCACGCTCGCGGTTCAGCGCCAGATTGAGATCCAAGACGATGAGCATGACAATTTTCTGAATAGTTCCACACCTGACAAGCCCGAGGGCGGCAATCGGCACAGGAACACAAAGAATAAATGGAGCGCGACCACCCATGTTGCGAACTTGGTCTCGGTGACTGCGAGCTTGATCGGCGTAGCATTGTTTCTATACTTCGCCTTTAGAGTTGCAGACACTCCTAAGAATTTACCCACACAAAGCAATGAGCAACGACAAAGACAAACAGATGGAGAAGAAGGGCGGACACGTGCCACCGAAGAGCGGAACCCCACCGCCACCACCACGCAAGGAGATCAAGGAAGGCTTCGTCCCACCAAAGAACCCGCCCCCGCGTCCCCCCAAAAAATAGACGAACAATTCGCGCCTCCTAACGGGCCTTAAGCACTGCAGTTTCTTTTCAACCACACTTCAGTCGCGCCCGTAGGAGCACTCAAACGTTCTGCCAAAAGAGAATACTCACCATCTGAAAGGCGCAAAAGGTGATTCAACTCGGCACTCGACCTAACGAAGGAGTCGGGAGCTCGGCGTGGGTGTAGAGGAGTTGACGGAGATTTTCGATTAACGAACGCGCGCTCATGCCATCGCGGCAGAGGGCGCGGATGACGTAAACACCGTCGCTTAGCGCGCCATGGCCGAGGCTGATGTCGTCGGAGGAAAGTGCATCGAGCTCGGTGGCGGGCCAGTTTTGGGTCAAGGAGCCTGCGGCATAAACCGAGACGTAGTGTGCTGCAGGGACGCGTGCTTGCAGTGCTTCTAGGCTATGGTTATCGGGTTGCAAGGTGTAGCGCTCGCGAGCGATGAGTTCGCCGCCGACGCGCAGGTCGAGCTTCCAGTGCAATTGCTTGTAGGCAAAAATTTCTCCCATCGCCACGCGGCCGGGTGCGAGCCATTCGAAGAACAACAAGTTGGCCTGCGGATGCAGTTCGATGTTTGTGCTCTGCACGTAACTCGCCCCAGCATGTGGGATGAAGGGTTCGGGAATCCATTCGAGGAACCCGTTTTCTTCGACGTGAAAGCTTTGCTGGTGCACAGCTGGCGAGCCGGAACGTGTGCGAAAAACGCGCGACGCCGCAGGTGTACTGAGCACCAAAT
>JBIIAI010000160.1:0-6938 GCA_044239965.1 Akkermansiaceae bacterium
AACAGGCGCACGATGCCATGCGGAAGAATGAATTTTACGAACTGCTTCATCGTCTGGAGACGAGCCCGAGTTTACTGAGTGACGAAGTCGCGAAAATATTCGATCGTCTGCTTGATGCCTTCATCAAAGGAGACGACTGGCTCCCATTGGAGAATTTGCTTAGCGCGGGTGATATCGGGGCGGCGTAGCTTTGGATCATCCGGTGGCAACGGACGCTGATCGAGTTGAAGTTCGATTTCGAAATGCCGAGCAATGGCCTCTGCAAACTGCAAGATCGTCATTTCGTGAGGATTGCCGCAATTGACGGGCTCATGAAAATCACTATTCGCCAAACGCCAGATGCCTTCTACGAGATCGGACACGTAGCAGAACGAGCGCGTTTGTGAACCGTCGCCAAACATCGTCATCGGCTCACCGCGTAGGGCCTGACCAATGAACGCTGGCACGACGCGACCGTCATCGAGTCGCATGCGCGGGCCGTAGGTATTGAAAATACGGACGATTTTCGTGTCTAGGTCATGAGCGCGATGGTAGGCCATGGTTGCAGCTTCGGCATAGCGCTTGGCTTCATCGTAGCAACTGCGCACGCCGATCGAATTGACGTTGCCCCAGTAACTTTCCTGCTGCGGATGAATCTCTGGATCACCGTAGACCTCCGAGGTAGAAGCAACGAGAAAGGTCGCATTTTTACGGAGTGCTAAATCTAAGGCATTGTGCGTGGCATACGAGCCAGCTTTGAGCGTTTCAATCGGAATTTGCACATAGTCAATCGGGCTCGCTGGTGATGCCATGTGAAACACATAATGCACAGGACCATCGACATCGAAGGGCAGCGAAACATCGTGCTCGATCAATTGAAAATTCGGATTGTCCTGTAAGTGCGCCACATTGCGTGCATTGCCAGTGACAAAATTGTCTAACGCAATCACGCGCAAGCCATTGGCTAGGAGTTTATCCACTAAATGAGAAGGCACAAATCCTGCACCTCCCGTAACGACGGCTGTCTTTTGTTCTGTTGCCATAAAAAATTTTATCGAGAGTAACGTTTGATCAATTTCTCCGCTTCCGTGAGGGCCATGCCTGTGACTTGATCCATGTTGTAATAGCGATAGGTCCCGAGGCGTCCAATGAAGGAAACATGTTGCTCCTGATCTGCTAGAGCACGGTAGCGAGCGTAGAGCTCGGAGCTATCGTCGGTGGGAATCGGATAGAAAGGTTCTTTGCTGGGCGACCAATCGTCGGGGAACTCGCGGATGACGGTAGTCGCGGCGATTTTCTGTCCCGTTGCGTGTTTGATTTCTACTGTGCGCGTGTAAGGAACATCGAGATCCGGATAATTCACTTGCATGGCTGGCTGCCAGTGTCCTTTTTTTCCGGAAATTTCTTCGCGTGCCGTAAGTTCTGCAGCTTGGTAAGATTCCCTTTCAAAACGCAGGGAGCGATAAGGCAAGGCACCAAAGCAGTGATCAAAGTAGGCGTCGATTGGGCCCGTGAAAATCAGGTGCTTGTAAGAATACTGCTTTTGGGCCTCGGCAAATGAAGTGCTGAGTTTCACTTCGATGCCCGGCGACTGATCAACCATGGATTGAAACATCGCGGTATAGCCGTTTGCGGGCAGAGCTTGAAACGCATCGGTCAAGTAGCGATTGTCGCGATTCAGACGGATCGGAATTCTTCCACATACCGATGCCTGAAGCTCACGTGGGTGCAATTTCCATTGCTTGAGAGTGTATGGCTCAAAAAACGTGCGGTAGAGTTCCCAGCCGACTTGGCTCACAATGACCTCTTCCGAGTTTTGTGGGTGATCGATCGCAACTTTTGTTTTCTCTAACCAAGCGCTCCATTCTTCCTCGGTGGATGATCGCCCCAACCATTCCTCGAAGGTGTTGAGATTGATCGGAAAGCTCCAATATTGGTTACGGGTGAAACTTTTGATTTCGTATTCGACGGGATGCCACTCGGTAAAGCGCGAGAGATAATCGATGATACGCTGGGAATTGGTGCGAAAATAATGAGGCCCGTAGGGATGAATCAGCACGCCAGCCTCGTCATAACAATCGTAGGCATTTCCGCCGAGGTGGTCGCGTTGATCGATCACGACGCAGCGAAAACCAGCATTGGTGAGTCGCTCCGCAGTGACGAGCCCAGAGAACCCTGCGCCGACGATCAAGAAATCGATGGAAGAAATAGCAGACATCAATCGAACCTAAATGCTCCGATTTTTCGCGATTTAAAATTTTCTCTGCGCTGCCGCCCTTGGTCGCTTGTCACATTTTCGCAACAAAACCTGTCCTGGGAATTTGGGGAAATTTTCGTTCTAGCCTTTATGGCACAAAGGATTTCGTAATCCGCAAGAAACATAGAGAAAGGCGCAGTTTGTTCAAGAAAAAATGAACAAAAAATGAATCCATGTCGTTAATCCTTAGTGTTTGTGAGCGGACGGCGATGCAAAAAAATGCTGCTGACAGAGAAATTAAAGACATTTTCCGAAATTGTTTGGGAAATCGCCCGTTCCGCGCTACATTCCCCTGCCCACTTACGTAAGCGTCACTTTCAACATGAAACTCAATCGGATCATCGCCCCACTCACCATTCTCGCCATTGGCGGAGGTGCTTGGTATTACTTGGGGAAACCCGTGGAAAAACCCAAGCCCATGTCGCTGCCGGAGCAACTGATCCGCACCGAGGTTCTCGAGCTGCACGCCCGTGATTATCAAGTGGAAATTGCCAGCCAAGGGACTGTGCGCGCGCACTACGTCACAACCATTACACCTCTCGTAGGTGGGACGATCCAAAAACTCCACCCCAGCTTTGAGGATGGCGCCTTTTTCGAAAAAGATCAGATCCTCGCCGAACTCGACCCCGCGGACTTCGAAGCCGCCCTTGCATCCGCCGAAGCCCGCCTCGCTCGCGCCGAAGCCGCCCTCTCCCAAGAACAGGCACGCGCCAAACAAGCACGGCTCAACTGGGAAGACATCGGCTACGAAGAAGAGCCATCCGAATTGGTCCTGCGCGTTCCGCAATTGAAAGAAGCCGAGGCAACCGTCAAGTCCGCCAAAGCTGATCTCGATCAAGCGCAACGCAATTTAGCACGTACAAAAATCAAAGCTCCTTTTGCAGGTCGCGTCAAAACCCGCAGCATCGGCTTAGGTCAAGCTGTGGGCCCTAGCACAGCACTCGGTGAGGTATTCGCCTCTGATTACGCTGAAATCCGGCTGCCCATTCCTCCATCACAACTTCCGTTTGTCAAACTACCTACCGACGAAAATGACACGCCTGTGCCCGTCATGCTCACCGACGCTAGCGGCGTGGCAGAACCCGATCAATGGAGCGCCAAAATCGTTCGCACCGAGGGCACACTCGATGATACCACTCGCGAGTTGTTTGTCATCGCCCGCATCGATGATCCATTTGCTCGCACAGGAAAAAGCGCACCTCTTCGCATCGGCCAACCCTTGCGCGCCTCGATCCAAGGCATCGTGCTTGAAAAATCCTACGTTCTACCTCGCTCCGCCCTGCGTGGAGTGAATCGCGTTTACATGGTCATGGACGAACCGCCCGTACTCATGCGTCGCGATCTCTCACCCACCTGGTCCACTAGCAACGAAGTTGTCACACGCGAAGGATTTTCCGATGGCGAAAAACTCGCATCATCCTCGCTGACCTACGCTGTCGATGGCGCGAAAGTCCAGATCGTCGAGCCTAGCACCGAGACGGTCACCGAAGAAGTCACCTCTCCAGCCGCCCCCAAATCCTAGACCATCAAAGGTTTACAAGAAATCCACGCGATTTCATTTGACCCTCCAAACTATTTTTAAAAAATATCAGCAAGTCTTAAATTTTTACTTGCTATCAGTTAACTTTTCCATAACAATCGCGGCCGTGAAGACACCCACTCTTATCTTCGGCCTTGTCATGCTGATCTCCACCTCGATCTCTGGTGCTGCCACGCATGTAGTGAAAGCAGGCGACAACATGTATCGCATCGCGCTCAATTATGGCGTTAGCCTGAGCCAGTTGCAGCGAGCCAATCCTGGTGTCAATGCCCATTCGATGCGCATCGGCCAAAAGCTCACCATTCCTCTTAAAGCTGCTGGACCCATTGCCAAATCCAGCCCATCCGCTCGTGTCACAGGCACTTACTCCATCGCGTCTGGCGACACTCTCAGCAGCATCGCGCGCCGTCAAGGCACCAGCGTAGCCGCTCTGCAAGCTGCGAATCCATCGCTCAATCCCAATGCGATGCCCGTCGGCAAAAAAATCAACCTCACTGGCTCACGCTCCGCCAGCATCGCTAGCCAACCAGCACCGAAAGCAGCCGTAGCCAAAGCCCCTGCCGCACCCAAGCCTGCGCCACGCCCACAGGAAATCGCAGCATTACCAAAGCCAAGCACAACGAGCCACACTAGCCCGAGCACCACAAATGCTGAGATGAATCCTCTGATGCAACATCAAGCGAGCGCGGTCACCCAGCCAGCGCCTGCCCCAAGCATCGCCAAAAACGAAAGCCAAGCCCTTCCATCACCCACCCCGATCCCCGCAACAATCAGCGAAACGAGCACTCCGAACACGCCACCCAGCATGACCGGAACAACACCCACCCCCGTGCTCAATTCATCCACTCAAGCTGCTCCACCCATACCAGACAAAGCCGATGACCTAGCTCCCAAGCTGCCAGTTGGCTATCGTCTGCTCAAAACCACCCGCGAACTCACCCTTGACGAAGTCGCTAAGGAATATGGGACCACACCGGAAAAACTCATTTCATTGAATGGCTGGCAAGTCAATAACTTCAATGGAGCGACCCTTCTTGCCGTGGATTCTGAACTCATCGTTCCCGCCCAGCCATAAGTAAGAACGACCAAAACACACGGCATCCTTGCCCGTCTGGAGACATCCCCTCCAGGCGGGACTTTTTTTGCCGATCTTGACCGATTTGACCGATTTTCTGACAAAAATGGCGCGATCCTTGCTTGAGCTTTCGTGAATTTCCTCTATCGTCAGGCCTCAGGCCGCCTCACCGCTACCATACTATTTCTCGGCACCTTGCCCCTTTTCCTTTTCTGACATGTCCACGATCCCGATTGTCCCAGATGACGCCCCATTCACCCCAGAGCAACGCGCGTGGCTCAATGAATTTTTTGCAAAAACCTTCGCCTCTCTTGGTCAAACCGCCCCACCCGCAGCTGGTCCTGCCGTTCCGGTGACCGTTCTCTACGCTTCTCAAACGGGAAATGCCGAAGCCCTCGGCAAAAAGCTACTCAAAGAGCTCAAAAAAGGAAATTTCCTGCCCGCACTTCATGACATCGCTGCCTACGACCGCAGCAATCTTGCCGAAGAGCAAAACTTGCTACTCATCACCAGCACCTATGGCGATGGCGAGCCACCTGATTCCGCCGCAGATTTTCACCAATGGCTGCATTCGGATGACGCACCAGCCCTGAACGGAGTGAAATTTTCCGTCTTAGCTCTTGGAGATAGCAGTTATCCGGATTACTGCCAATGCGGCATCGAGTTCGACAATCGACTCGCCGCGCTGGGAGCCGAACGTCTGCATGCACGCGTGGATTGTGATGTCGAATATGATGTCGGTTTCAAAACCTGGTCATCGGCATTGATCGCCATGCTCGCACCCGCTGGGCCTTCTGTTGTTGCAGCCACAGCTCTCGATCAAGAAGAAGAGGGCTACTCCAAAACACGCCCCTTCCCTGCTCCGCTTTTGCGCAGTTTTAACCTCAACGGGATCGGTTCGGAGAAGCAAACACAGCACATTGAGATCTCACTCGAAGGCTCGGATCTCAGCTACGAGGTAGGCGATGCTCTCGGCGTCATGCCCGTGAACTCTGCCACTCTCGTCGAAGAAATCCTCAGCTTTTTGCCCTTCAACACCAATGTCGAGGTCGCCACCACTGATGGCAAAGAAATGCCACTTCGGGAAGCCCTCACCTATCATTACGATCTGCGTACATTGACGCAAAGTCTAATCGAAAAATGGCAGTCGCGCAGCGGTTCACCGTTCTTGCGCTCGTTGGTGCAAGCCGGCGACAAACAAGCCTATCAGGACTTCATTTGGGGTCGTGAGCTGATTGATTTGGTTCTCGATTACCCCGCCGATTTCCGCGATGCCGAGGACTTTGTCGGCGTGCTGCGCAAACTTCAGCCTCGTCTCTACTCGATCGCATCTAGCCCGAAAGCCCATCCCGGAGAAGTTCATCTCACCGTCGGCGTTGTGAACTACAAAACGTTCGGTCGCTCACGTGCGGGAGTCTGTTCCTCGTTTCTCGCGCGCCTTGCCGCAGGAGACACCAGCGGTGTTTATATTCACAGCAACCCTGCCTTCCGCATGCCTGCGCAAAATGAAGCGCCACTGATCATGGTCGGCCCCGGGACTGGTATCGCGCCCTTCCGTGCCTTCTTGGAAGAACGCAAAGCCACCGCAGCTCCGGGCCCAAACTGGCTGTTTTTTGGCAACCCTCACGCAGCCACCGATTATCTTTACGAGGAAGAACTGAAGCAATTTGCCCAAGACGGCTATCTTCACCGGCTCGATACTGCATTTTCACGTGATCAATCCCAAAAAATCTACGTGCAAGATCGCATGCGCGAGCAAGGGGCTGAGCTCTGGAAATGGCTCGACTACGGTGCCGCGTTCTACGTTTGCGGTGATGCCAGCCGCATGGCCAAAGACGTCGATCAAGCTCTGCACGATGTGATCGCCACGCACGGCAAGCTTTCCACCGAAGAAGCTGCCGCTTACGTTACCCAAATGAAAAAAGACAAACGCTATCTGAGAGATGTCTATTGAGTGAACCGCGCCATGCAGGATGAGGGCTGCAAGCATAACGAAGAAGAATAACCTACTATCAGCCACCAAGACCAGTCAGCGATTTTCCATTCTCTACCATAACAAAAAACACGCTCGCTCACAACAGAAAAGC
>JBIIAI010000216.1:0-4585 GCA_044239965.1 Akkermansiaceae bacterium
CGCGCCATGCAGGATGAGGGCTGCAAGCATAACGAAGAAGAATAACCTACTATCAGCCACCAAGACCAGTCAGCGATTTTCCATTCTCTACCATAACAAAAAACACGCTCGCTCACAACAGAAAAGCAAAATCAAGGTTTCTTGATTCGCTACTTGTGTTTTCCGCATTCTCGATGATGATGGCGCGCGCGGCTAAGTCCCGCACCTAAAGAATGATTTATGTAACCCTAATTTGGGCCCTAGCTGGATTGCTGGTCGGCATCGTTTTCGCCTCTTTTTTCGAATGGACTCTGCACAAGTATGTGATGCATCGCCCGGTAGGAAAATTCCGTTATGCCTTTAACGCGCATGCGGTCGTGCACCATCAAATTTTCAAAGCAGACCACACCTACCACCTGCAACATGACAAGGACAAGGAAACCATCCCGATGGCTTGGTGGAATGGTCCAGTCTTGATCATGATCGGCATGATTCCGTATGTGATCATTTCCCTGCTAATCGGCGAATGGGCGTTCACCATCGGTGGGCTAATTGCATTCGCAGGCTATTATGGGGTCTATGAATACCTGCATTGGTGCATGCATTTGCCCAAGGCACGCCGTTGCGAGAAGCCGGAATTTTTTCGCCGCATCAATGGCCATCACCTGCTGCACCATCGCTACATGCACAAGAATTTCAACGTTGTGCTGCCCCTCGCTGATTGGGTGTTAGGCACATTATTGATTCGCTCCAAAACACGCTTCGCGCAAGCGACTGGCCCCTCGTTGCCGAATGTGCAACCGATCGAAGGTCAGCCTTTGGACGAAGAGTAAGCTTCTGCCATGTCCGAGTCCGATTCCACGAAGCGCACTCCGATCCTCGCCGGGAAGCTAGGCGGACTGAGCCTGTCAAAACAGGTGGCCGTTCTCGCAGTGTGGCCTTTGTTGGAAAACGCGATGACGTTTCTCGTCGGCGTCACGGACATCATGGTATCGAGCCGCATGGCCGAGGGCGAAGCACGTGTGGCAATCCTCGATGCCATGGGCCTCGGCGGCTATGTCGGCTGGTTTTTTAACATCCTGCAAGGAGCCGTAGCAATTGGCGTGATGGCTCTGGTATCGCGCGCTGTGGGTGCTCGCGATGGGCAATTGGCGCGACGCGGCATGTGCCAAGGTTTGTATCTCGGGATCTTGGCCGGGATTGGTTCGCTGTTGCTGCTGCACTTTGGCTCAGGCTTGCTGATTGAGAAAATGCAACTCAGCCCCGAGGCCTCGCGGCATGCTGCGGACTATCTTGGTGTGCTTGCTTGGTCGGGACCATTCAGCGGTGCGATGATGGCGCTGAACTCCGCCTTGCGCGGCTCGGGCGATACCCGAACGCCGTTTTTCTCGATGATCGTGGTGAACGTCGTCAACTTGTGCCTGAGCATTTTATTCGTCTATGGACCCGGCCCATGGGGCGGTCACGGCGTGGCGGGCATTGCGCTGGGAACAGTCTGCGGCTGGATCGCGGGATTGGCCTCCGTGAGTCTTGTCTTAGCTCTTCGCAAAGGTGCGGCGGACCATGCATTGCGCTGGTCGCGTGAGGCACTGGGATTTCACCGCGATGTCACCAAGCGCATCGTTCGCGTCGGCATCCCGCAATCGATGGAAGTCGCAGGCATGTGGATGATCCATTACTTCGGCATCCAAACCATCTCACAATTGCCGATGCACGGGGCTCTTGGCGCACACATGATTGCCATAAGAGTTGAGTCGATGAGCTTCATGCCCGGCTTCGCGATCGCCACGGCGGCAGCGGCCCTAACAGGACAATATCTCGGAGCGGGCTCGAAGGAAATGGCCGTGCGCGCCGTGCGTTTCTGCTGGAAACTCAACATCGCAGTGATGAGCTTTCTCGGCCTGTGCTTTGTGATTTTTCGCGAGCAACTCGTCGGCATCCTCGCTGGCGGCAGTGAGGAACACTTGCACATGGCAACACCCCTGCTGATCGTTTGCGCCTTTTCGCAACCAGCGTTCGCGACCTGCATTCTTCTCAAAACCACCATGCGTGGCGCAGGTGCCACCCCGCTCGTCATGAAGTGGGCCTTTTCGATCATGTGCTTCTTCCGCATCGGTGTGCTGATGTATGCGAAATCCACTGGCCACCTCACACTCGTCGGCGTATGGACCATTTTCGCCATCGACCTCACCGTGCAAGCACTTGTGTTCTCTTGGCTCCACTTCCGCGGTACTTGGCTGAATGCACGGGTGTAAAGATTGAAGACAGCTTTGCCTGAAAACTCTGGGGTGAATCATGAAAAAATCAGTCTAAGCTACTTCTCAATCTCCCCCCTACTCCATCGCTCCGAGTTACTGACAAAATCATCGCTTGTCAGACTGGAACAAATGCCTACGATGCGTCCGCACATTTATTTTGCCAATTCTCATGAACACCACCGTATTATCAGCCGCCGCCAATCAAGCCCGTGGACTTGCCATGGACGCCATCCACGCCTGCTCATCAGGTCACCTCGGTCTGCCACTCGGCTGCGCAGAAATCGGTGCCGTGCTTTTTGGCGAAGCCATGACCTATTGCCCAAGCACCCCACGCTGGTTGAACCGCGACCGTTTCTTGCTCTCCGCAGGCCACGGCTCGATGTTCCTCTATTCTTGGTTGCATCTCTCCGGCTACGAACTCTCCCTGCAAGAAGTGAAAAACTTCCGTCAATTGCATTCGATCACCCCAGGCCACCCTGAGTTCCATGAAACTCCAGGCGTCGAAGCCACCACCGGCCCGCTCGGCCAAGGCATCGCCAATGCCGTCGGTTTTGCTCTCTCGGGCAAACGCGCCGCCGCTCTCTACAACACAGCAGAACACACGATTTTCAATCATCACGTCTTCGCTCTTTTCGGCGACGGCTGCCTCCAAGAAGGTGTTGCCAAAGAAGCCATCGCTTTTGCGGGCCACAGCGGTCTCGACAACTTGGTGATGATTTACGATTCCAATGACGTTACCCTCGATGCCATGGCCGATGTGTCCCAAGGCGAAGATGCCGAGGCCTATTTCCGTTCCCAACAATGGGATGCCGTCACCATCAATGGCCACGACTTCGCAGCCATCGAGCAAGCACTCGCCGACGCCAAAGCCAACAATAACGGCAAGCCCAAGGTGATCATCGCCAAAACCATCATCGGTCAAGGCATCCCTGAAGTCGCAGGCACAGCCAAAGCACACGGCGAAGGCGGAGCCAAATTCATCGATGAAGCCCGCAAAAACCTCGGCCTGCCCGCAGAACATTTCTTCGTATCGGACGAAGTGCGCGCCTACTTCGCCGCCCGCAATGAAAAAGCCGCCGCAGAACTTGCTACATGGCAAGCCACCTACGATGCTTGGGCTGCGGCCAACCCTGCTCTGGCACAACAACTCACCGAGAGTGTTGCCGCCGCCGTTCCCACCGATCTCAGCGCTCAAATCCCTGCATTCCCTGCCGACTACAAAGACGCCACCCGCAGCGCTGGTGCCAATGTGATCAATGCCGTCGCCAAGGCTGTGCCCAACTTCATCACTGGCAGCGCCGACCTTTTCGGCTCGACGAAAAACTACATCAAAGACGGCGGTGATTTCTCTGCGAAAAACCCAACTGGTCGCAACATCTGGTTCGGCATCCGCGAGCACGCCATGGGAGCCATCTGCAACGGCATCGCTTACGATGGTCTGTTCCGCGCCTCCGGTGCAACTTTCCTCGTCTTCGCCGATTACCTCCGCCCCTCGATCCGCATCGCGGCACTGGCGAAACTTCCTGTCACTTACATCTTCACGCACGACTCCGTAGGCGTAGGCGAAGACGGCCCTACGCACCAACCCGTAGAAACGGTAAGCGGTCTGCGCGTCATCCCTGGTCTCGATGTGATCCGCCCTGGCGATGCCGAAGAAACTGCTGGCGCCTTTGTCGCCGCGATGAATCGCACCGATGGCCCCACCGCCCTGATCCTCACTCGTCAGGCCATCCCCTTGATGAACAATCTCGGCGTCGAAGAGCGTCGCGATGGCGTTATCCGTGGTGCTTACATTGCGAAAAAAGAAACCGCTGCTCTCACCACCATCTTGCTCGCCAGCGGATCAGAAGTGCAACATTGCATCGATGCCGCAGCCGAACTCGGCGACGGTGTGCGCGTAGTTTCCGTGCCCTGCTTCGAGCGCTTTGATCGCCAATGCCCTGACTACATCGAAAGCGTTCTGCCCTCCAGCTGCACCAAACGTATCGCCATCGAGGCCGGTGTGGGCGGTCTGTGGTGGAAATATGTCGGTCTGCAAGGTAAAGTGATCGCCATCGATCGTTTCGGCATCTCCGCTCCCGGCAACACCGTGATGAAAGAACTCGGCATGACCAAAGACACCGTGATCGCTGCCGCGAAATAATCACCACAGGGCAAATTCAAGCCCCACAAAACAACGGCATCCCGCACGCACGGGATGCCGTTTTTTATTGCGAGAGATCAGCGCAAAATATCCCTCCCCGCTCAGTGTAGTGCCAGAATTGCGCATTTACCCAAAATGCTAGTAACTCCACTGGCTCGCCGTTCATTTGTTAGAGAAAAATACTCGTTTCGAAGAACGAACTCGA
>JBIIAI010000093.1:0-11620 GCA_044239965.1 Akkermansiaceae bacterium
ACGATTTTGCATCGCCGACATTGGCGAGGTGGCGGAAAAGTTTGAGCGAATCAATGAACTTCGCGCCTGCTTCCGCACCACCTTTGATGCCGAAAACCACCATCGAACCGCCCAAGCCACGCAGATATTTTTGATTCATCGCCGCTTGAGAATCGCCTTCCAATCCAGGGAAACGCACCCACTCGACTGCGGGATGCGCGCTGAGATGTTTCGCCACGGCGAGGGCATTGCTGCAATGACGCTCCATGCGCAAAGGCAAAGTTTCGATGCCCTGCATCGCCATCCATGCATTGTCAGGCGAGAGACAAGCACCAAGATTGCGCAGCGGACCAGTGCGCATTTTCAAGATGAAGGCCAAGGGAGCTAATGGCTCGGGAAGATCGTGGCCCCAGCGCAAACCGTGATAGGAGGGATCGGGTTGATCGAAGAGGGGATGTTTGCCAGCGGACCAATTGAATTTTCCGGAATCAATGACGATGCCGCCGAGGCTGGTTCCGTGGCCGCCGAGCCATTTGGTCAGCGAGTGAACGACGATGTCCGCGCCGTGGACGATGGGTTGCGTCAGAAACGGAGTGGAAAAAGTGGAGTCCACGATCAGCGGCAATCCGTGAGCATGGGCGACTTTGGCGATGGCTTCCAGATCGGCAATTTCCAGCGCAGGATTCGAGACTGATTCGCAAAAAATCGCCCGAGTTTTGTCATTGATCGCAGCCGCGAAATTGTTCGGATCGTTTGAGTCCACAAAAGTCACATCGATGCCGAGTTGCGGCAAGATGTCCTTGAACTGCGTGTAGGTGCCACCGTAGAGATTGCGCGCGGAGACAATGTTGTCGCCCTTTTCGGCAAGAGTGATGATCGAGTAAAAAATCGCTGAGGTGCCCGAAGCCAGCGCCAATCCTGCGGCACCTTGCTCCATCGCGGCGAGACGTTGCTCTAACACATCGCAGGTGGGATTCATCAGCCGACTGTAAATATTGCCCAGTTCCTTCAGCGCAAACAAATTGGCCGCGTGCTCGGTATTGCGGAACACATACGAGGCAGTACGATACACGGGAACAGCGCAGGAAAGAGTGGTAGCTTCAGGGGAATAACCAGCATGGATGCATTGCGTTTCGAGTTTCATGATGAACAAAGCTAATCATGAACGCGGGTGCTTGTCCACTGGAGAAAATCGTGGTGGCACTTGGCGTTTACAACGATTTCTTGTCATCGAGACGATCGCGCCAATAGAATGTCTTACGCTTGGCATGGGCTACAGCGAGGATGTAAATCGTTTTATCGAGCACAACGAAGGGCAAGTAATATTCACCGAACGGTTTGTGAAGAATCACTCTCCTGATATTTTTGTGAAAGGTTCGGTATAATAGCGGATGAGATCGACATGAATGGATGGCATGTTCTATAGCATCAAGAAACCGAGAAGCCAGGATGTCACCTCCATGTAACCGTAGGTAATCAAATTCGTGATCGGCTTCTCGGTCGGCCTCAGGGTGAAATTGAAACGCAAGCATGTTGCTTTTATCCGAGTTTAGTCCGCAATCGCGCTAGCACCTCTTCCCCTGGAATGCACTTCACTTTGCCACTTGTGATTTCCTCCAAACGTCTGTCAATTTCCTCTCCCCATGCTTCTGTGATTTCCAGTTCCCCACCTTCATTCATGTGTTGTTCTTTGAGCTGGTAGAGGGCACCAAGCAGCAAATGCTCAGCATCGGGATACTCGCCATTTGCCAATGTTGTTTCTACAAAAATTTGCAGATCTGTTGGGAGATTTGCGATGGAAATTGTCATGCTTGTATTTTAGCCGATACCCTGTTGTTTGTCCAGCGGTCAAAAAAGTGCGAAGATTCCAAGCGCCGCCACGACTACGGTGCGCGGAAGTGTTTTTTCTCGGATGCAGGGAACTGCGGATCAGCCACTAAGGTTCCGGAGGTAATGCCTCTCAAGTCAACAATCTTGTTATTGAAAGGACTGAACACAAATCCCGGCTGACCCGGAACAGCTTTGGCGATGGGAGCGGTGGAGGGACCTTCGGGTGCGGGGTTGGCCGGATCGTTTCGATTGGGATTATTGAGTATGGCATCGATAGAATCACGGGTGATTCCTTGTGATCTAGGACGTATTGTTGTAAGTTGATAATAGTATCCATTAGAATCATCACCTAACATTTTCACCTGCGAATCACCACCATAAACAAGAAGCTGAGCTTCCGCGTATTGATTTTCTCCCCCATCACCTTTGGGGCGTAATTCCGTTTGATTCGCGGAGATCATTTTCAATCCGATGTAATCTGTTTTGAATTTGAGTTGTAATCCTGTCCAATTATCGCCGTGGCCCTCCTTCACTTCGATGGTTGCATCCTGACCATGCTGACTATTGATACTGGGTGCACTCAAAACTTCTATGCCTTCCTTGGCCGCCAACTCACGCTGCCATTCTTGCATTTTCGCATCATCAAGGTTCCCCTGTGGCAATTCCAGTGGGTCTTTGCTGTTTATGATTTTAGTCGATAGATTGATTTGCTTAAATTCTCTCTCGCTCAACTTGGCCGCAGCTTCGAGCGCGGCACGCTCCTGCGCATTTCCATGAATCGTTAGAATTCCTTGAGCGGCATTGTATCTCACCGTTGCTTGCGTGATGATTCCGTTTTTGCGAAAAAGTTCGGAAAATTGCGTAGGATTAGACGTTGCGGTCAGATCCCATTCTCCAAGATCAATGAGCGATTTTTGAAGATCATCGATCAGGGTAGGATTGATGTTTAAAGTCATTTCCGTTACCTCATCCGCACCTTCCAACGGTGTCAGCACTACTTTTTCACCTTCCAGCTTCGCCTCCATCCCTGCGAGAGCTGCGATGTATTTCACCGCACCCAACCAAGTTTTTCCCTTGAGCGAAAAGTTCAGCAACTTGTCGGATTTTCCATCAATTTCATAGGTGAGCTTGAGAGGTTTTTCCAAACTGAAATAACAAGCGTCTTGGTAGGCTTCATCGATCAATTTCAGAGCGGTGCGAAGGCTGACTTGGTGCCCCTTGCACTCGGTGAGCACAAAATCTTTCAATTGCTCGGGTTGATGCGTGGTGATCGATCCCTCAGGCAACACCCGCCCCGAGGCCTTGCGGCGGGCTGTGCGTTCGCGTGCAAGATCCTCATCGTTAGAGGCAGCTCGCGCAGACTTGGGCTTGCCCGTTATTTCTCCTTCCGATTGTGGCTTCGAGCCCGACTGCATCAACAGCCAGCATGCGAACAGAATCAATGCAGCTGCAGAGCCAAACCAGATGGATTTTTTCTTCATAACTTTTCCCTATGTTAGCAAAATCATCATGCTGGGCAAGGATGGAATTTTTTGATCGTGGCGACTGATGCCTTACTCCGCGTTGTCGAGGTATTCTTGTTTGGCTCCGCTGTCGGTAACTTCGGCGGAATTACGATGAACATCGTAGAAGCCGATGCCCTTTTTCGTGAGCCATGTGAGTTCTGGTTTGAGACGGTTCTCGAAGCTGGCAAAATCTTTGTTTTTCTCAGCGGTCCATGCCGATTCTGCCAGAGCGATGAGGCGTGGCCAGGTCATGAAATCGCGGCGGCTCTGCGTGATCGTTGTTTCCGTCCACAGGCACGCTTGGATGCCGCGCACTTGTTTTTCTTGACTCTCTGTGAGCTTGAGATTGCCAGGAAACGCATAGACATCGCTGAGTGGATTGATGCCATTCCAGTTGCGTCCATTCTTGTGACTGGGATGCTGCAAGAAATCAAAGTAGCATGGTCGGCGTGGGCATAGGATAACGGGATAGCCATCGCTCAGCGCTTGCTGCAATACGTTCGGTTTGTCGTGACGCCACCAGAAGATTAGAGTTTTGTCCTTCGGCAGTTCACGAGCGGCGATCTCATCCCAACCACCCGTCTCGAAGCCGAGTGCATTGATTTTTTTCGCCATGCGTCGATTGAACCATGTTTCTACTGCGGCGAGATCTTTGAGATTTTCTTGTTTCATCAAGGCCTGCACTTCGGGGAGTTTGGGCCATTGTTGCCAGCCGAAATGCACTTCATCACCACCGAAATGGATGACTCCCGCATCGGGAAACAAGGCCGCAACTTCGGTGAGAATGTCATCGAGAAATGTGAGGGTTTCGGGTTTAGCGGGGTTGAAGGTAAAGTGCGGCCATTTTTCGTAGCCACCACCATCGTGCTGCGGGTAGCTACGCACTGCGGCATCGGCATGACCGGGCATATCGATCTCGGGGATCACGATGATGTGTCGCGCCTTGGCATAGGCGACAATCTCTTTGATTTGCTCTTGGGTGTAAAATTGCGCGGGCGCTTCCTTGCGTCGATCGGTCTCGGTGCCACGCGCGCCGACGCGCGTGAGCTCGGGGTATTTTTTGATCTCGATCCGCCAAGCGGGAGAATCGGTGAGATGCCAATGAAAGCGATTGAGTTTGTAGCGCGCCATCGCGTCGAGTTGGCGTTTGATGTTTTCGGTGGTGGTGAAATGACGGGAAACATCGAGCATGTAGCCGCGCCAAGCGAAGCGGGGTTGATCGACGATGTCCTGACAGGGCACTTGGATCGTGCCGTCTGGTGATTTTTCGGCAGAAGAAATGAGCTGCACCAAGCTTTGCAATCCGTAGAATTTTCCGGCATCAGTCGCAGCATGAATGTTGATGACCTCACGAGTCACACGCACGACGTAGCCTTCGCCTGTGGGGATCGGGTAATTGTCGGGCAGGAAATCGGCACCTAACAATTGCACTGCGCATGACGAATCGGCAGGTGCCATTTTGAGATCAATATCGCTATCCTTGAGAACACTCAGCAATGTTTGCTCCGTGCCGGTTGGCAAGTAAATGAAAGAGGCGGGCTTGAGCGAAAAATGCCCGTCGCGCATTTTGGTATCAAGCGGTTGCGGAATGATCCCCGCATGACAGCAGAGCAGCGAAAGAAACCAGAGCAGAGTTTTATGCATGCAAGAACGATACAGTTTGAGCATGCAGCGGCAAGCCGGAAATCATCAACGAATAACCGATCACAATTCACCCATAACTGATCTGCTCATCACAACCCCAAACTCAATTGTTGAGCGGGTCGGGATTTTTGGAGAATCACGATGCGATTGGTGTTCGTGCCTTTGCTGGCATTGTCGACGCCCCAGCAGTTAGACGTTTTCGTGAATTCTTGGTCGTTGATCAAGACGGCAATGGCTTGCAATCCCGCTGAGGCGGCGGCGGGGATGACGAGTTCTTCGAGCTTGATTTTGCCATTGCGCACTTCTCCAACTTCGAAGGCCACGATGCCCCCATCAACAAGAACGCGTTGCAGTTCGCGAAAAACTTCGGTCATGGCTGCTTGCCAATCTTCGGCTTTGCGCCATTGCCAAATCGGCACGGCCTTGGAGTCGATGCCATTGAACCAGCAGCGCAGCCAGTTGTCTTGATCGTATTGCACGATGTCGAGAAACGGCGGCGAGGTAACGACCAGCGCGATGCTAGAATCGTCAATAACGGGCGTTTGCGCGCTGCTCGCCGTGACGCATTGGGCTTTTTTGCTAACAGCTTTGAGATGTTTTTTCTCGTCGGCGCTGAGATCTTTGAGCAGGCTAGCAGATTTTTTGAGAATGATCTTTCGGATATCGCGAGCGGTAGGAACCTGTCCACGTTTTGCATTGATCTTGATCTGTGAAGCAATCGAAACCGCTTGGTTTGGCGGCAGCGTGTAGACGGAAAAAAATCCACTGGAGTGACCCGTGAGACGATTGGTTGCAACCATGCGAATCCAGGCATCGATGTCATCGAGCGTGCTGGCCTTTTCTTTCGTGAGAAAATACTCACGCAGAGCGCAAAGTTCGCGCAAGGTATCGGGATGATAAAAAACTGCTAGATCTTCGCGAATATTGTCCGGCGCTGTGAGATCGATTTCTTCGAGTCGTTTATCGATTTGCGTTAGATCCACCGAGCGCAAACGCGGCAGGCACAGCAAGGCCGAGAGTGGATTGATGTCGCAGCCTACAGGCACGCGTTCAAGCAAAGCGCTCTCTAACAAAGTAGTGCCGCGGCCCATAAACGGATCGTAGACTTTTTCGCCAGTCGTAGTAAAACGCTCGATGAAAAATCGTGGCAGTTGCGGCTTGAAGCAAGCGCGATACGATACCTCGTGCAATGAGTGCGCGGCGCGTTGTTTGGCAGTCCAGAACTCGTTGATGTAAACAGGAATACTGCGCCCTGCGCTGGCAATTTCGAGAATTCTCGTCGACGAGCCGAAGTCAGAAAAATCGCGCATTTCTGCGTGAAAGGCATCAACTTGTGAAACGTGGCGCGGCATGTCACGGCTAGCATGAACGGGAGAAAGCTCGCACGCAAGAGTGGAATGAGGCACACATCGATCGAAGCTCATCGCACGGCTTTACACTTGATCGCTCTTTCGGTTTCGGGCAGGGTTTCCCTGATGAGCCAACCAAACTGCCCTGTCTGCGATATGAATGAACTTTTGTCCCACGCTACGATCTGGGAATGTGTCACTTGTGGCCATGAGTGGACGAAGGAAGAGCAAGCGGATGAAGCACCGGCAGATCGTGTGGTCAAGGATGCACATGGAAATGTCTTAGCCGATGGCGACGTCGTGCAAATGGTCAAAGATCTCAAGCTCGGTGGCACCTCGCAGGTGTTGAAAGTAGGCACCAAGTCAAAACCGATTCGCCTCGTCGATGGCGATCATGAAATTTCCTGCAAGATGGAAGGGCTAACGATTGCGCTCAAAGCGATGTACGTGAAAAAAGTGCCAAATTAATCCAAATGCGGTGCGCCCCGTGAAGTGTTTGTAAAGAATTGTAAAGCCTTAGTAAAGCTCCTTGGATAGTTCGCCTTTTCGTGAAAGATGGAGACGCGAACGAGATTTCGCAAAAATCCTCCATGAAAACAACACACACACTATGGACCTTGTTCTTCGCTTTGTCGGGCGCACACGCGCTCGCACAAGATGGCGTCGTCAATCTCACCCAACTCCACAACTACGCGAATCAAACGCGCCCGGCGTTTATCACGCGTGACAACACTCCGGGCAACAACGCGATCACGGATGCCGGAGCCACACTCGGGCGCATTTTGTTCTATGACAAACGCCTCTCACGCAACAGCACCGTGAGTTGCTCCTCGTGCCACGAGCAATCACGCGGCTTCGGCGATGATGCCACGGCCAGCCTCGGCGTCAATGGATCCACTGGTCGGCACTCGATGCGCCTCATCAATAGCCGCTTTTCGAACGAATCGAAATTCTTCTGGGATGAGCGAGCTGCATCACTAGAAATCCAAACGACCCAGCCGATCAAAGATCACGTCGAAATGGGCTTCAGCGGCACCAGCGGCGACCCCGCCTTCGCTGATCTAGTCACGCGCCTCACCGCCATTCCCGAGTATCGAGTGCTCTTCGCGATGACGTTTGGTAATGCCACCATCACCGAAACACGCGTACAACAATCTCTCGCGCAATTCGTCCGCAGCATCCAATCCTTCGATTCCAAATACGACGTAGGCCGCGCTCAGGCGAACGACAACCAACCATTTCCGAACTTCACGGCCGCAGAAAATGCCGGCAAGGCATTGTTCCTCAACCCACCCGGACCAGGCGGCGGTGCCGGTTGCGCGGGCTGTCATGCGCCACCAGAATTTGCCATCGATCCGAACAGTCGCAACAATGGTGTCATCGGGGTGATCGCAGGCGGCACCGATCTCACAAATACCCGCTCGCCCTCGTTACGTGATTCAGTAGGTCCCGGCGGCCAATCCAACGGCGGTCTCATGCACGATGCCAGCAAAGCAACTCTTGCCGATGTCATTAACCACTACAATCTCATACCTTCCGACAATACTAATCTCGATCCGCGCTTAAGAAGGCCCGGTGGAGGCCCGCAAAATCTCAATCTCACGCCAACCCAAAAAGACAACCTCGCGGCTTTCCTTCGTACACTCACCGGCACCAACGTTTACACTGATCAAAAATGGGCTACTCCCTTCAATGCACAAGGTGAACTCGAACTGATCATCCTGCCCGAATCCGCGACGACTCTCACAAAAAATTCCAATGGCACCGTGACCATCCGTTGCACCGCCGCCAAAGGCCTCAGCTATCGTTTTGAGACCTCCAGCAATCTCAACCAGTGGAGCCTCATTACCACCGTCACCGCCGATGCGAACGGTCTCATCGAGCGAACCGTAACCGCCCCCAACCAGAACCAATTCTTCCGATTCACCTACACGCCTTGATTTTTCTGGAAAAATCATCCTTTCCCGGCGCATGCAGTTCATCCCCTCATGCGCCACTTTCCTCGATCAAGACACAGTTTCTTCTTCCCTGTGAGGCCGAATTCACGTGTAATTCCGCCCCCGCTCATGAGCAATCCGTTTCGAGAAGATTTAGTTTCACGCACCCGCCCTGAGGCGTGCACCGTTGTGATTTTTGGCGCCACAGGCGACCTCACTCACCGCAAGCTGGTGCCTGCGCTCTACAACCTCGCACTCGATGGCGAGTTGCCTCCAGGCGTGAAAATCATCGGCTTTGCCCGTCGCGAAAAAACCGATGCCGAGTTCCGTGCTGGCCTCGAAGAGCTCAACCGCAAAGTATCGCGCACGGGTCATGATGACGCCGTCTGGAGCAGCATCGCGCCGAACATTCACTACCACCAAAGCGAGTTCACCGATGCCGATGGCTACGCCCGCCTCGCAGCAACACTCGATGCCATCGATCGCGATCGCGGCGGCAAGGGCAATCGACTTTTCTACATCGCCAGCGCGCCCGAGTTTTTTGACGACATTCTCACCCAACTCAAAGACGCCGGACTCAACGAAGCCAAAGAAGGTTGCTGGGCCCGCGTCATCGTCGAGAAACCTTTCGGCACCGATCTCGCGACTGCCCAACGCCTTAACCGCGTGGTCAATCAGACCTTCAAGGAAAAAGACACCTACCGCATCGATCATTACCTCGGCAAAGAAACCGCGCAAAACCTCATGGTCCTGCGTTTTGCTAATGCCATTTTTGAACCGCTCTGGAACAGCCGCTACATCGAACAAGTCCAGATCACCTGTTCCGAAAATCTCGGCATGGAAGGCGGCCGCGGTGGTTACTACGATAAATCCGGCGCGCTCCGTGACATGGTGCAAAATCACCTCCTTCAGCTCCTCAGCCTCGTAGCAATGGAGCCACCCACCGACCTCAGTGCCGATGGCGTGCGCGATGAAAAAGTCAAAGTCATCCGCTCGATGCGCAAGTGGGACACTCCCGAAAAAGTAGCCCAAAACGTCGTCCGCGCCCAATACACCAAAGGCAGCGTCAGCGGTAAATCCGTGCCCGGCTATCGCGAAGAAGACCGCGTCGATCCCGAATCGATGACCGAATCCTACGTCGCCTTGCGCATCATGATCGATACCTGGCGCTGGAGCGGAGTTCCTTTCTACATTCGCGTCGGCAAGCAACTCCCGAAAAAAGCCACCGAGATCTCCGTGCACTTCAAGTCGCCTCCCGGCGTGCTTTTCAATGCCCTGCCCACAGGTGTTCCCGGCGGCAATGTGCTCGCCATCCGCATCCAGCCCGATGAAGGCATTTCCCTGCGCATGGTCTCGAAAATCCCCGGCACCAGCCTGCGCCTTGAGCCCGTCAAGATGGACTTCCAATACAGCACCAGCTTCGGCAAGCCCAGCCCCGAGGCCTACGAGCGACTCCTCCTCGATGCCATCGCCGGTGATGCCACCCTTTTCGCCCGTCGCGATGAAGTCGAAGAAGCATGGAAATTCATCGATTGCATCGAGCAAGCATGGCACCAGGCCGCGAGTCCCTTGCCCATGGCCGAATACGTTGCTGGCACCTGGGGACCCAAGGAAGCCGATGACCTCCTCCATGAAGATGGAAACACCTGGCGCCGACTCTAACCGCACATCATCATGAGCAGCGATTCTCCATCCACCCCCCTCGCAACCTCCGTTGCCACCACCAGCCAGCCCGACGTCGATCCCATACTCGGCCAAGAAGTGGCCATCGGACGCATCGATGCCGAATTGCGCAAGCTCTGGGCCGTGGATGAAGCTCGCACCAATGCCTGCCTCATCAACTTCGCCGTCTATTCTGAAGAAAAAGGCTCGCTCACCAAAAATTCGCACATCGTCAGCGAACTCACCCGCGAGCACGCCTGCCGCGCCCTCCTCGTCGAGATGGATCGCAGTGCCTCCGAGCCCTCCCTGCGCGCTTGGGTCACCGCCCACTGCCACCTCAGCCAAGGAAAAAAATCCGTCTGCTGCGAACAAATCGCTTTCGCCCTCACTGGCGTCTCTCGCGGCCGACTCCGCAACACCGTCTTCGCCCACCTTACCAGCGATCTTCCGCTCATTCTCTGGTGGCAAGGCGAACTCTCGCCGATTTTCGAAGAGCGCCTCTACTCGGTGATCGATCGCTTCGTCTTCGATAGCTCCGCTTGGGCCAATCCGAGTGCATCCTTCGCGATCATCGACCAAGCCGTTCACGGTAGCACTCGCGCCCTTGTCATCCAAGACCTCGCCTGGACCCGTACCTTCCACTACCGCTTGGCCCTCGCCTCATTATTTGATGATCCTCTCGCCCAGCAAAATCTGGGCAGCATCTCCGAGATCGAGATCACCCATCATCCGCGCCATCGCAACTCCGCGCTGCAACTGCTTTCTTGGCTCGCCACACAAGCCAACTGGCGTCAAGGTCTTGAGCTTCCGCTCGCCGTGGCCCACAAGCACCAGAACAAAGAAAGCTTTCCCTTCGAGCACAAAACCGGCGAGCCAATCCACGCGACTATCACCAGCGACGAAAATGCCGCGCCCATCGCTCAGCTGCGCATCACGGGAGGCCCCATGGAGCTGCTCGTCGATCGCGTTCCAAGCTCCGCTCATGTTCACATGCGCCTCTGCGTCGGCGACCACGTCACCGAATCACTCGCCCCCGCCGACTGCGACGACTGCTCCATGCTCATCGGCGACCAACTCGCCCGCGGCGGCAAAAACTCCCTCTTCCTCAAAATCCTCCCCCTCTTCCGCAAACTGCTGGATTAATCGAGGAAGTTCTTGGATCTTGATTATTGATGAATCGCGCACTGAATTTCTAGCGCACCAAAGTCGCAATCACACTTCAGTAACGCCGAGCGGGAGCAGCGCGCTAGGAAATTGTATAAATAATTTTCCCAGCCCTATAAGGACAACACAATACATTTCACACTCAAAATTTCGTGTGTTTTGCATATTTCGTCGTTCCTATTTCGGAATTACGGTGAATCAGAAAATCATTCATTCTGCACCTAAGAGAACCCAGCGAAATAATGAGACAAAAAGAGGGCGGCGAATCCTTGTGATACTCGATCGATTCACCGCCCCTTTTGGTGTACACTGAGGAAAACCCAAAACCAGCAGTGACAATACGATTCTAGCGAATCCCGTGCCAACATACCTGAAAACCTGCTAGAATGAATCCTTTTCAAGGAATTATCATCTGCAGTGCATTAAAAAAGTACAAAAAAGAGCCCCGTTCATATTGCTATGAACGGGGCATATACCTGGCGACGACCTACTCTCACAAGACCTATCGTCTCACTACCATTGGCGCTGAAGCGTTTCACTTCCGGGTTCG
>JBIIAI010000094.1:0-11597 GCA_044239965.1 Akkermansiaceae bacterium
TTGTTCGTCGTGCCAAGAATCGTGCCACCCATTTTGAGAATGCCCACTGTATCCTCGGGCTTGAGCATCATGAAATCGCCTGGTGGCAGCAAGCCTTCGAATCCATCGCGAAATCCCACCACTTCCCAACCCAATTCAGCAGCTGCACCCACGACACCGTGAATCACTGCGTTCAATCCGGGGCAATCACCGCCACTATTTAATATTCCAATTTTCATTCGTTTTTTCGTCTATTGTGTTTATGCTTGGGGATTACTAAAACTTAGGCACAGGTAAAATTTCTCGGTTGCGGTCTTGGACTGGCGCACCGGCGGCTAGCCAGTTGTCATATTGACTCCAACCCGTTTGCAAAAGAGCGCGCGTGCGTCCGAAGCGATCCGGACTATTCAGCAAAACCACCACCATGCGACGCGGTGTAGCACCTTTTGTTCCATCAGGCTTGGTGCGCACGAGAGGGTCTTTGTCCATCGATGTGGCAAGACATGGACCCGCTGGAGTGGTCTGCCCGGTCTTGATTCCAAGAATCCCCTGTTCTCCAACAAGTTGATTGGTGTTGTTGATTACGTAAGATCTTCCAGCGACGCTGATGGTGCGGGATTTTTGACGCACAAAAAACGCGAAGGCTGGTCGGCGCATCGCGTAGATCGAAAGCTTGGCCATATCGGCAGCGGTGGAAAAGCCCTCTTGCTTGGGCAATTCTAGACCGTGCGGATTGAGAAAGCGGGTGTTTTTCATGCCAAGCACTCGCGAGAGCTCATGCATCTCCTTGACGAAGGCCCAGACGGGATCATCGTTTTTGCCACGACGATTATTGATGTCGCGGCCAATGTGATCAGCGATCGTCATCGCAGCAAGGTTATCGGAACCGAGAAGCGCGGCATAGAGCGCATCCGAGAGGGAAATCTGCTGTCCGGGTTGCAGGTTGAGCGGATTGGCTCCACCTACACGAGTGACTGAATCGGGCACGGTAGCCATCACTTTTTTCAAATCCTGTTTGGTGGCTAGAGCCCAGTCAGTGGCGATCACCCCGGTGCAGATTTTCGTAAGGCTGGCAACGGGACGTTTCACTGTCGAATTCTGTGCCGCAAAAATTTTCCCAGAATGAGCTTCTACGACCATGAATGACTCTTGCGCGGCTAGAGGAAAAAGACCCAAGGAAATAATCCAGAGGCTAAGTAGTTGTTTCGCCAAATTCGAGATTGTCACGCGCTGAGTGTATGAGCAAATCGTCCGAACTCAATGCTAAACATTGGCATTTTTTTGTTCTTTTCATTCATTTCGCCTGCATTCATCATCGATGCATGACAATTCTCTTCGATATCGGCAATGTTTTGCTTCGTTTCGACTACAAAGACGCGCTTTTAGCTTTGATTCCATCACATTTACCAGATCCCCACGAGCGATTGAAGCTGCTTGATGAAAAACGCGACGATTTGGAGAGCGGACGCATCGGCGCGGATGACTTCGTAGCATGGTCACTCAGCACTCTCGGCTCCACAGCACAGCCCGAAGAATTTGTGCAGGCATGGCGTTCCATTTTTACTCCGATCCAAGAAACCTGGGATCTCGCGGAAAAACTCAAAGCGGACGGTCATCGGTTGATTCTTTTTTCGAACATCAACCCCATTCACAGTCCATGGATCTATGAGGCGTATCCGGTGTTTTCTCTCTTCGACGGCGCTGTGATGTCCTTTGAAATCGGCTGCATGAAACCCCTGCATGAATTTTATGCGAAAGCCAGTGAACTCTATCAATTGGACCCGCGCGAAACCGTCTACATCGACGATCTCCCCGCGAACATTGATGCCGGGAAAAACATCGGGTTTCATTGTCACCTCTACGATCACCGCAATCACCAAGCTTTGGAGAATTTCTTGGCAGAGTTGTTAGGATAGATCCGAGTGAATCAAACAAGAAAACCGGCGCTCCACGAGGGAACGCCGGTTTTGCTAAAGTGTTAGTGACCGCACTCAAAGAGGAGCGATCACGAGAGCATTAGAATGCAACGCTGATGGTGACACCACCGACGATGTTTTCGCCGCCGTTGCCTGTACCAAGTGGATCAGCTGCGGTGAACTCGGATGGGAAATCGGAGTCAGCAACAGTGTACTTGACATAAGGAGTCACGGTAAGGTTTTCCTTAGGTGTCCAAGCAAGACCAGCCTTCACGTAGTAGTGGTTCATGGCATTAGCGAAGCCTGTGTAGGACTCGTAAGCACCGATACCAGCATTGAGGTTCAGAGCAAGTTGGTCGTTGATGGAGAAAGATTTGCCGAGGTCAGCATACATGAACCAGCCATCGAACAGGTCGAAGTCATAGTAACCAGTTACGGTTCCAGTGATGCCGGCATAGATTTCAGTGCTGAGGGTAAGGAAGAGCTCTTGAGTGTTGCTTACCGCAGCTTCTGGGTACGAGTAATAAATGTAGCCAAGAGTTGCATTCACGGCGCCGAAGGACTTGCTCACGGAGAGAGTGTAGTCAGCCTCGTTGTCGACGAATGCTTCGGTATCGTTGGTGGAAGCGTACCACACGTTACCAGCAATGGTGAAACCATTGACTTCGGTGCTCAGAGCGACGCTTGCTTCAGCAAGATCTTCGCCGAGAGTTGCACCGCGGAATTCATAGTCCGTGGAGTAACCAGCGGTGAGGCTGCCTTCGATTTCAGCAACTGCTTGTGTCGCCACGAGAGGTGCTGCCAAGGCCAAAAGGCCCATCATTTTTTTGGTTGTCATCTTCATGTTGTAGTATGTTGGTTTTGAAACCGATCAACGAATATGTGCCAGCACTTGATTTCTCAAGCAGAAAGCGCGGCATATGAAAAAAAATCATGGCAGCCGAGAACGACTGCCATGACCTCCAAAATTGTAAATTTTACGCTTTGATTAGAAACCAACCGAGAGGCGAACGCCACCGATGACTTCGTCACCGTCGGTAGAGATACCAGCGTTGTAGTCGCTATCGGTTTGGACATACTTCACGAAAGGAGTCACTGTGAGGTTTTCACGAGCAGCCCATGGCAAGGAAGCGCCGAGGAACCAATGGTTGAAGCCGTCATCGATATTGTCGTCACCGTCGTACATGCCTACACCAGCGGAGAGGTTCAGGTTGACAGTGCTGTTGATTTCGAAGGACTTGGAAGCAGCAGCCTCAACATAAAGGCTGTCGTTTGCGTCAACGTCAAAGAAAGCAGTCACGCCGAGATTGATGCCAGCGAACACTTCTGTGCTAGCGCCAACATAGATTTCTTGGGTATCAATTTGCACTCCACCGTTGTGGTCGTAATTGATGTAGCCGACGCTCAGATCGAAGTTTCCGACTTCCTTGGTAAGACCGATGGAAGTATTCATCTGGTTGTCGAAATCGCCATTTTGATCGTTACCGGAACCGTACCAGACGCCGACGGAGATTTTACCTTGGGTCAGGGGGCATGTGGTGGAGAGATTCACACCAGCTTCCGCAAGGTCTTCTGCAAGGCTAACGCCACGGAAGATGTAGTCGGAGGAATAGCCAGCGTAGACATCGCCTTCGATTTCAGCCTGGGCCACACCAGCGGTGAGAGCCGTAACTGCTGCGAGGGCACCAATTGTTTTGTTGTAATTGCGCATATGTTGTTTCGTAGTTTGTTGTATTGTTATGGCTCGCCCTAGCGCGAAGGCTTTATCCAACCTCGCAAACGGGCAATCCATGGAAGAAATTTGCGTGAAAATAATTCATGCATCAAGAAAAAAATCCCATAGGACAAAAAGTTTCTTAAGAGCTTGTTTCATGCTTGCGAAGCGTTTTTTGGAATCAGGACAACATTTATTTCAATCATGGCACGCACTCTGCTAAATCGCAGGAGAACATCAGTCCATGAAACCAACTCATGGATTGGTCCAACCCGAGTACAAACTATGACTATACGATCCTACCTTGTCATCCCTGCAAAAGCACTTTTGTTAGGGGCCGCAATTCTGAGCACGCTATCACCCATTGCGCATGCTCAGGAACCAACACCTGCGCCTGCGCCTGTCACTGAGACTGTGGCACCTGCTACGGAAGAACCTGCCGCGGAAGAAGCCGCTGCACCAAGCGTTGAAGACCGCGTCGCCGATCTCGAAGCTTACTTCAACAACGTAGCGCCTGCCAACCAGCTGAAAGACATTGCCGGCCCTGGTCACAACGGCTTCATTATGATTTGCGCCGCTTTGGTGCTGTTCATGACTCTGCCTGGTCTCGCTCTGTTCTACGGAGGTCTTGTTCGAAGCAAGAACGTGCTATCGATTTGCGCGCAGTGCTGCGGAATAGCCGGTCTTGTCGCCATTCTTTGGTGGGCAGTAGGTTATAGCTTAGTCTTCGGAACAAACTTCAACTCGCCCTACCTGGGAGGATCTGAATTTTTCTTCCTGAAAGGCGTGGGAGCAGCTCCCAATACGACCTATGCTGGTTGGATCTCCCAGTCGGTATTCTCCATGTATCAATTGATGTTCGCCATCATTACACCAGCACTCATCATTGGTGCGGTTGCTGAGCGCATGAAATTCAAAGCTATCATGCTTTTTGTCTTCCTCTGGATGCTCGTTGTTTACTTCCCAATGGCTCACATGGTATGGGGCGGCACCGGCTTGATGAACGGTGTGTGGAATGGTGACGCTAAAGTTACTGCGATCGACTTCGCAGGTGGCACCGTGGTTCACATGACCTCTGGTTGGTCCGCTTTGATTCTCTGCATCCTACTCGGCAAACGCGCTGGATTCGGCAAAGAGAAAATGTCCCCGCACAGCATGGTGCTTTGCTTGGTCGGCACCGGCATGCTCTGGGTTGGCTGGTATGGTTTCAACGCCGGTTCCGCTCTTGCTGCTGACGGTGTTGCTGGTAACGCATTCATGACAACGACACTTGCCGCTGCTACCGCTGGTTTTGTATGGGCCATGATCGAAGGTCTTCATCGCGGCAAACCAAGTGTTCTTGGCTTTTGCTCTGGTATCGTCGGTGGTCTGGTTGTGATCACACCTGCTTGCGGATTTGTTACAGCTAACGGAGCCATGATCATTGGTCTCCTCGCTGGCATCATTCCTTACATCTTCGTAGCTGTAGTCAAAGCCAAACTGGGCTACGACGACGCATTGGACACCTTCGGCGTGCACGCTGTTGGTGGCACATTGGGTGCTCTTCTCACAGGCTTCCTTGCCACTAGCGATGCAAACGCCAACTTGGTTCTTGCCGACTACGCTGGCAAAAACGGTCTCGCCAAGGCTCTGGAAGACGGCACATTTGCTCTCGACAAAGGTGCTCTTATGACCGGCCAGCTGACTGCAATTGCTATTACATTGGTTCTCTCCATCATCGCCACTGTGGTAATCACCTTCATCGTCAAAGCCGTGTGCGGTCTCCGCCCAACACCTGAGCAAGAGCGCGAGGGTCTTGATATCTCCGACCACGGCGAGCAAGGCTACGAGCATTAATTTTACTCGGTATCGCATATGTTCCGCGGGCCGTCCTTCACTGGGCGGCCCGCTTTTTTTATCATTGCATTTTTTCTCGCGTAACACGCACAATCCGCCTGTGTTACGTTCTTGGTTTCGCATCGGCCTGATTTTTCTCATCGCACTCTGTGTGACGCTCATGGCGTTATGGAATCGGCCCTACGATCGCAACGCGGAGGATACTGCGTATCAAATCACCGATGTCTCGGTCAGACGCGATGCTTCTTTTTGCTGGGTGGATGTGACGATTAATGGCCCCTCACACCCTAACAGTTCACCACCATTCGCGCATATACTCAGCGCGACCGATGAGCGCATCGAGCATGCTGATTTGCTTGTGGCAGAGGATCAGCGATCAATCATGCTGCGATTTTGGATGGAGCAATCCAAGCTCGAAGCCGCATGGGAGCTATCTGTCAATGGCGAGAGATTGCGACTCAAGGAGCACGGTTCCATTTCACTCAACGATCAACAACAACGCCGTTACTCTTCCCCACGCTGGCACTGATATGAACTATCTTCTCATCGACAACTCGAACACCCGCACCAAATTCCAACTCGCTGATGCCGAGCGTTTGCACGATTGGAAACAATGGATTCCCACCGCTGACGTTAGTGTTGATGCGTTAGAAAAAATCACAAGAGGCATCAACTTCGATGGCGTGTTGATTTGCTCAGTCGTCCCTGCAAAATCAGCGATCATGCAAGAGTTTTTCTCGTGCACCCATCCTCTACACGTGGTGAGTTGCGATAGTGCGATGGACTTGGCCATTGACTATCCCAACCCGCGTCAAATCGGTGCGGACCGTTTGGCGAATGCCGTCGGGGTGTTGGAAAAATACCAAGTCCCCGCGATCGTGATCGACTTTGGAACGGCCGTCACCTTTGATGTCATTTCGGCTCAACGCGCTTATTGCGGCGGAGTGATCGCCCCAGGACTGGGAGCGATGAATGAATACTTACATCGCAAAACCGCTTTGCTGCCGCTGATCGAATTGGCCGAGCCCGCGCATGCCGTGGGAAAATCCACACAAGAAGCGATGATGGCGGGTGCCGTCTATGGCTATCGTGGTTTAGTCAAAGAAATCTTACTCAAGCTTCGCGAAGAAATTGAAGGTGATGTCACGATCATCGCCACGGGAGGTGATGCCGCCTTGATTGCGCAAGGAGTGGAGGAAATTCACCTCGTCGATTCACAGATCACTCTCGAAGGACTTCGCCATCTAGCCATAAAGAACCTTTGAGTCCTTCATCGCCCAGCACTGTCTCGCTTCGTTTGGCAGGCAAGACCACCGATGGCAACGCGGCGATGCAGAGCAAGCAGAGACCCACGCACCACAAAACTCCGCGCAGCGCTCCGATGCCCATGGTGGCGAGGTGATCCTGTGTGCGCACGACGGGTGAGATAACGGGCGACTGAAAAATACTGAGCTCTGCGCTCGGAGCTTCCGCCTTTTGCTGTGAGAGTTCGCTCACCAGTGCCAATTTTTTCACCAAAGAATCAATCTGCACTTGATCTCGGCCAGGCTCGAGAGTCTCCAATTGCGTCATCCACTTGCTGTGCATGGACTGCCAAATTGCAAGACGGGCCTCTCCCCTCAATTGCTCACGATCTCTCTGCACTTCTGCCGCGGCATCGACCAATCCGAGAGCAATTTCACTCGCCGTTTTTCCATTAGCATGACGAACCGACAATCGAATCAATGATTGCTGCTCATCAGCTTCTACGGTGATCATTTTTTCTAACTGATGATAAAAATCATCGCGTTCGCTATCCCTCGATCCATTTTTTGCCACATACTGCACGAGCAGGTAATCGGATTCCAGAAGATCCTGATGGCTGGCCAAATCAGAACTTGGCTTGAGCTCAACTGTGGCATCATACAGCTTGGGCGTGAGAGCAACGAGAAAAGCACCAGAAATCGCGCCCAAGATGACGCCAATTGCGACAGACCAACCCAGATAGCGCCATATCACGGATCGATCACGTTCCACGTTTTTCATGATTGCATTTCAGCGTGCTTAACTTCTGAGGTCAAGCACGCATTTTTGAACAGCTCAGATCAATGACGGAAATGACGATGCCCCGTGAAGACCATCGCGATGCCGGCGGCGTCAGCAGCGGCGATCACTTCCTCGTCACGCATCGAGCCACCGGGCTGAATGCAAGCGGTAACACCGGCATCAATTGCCGTTTGCAAGCCATCGGCAAAAGGAAACATCGCATCAGAGGCAATCACGGATCCTTTCAGATCCAAGCCCGCTTCTTTTGCCTTCCACACCGCGATGCGTGAGCTATCGATGCGGCTCATTTGTCCTGCGCCGATGCCCAACGTACGATCAGATGTGGCGTAGACGATGGCATTCGATTTCACATGCTTGACGATGCGCCAAGCGAAACGCATCGCGCGAAGTTCGTCTTGCGTCGGCGGACGTTTGGTGACGACTTTTTCCTCCAAGTGATCGAGGCCAAGAGCTGTATGGTCGCGATCCATGACCATGATGCCACCGGGGCAAGAACGAATCAACGGATCGGTTTTGGCTTTCAGATACGCCTCGTTCATTTTCATGATCCGCAGGTTTTTCTTCTTCTGCAAAACGGTGCGGGCACCAGCTTCGAAGTCAGGAGCAATGATCACATCGGTGAAAATTTCTGAAATCACGCGGGCCAAAGCCTCGGTGAGTGGGCGATTGACTACAATGACGCCGCCAAATGGAGCTTGCCGATCGGTCTCGAATGCCTTTTGCCAGGCCACTCGCAGATCCTCGTCATCTTGACCAACGCCACAAGGGTTGGTGTGTTTCAAAATTCCGACCGAGGGACGGCGGAAATCGAGGATCAGATCGGCTGCGGCCTCGATGTCGAGCACGTTGGTGTAGCTGAGTTCTTTGCCCTGAATTTGGGTAAAGCAGGAACTGAAATCGCCATAAAGCGTAGCTTTTTGGTGCGGATTATCGCCGTAGCGCAGCTCTTGATCGAGCGGTAGACTGATCGTCAAACTGCAACGCGTGCCGTTTTTGCATTTTCCGAGATAATTGGTGATCGCGGCATCATATTGTGATGTGCGCAAGAAAACTTTCACCGCCAGCTCCTCCCGCAAGGCCAAGGTCGTATCGCCGGCGTTTTCATTCATCTGTTCGAGCACGCGAGGATAGTCTTTCGGGTCAGTTACGACGGTGACACTGGCGTAGTTTTTCGAAGCACTGCGGAGCATCGATGGGCCGCCGATATCGATATTTTCGATCGCCTCTTCCAGCGTTACACCTTCGCGCGCTATGGTTTGCTCAAAGGGATAGAGATTGACCACTACCAGATCAATGCAAGGGATCGCATGCTCAGCAGCTTGAGCCTGATGCTCTGCATCGTCGCGTTTTTGGAGCAAACCTCCATGGACCTTCGGGTGCAGCGTCTTGACCCGGCCTTCAAAAAGCTCAGGCGCGCCAGTGTAGTCAGCCACATCGATGACGGGCAGCCCTGCCTCACGAAGCGACTTAGCAGTCCCCCCCGTTGATAACAGCTCGACGCCGAAACCGTGAAGCCCATGGGCAAATTCAATCAATCCAGATTTATCCGATACCGACAATAACGCGCGTTTGATGGCCATAAGAGTAGTGTTTGATAGCGAACCGTACCCGACTGGGATTGTTCCGCCGCAGCCGAGGTAGCCCACTCGACGAGAAACGGCAAGCCCCGATTTTCACCACAGCATGTTCTTTTCGCATCGATGACGGAATTTTTTTACGAATCTATTCCTCTGCTATTGCAAATCAGTCTCAATAAGCTACTTTGCGCATGTGCCTCACACCACCGACATCGTCCGCACACTGGAACAAGACTCCTTGATCTCGCTTGAGCAAGCCAAGGTGGGCTGTGAATTTCACATCCGTTTCATCAACGGGCCCGCTTGCGAAAAACTCCGCCAAATGGGCTTTTGTGAAAGCATGCGCGTCAAAAAAATCACCGACGGCCGCAATATGATTTGCACCGTATGTGGCACAAAAATGGCACTATCCCGCGAACTAGCCCACCAAGTTCTCGTCGAGGCATCGGCCTAATTTACTCCCAAAATCATGGACTCAGATCTCGAAACCATTGCTCTGGCTGGAAACCCGAATGCGGGGAAAACGACCATTTTCAATGCCCTGACCGGGTCCCACCAAAAAGTTGGGAATTACGCTGGCGTTACCATCGCGAAAAAATCGGGAGAATTTTTCACCCCCCACGGTCGCAAAATCCGCCTGCTCGATCTCCCCGGTTGCTACTCGCTTCAGGGTGATTCGCCCGATCAAGTCATCGCCTCACGCGTGCTCTGTGGTCAAGATCCAGAGGAGCCCGCACCAGCACTTGTCATCAATGTCGTCGATGCCTCGGCCCTCGAGCGGCACCTGCAACTCACCCTTGAGCTCATCGAACTTGGCTTGCCCGTAGTCCTCGCGCTCAACATGGTCGATGTTGCGGAAAACAATGGCATCCGTCTCGATCCTGCGGCACTTTCTGATCAACTCGGCATCCCCGTCGTGTCGCTGATGGCAACCAAAGGCAAAGGGCTCGTCGAGCTCAAACAAGCACTGCGCCATCCCCTGCCCCACGCAGCGGAAACACCTTGGCTTGAAGAGGGAATGAGCGCCGAGCAAAAAACTCAAGCGCGCATTCGCTACATTCAGCAAACCTGCGAAATCGCAGCCCGCCGCCCCGATGCCGCACAGCAGCTTTTTTCCGATCGACTCGATCAATTCCTATTGCACCCGTTTTTCGGCTGGATCGCCTTCGCGCTCATCATGTTCGCGCTTTTTTGGTCGATCTTCAGCATTTCCTCGATTCCCGTCGGTTGGCTCGAATCCGCCCAAGGTGCGCTGCAAGATTTCGTAGCCAAGCGCATGGCTCCCGGCGACCTCAACGACCTCATCACCCAAGGCATCATCGGCGGAGCGGGCAGTGTATTAGTTTTCCTCCCGCAAATCATCATCCTGTTTTTGTTCATCGGCCTTCTTGAAAGCACCGGCTATATGTCACGTGCCGCATTTCTCATGGATGGAGTCATGTCGCGCGTCGGTCTATCAGGGAAATCCTTTCTCCCCCTGCTCAGCGCCCACGCCTGCGCGATTCCAGCGATCATGGCCACACGCACCATCGATTCCGCCAAAGAACGCCTCGTGACCATCTTCGTTGCCCCATGGATGTCCTGCTCCGCAAGGCTCCCTGTTTACCTTCTCCTGGTCCCCATGCTGTTGCACCGCGAGGAAGGGAACTCCATGCAACAAGGGCTCGTCATGGCCGCCATCTACCTTGTCGGAATTTTCACTGCTTTTGCCGTGGCAAAAATCCTCCGCAAAAAACTCGGACCCGATGAGCATACCCACCACTTCATGATGGAGCTTCCGCCATTTCATCCGCCGCAGTGGACCTACATTCTCCGACACGTACGCGATCGCGCTTGGGCCTTTGTAAAAAACGCCGGCAGCATCATTCTCTCCATCTCGATCATCTTGTGGGCCTTGCAAACGTACCCCAAATCCTCCAGCGAAGATCCAGCAGAGAAACTAGCCCACAGTGCCATGGGACGCATTTCCGCCTTCATCGAGCCAGTCTTCGCACCCATCGGTCATGACGGTAAAACCGGTGCTGCCATTCTTACATCATTCGCTGCTCGAGAGGTATTCGTTTCCTCTATCGCCATCATGCACCACGTCGAAGAGGCCGACGACGAAGTCGAAACACGAGGCAGCATCCGTTCGCAACTACAAGCCACCACTTGGGCCGACGGGCGCCCGATGTTCACCACCGCATCGCTCATCAGCTTGCTGCTCTTTTACATATACGCTCTGCAATGCTTGCCCACCAGCGCCGTCGTCGCCCGCGAGACTGGATCATGGAAATGGGCCATCGGTCAATTTGCCTTCATGAGCGCCTTCGCGTGGTTCGCCGCATTCCTCGCATTCCAACTCCTCTCCTAAAAAGCTTGCCATGAACTCCGGCTACCAGACCTTTCTCGCCCTCAGCATCGTTTTCCTTGCCGTCGGCTACCTCGTCTGGATGATCAAACGCTCACGCAAAAACACCTGCGGCAGCCATTGCAGCTGCGCGCACCAAAAAATCACCCCACCTGGCCTCACCAACAGCAAGCAACAGG
>JBIIAI010000267.1:0-3437 GCA_044239965.1 Akkermansiaceae bacterium
CGATTGTGTTAGGTTCGGGGCTAGGTTCGTTGGCCGATGAAGTATGCATCGAGAAATCGATAGGATTCGCAGAAGCGGGACTGCCCGTTTCGCACGTCTCCGGGCATGCGGGTCGGTTTTTGTTAGGCGATTTTGCCGACCAACCTTTGTGGGTGATGCAAGGGCGTGTGCATTTGTATGAGGGACATGGAGCGCAGGCGGCAACAGCGGGTGTGCGCTGGCTAGCAGAGCAGGGGGTGACACGCATCATTTTGACGAATGCTGCTGGAACTCTGCATCCAGACCATCCGCCGGGGAGCTGGATGATGCTCAGCGATCATTTGAATCTCACTGGGACATCTCCGTTGGAAGGTGGACCGAATTTTTTCGATATGTCGGAGGTTTATTCGGCTGCGTGGCGAGATGTGATGCGGAAAAAAGCAAATGAGCTGGGAATGCCCTTGCATGAGGGAGTTTATGCTGGATTGCGAGGTCCGCAGTATGAGACTCCGGCGGAAATTCGCATGTTGCGCGCGATTGGTGCGGATGCGGTGGGCATGAGCACGGTGCTGGAGGCCATTCAGGCAAAGGCTCTGGGCATGGAAGTGTTGGGTTTTTCTTGTCTCACCAATTGGGCGGCAGGGATGTCGAGCGATGGACTGGACCACAGCGAAGTTCTCGAGACGGGGAAATCGGCAGCGGCGCAAATGCTTGCGTTGCTTGCGGCGGCGTTGCCTCAAGAAGGTTGATTTTTCTGGAACATCGGGTAAATAGTGTGTCAGATTCTCGACCAGTGTGACGTTATACTATGCTCGTGAAAAAACTCATTAAAATCAAAGGCTTGCGCTGGTGGATCATTGCCCTCATCTTTCTGGCGGCAGTTCTGAATTATGTTGACCGTCAGACGCTTTCGGCCCTAGCGCCGACAATTCAGAAGGACTTGGATATGGATGACCATGACTACGCCAATGTGGTCAATATTTTCCTCGTTGCCTACACGATTGCATATCTGATTTCTGGAAAAATTGTTGATAAGCTAGGGACCCGCACGGGCACGATGGTGTTTGTCATTTGGTGGTCGATTGCCAATATGATGACAGCGGCAGCTCAGGGCATGAAGTCGATGAGCGGCTATCGCTTCTTGCTGGGTTTAGGCGAAGCAGGGATTTGGCCTGCGGCATCGAAGGCGGTGTCTGAATGGTTTCCAGCCCGCGAACGCGCTCTTGCGATCGGTTTTTATACCATGGGTGCAACGATTGGGGCGACATGTGCACCTTACATTGTGATACCATTGGCGACTTACCCCTACGCGGAGCACTTTCCTTGGTTGCAGAATTTTTTTGGTGTTGGGACAGGATGGCGCTTGGCATTCATCATCACTGGTGCCGCTGGATTGCTTTGGTTGATTCCGTGGCTTTTGCTCTACCGCAAACCTCGGGAAAATCGTTTTCTTTCTGAAAAAGAGCTGGCCTTGATCGAAGAGGGTGAAGTGGGAGCACCAGAGGCAGTGGCGGAACCATCATGGACTTGGAAGCAGGTGCTGTGTTTCCGGCCGACGTGGTTGCTGTTGTTTGGTCGACTGATTACCGATCCCGTTTGGTATTTCTATCAGTTTTGGTTTGCCAAATATCTGAGTGCTGAACGTGGTGTTTCCCAAGAGAATTTGACAATCACTTGGGTGATTTATGCAGCAGCTGGTGTGGGTAGTGTTCTCGGCGGTTGGTGGTCTGGGGTCCTGATCAAGAAAGGAAAAACGCCGGTGCAAGGGCGCTTGCGCGTAATGTTAGTGTGTGCATGCATCGTTCCGCTTTCGCCATTGATCGCTATGGCTACGGGGCTCAATATGACTCTAGCGATCACAGTAGTTACGGTGTTCGCGGCTTTGGCGTGGTTGATTAATATCAGCTCCTTGGTCGTGGATGTTGTGCCGAAACATTCGGTGGGCACAGTATTCAGTGTGGTAGCCGCTGGCTCAACCATTGGTGGCATCATCATGAATACACTCGTTGCCAGCATGGTTTCGGGACCTTCCACGAAGGCGGCTGGTTTCCTTGATCAAGCGGTGCAGACCGTGGCTGGTTTTCTCATCAATGCTGTGCAAGGCCAAGGATACGGCACTTGGTTCTTGATCATGGCATTTCTGCACCCTCTCGCACTTCTGCTTCTTTATGTCGGCCGAATTGGTCGCTATCATGAAACTCCCAAAACTCAGACACTCTAACATTTTTTTAATATGATCACTTCTGGTCCCACATCACAACGTTCGTTACAAACACAACTCATTGAGGCCGATCTTGTGGTAATTGGCGGTGGCTTGGCTGGTACATGCTGCGCCATCACTGCCGCTCGCCAAGGTCTGTCAACGGTATTGGTGCAGGATCGCCCCGTGCTCGGCGGTAATGCTTCGAGCGAAGTGCGCTTGTGGGTCTTGGGCGCGACATCACACCTAGGAAACAACAATCGCTGGTCGCGTGAGGGTGGAGTGATGAATGAGATCATGGAGGAAAATTTGTATCGAAATCGTCAAGGCAATGCGATGATCTACGATACGATTTTGTTAGAAAAATGCGTAATGGAGCCGAAGCTTACCTTGCTCTTGAACACAACTGTGCATGAAGTCGAAAAATCGGATGATGCAACGATCTCTGCGGTTCACGCCTTTTGCTCACAAAATTCGACGCAGTATGAATTGCGCGCGCCGTATTTCTGTGACGCCTCGGGCGATGGGATCGTCGGATTTCTCTCAGGTGCTGCATTTCGCATGGGCGCTGAGAGCAAAGAGGAGTTCGGCGAACTCTTTGCGCCCGATGCCGCATACGGTCAGATGTTAGGGCACTCGATGTATTTCTACTCAAAAGATGTTGGAGTGCCAGTCAAATACAAGGCTCCGTCGTGGGCGCTCAAGGATATCACAAAAATCCCGCGCTACCGCCAATTTAATACCAACATGCAGGGCTGCAATTTTTGGTGGCTGGAGTATGGCGGTCGTCTCGATACGATCCATCAGACGGAAGAAATCAAATGGGAACTGTGGAAGGTGATATACGGCGTGTGGGATTATTTCAAGAATTCGGGGAATTTTCCCGAGGCGGAAACGATGCAGTTGGAGTGGGTCGGCACGGTTCCTGGCAAACGCGAAAGCCGACGATTCGAAGGCGATTACATGATTCGTCAACAAGACCTTGTAAATCAGACACATTTTCCCGACGTCGTTGCACATGGTGGTTGGGCTGTTGATTTGCACCCCGCCGATGGCTTGTATTCTGAGCTGCCAGGATGCACGCAGTGGCATTCGAAAGGCGTGTATGGCATTCCTTATCGCTGCTATTACAGCAGAAACATCAACAATTTGTTCCTTGCGGGCCGGATCATCAGTGCTACTCACGTGGCATTTGGCTCGACGCGGGTGATGGCGACTTGTGGTGCTGGTGGACAAGCAGTCGCCATTGCTGCGGCGC
>JBIIAI010000092.1:0-11804 GCA_044239965.1 Akkermansiaceae bacterium
AAGCAACAGGGAAAATAATTCCCTTTTGCCCTCGGCCAAACCCTGCTACAATTGCGACGTCTTAGTGAACGACATCCATCCCATGTCCACCCCATCTGCGCCATCCCATCGACCACAAATCCCACCAGCCGCCCTGTGGTTCGCGATCATCGGCTGCGTTGCAGTGATCACGTTTTTCTACGCCATCATGCCAGGCTTCGGCGCGGATAGAGCTCAAGCCCCGTTGGACATTTTAAAAGACAGCTGGAACGAGGAAACACGCTACGAGCACGGCATCATGTTCCCCTTCATCATTCTTGGTCTGCTCCTCTACCAATGGAAACAATACGTCGCAAACGCCACACTCGGCGATTGGAAAGGCCTGCTCTTTCTCCTGCTTGGATGCTTCCTTTATGTCATCGCCTACCGAGTCATTCAGTGGCGCGTAGCTGTCGGCTCGCTACCTTTTCTTGTTTTCGGATTAGTGTGGTATCTTGCCGGTAAAAAAACCGCGTTGCTCGCTGCCTTTCCGATTTTTTACCTTTGGCTCAGCATTCCCCTGCCCGATATCCAACAGGCCACCGTACCCCTACAAAATATCTCCATCAAGCTCGCCCAAGGCCTCTGCAATTTATGCTCCGTCGACACCATAGCCGTCGGCTCGAACATCTATTCACCTGATAGTAAATGGAAAAGCGTTGAAGTAGCCGAGTCATGTAGCGGCATTCGTTCCTTAATGGCGCTGCTCATGATTTCCTCCGCATGGGCCTACATCGCTCGCATGAGCTTGTGGAAAAGATCCGTTTTGCTTCTCTCGGCGATTCCCCTGTCGATCATTGGCAACGGATTTCGCGTCGCTTCGATCTTTGTCATGGCAGAATATGGCAACGAAAAGTTTGCCGTTGGAACTTGGCATGACAACAGCGGTCTCCTCATCTTCTATCCCATTAGCCTCGTTCTCATGATGACCTTGCACGCCATGTTAGAAGGATGGAATCCGTTCAAGAAAAAGAAAGTCGTCCGCACCCTCATCGAATCCACCCCAGCATGAAACTCCGCTTCTTCATCACCCCTTTTGCAGTCGCAGCGCTTCTTGGATTAATCTTTGTCCTCCCCGAGCGCGGTGATGTTGCTGGCACCTCCCTCTCCCGAGAAACCATCGATTGGGAAAATAAAACTCCACCACTCACACTCGACAATTGGTTTGGCACACGCGAAGTTGCCACAAAGCAAGAGCTCGATATCCTCAGCAAAGACACCACCTTCGTCAAAGGAGCTTACACCGATTACGATCTACCACCACTTGTCGACCGCGATGGCAACCGCTTCACCTCTGCGGTCAATCTCTCCATCGTCATCTCTGGGCACGACATGAACAACTCCATTCACCGCCCCGAGCGCTGCCTCCGAGCACAAGGACACATTGGATTACTTAGCCTCCCGAACGAACTCACCACCTCATCAGGAAAAAAAATCAAAGTCCAACGGATCGAGACCACATTCCCACTAAGAACCAAATCTGCCGAGGAAATCCCGCACACCATAGGATTCGTCAGTTACTACTTTTTCGTTGGCCATAAGCAACTCACTCAAAGCCATTGGGACCGAACTCTGACAGACATGAAAGATCGCCTCCGCTACGGTACCGATCAGCAATGGTCCTTCATCATGGCATCACTGCCCTACAATCTCAAAAGCACTCCTGAAGAAACCAAAAAAGAGCAGCAACTCGCGGACAAAAAAATCCGCCAGTTCCTCGCGGAGCTGACGGATGAAATTGTGCTATGGGATCAGGTGAAATGATCACTCATTATTCTCTGCGGGCTTGATATTGGCCCCTTCGAGAAACTTGATGCACTTTTCGATTTCCAAAACCAATGCAGCCGTATCTGCGCGATGCTCCGTATGCTTAACCTCAGCTGCAATCCCCCGTGCTTGGAGGAAATATGCCAACGCCATTTCCGGGTCACGCTTACGCCATACCAAATGAGCTCGTGCATACAGGTGTCGCGTGTAGTGATATCGGACTCCATAAACAACCTCAATGATCAAATTGTCATCCAAGATGCGCTTATAGATCGGAGCTGATTCTTCGTAACCAGATGCCGAATCATACATCAATGCCAAGTTCAATCGAGCCTGATAGCTTTGTGGCACACGCCGAACCAACTCGTCTTGAATGACAATGGCTTCCTCGACAATCTTCCTGCGCTGTTCAACCGTAATCTGTTCCCTCGATGTCATTTCGATCATCGCTTTCGTCAAGTCACTCATGACTCGGAAGTCTGGTCGTACAAGTAATGCTTGCTTGAGACTGACGATTTTTTCCTCAAGCAATTGATTGGCCCGCTCAGGATGCGGTCGCAAAATAAACCAAGCAGCGGCATCTCTCGCAGCAAATCCGATCATACCAAGGCCGAGCAATACCGTAAGTGATGACATTAGCCAATTTCTTGAGCGCTCATAACTCCTTGCTCCATTTTTGGCAAACACCCAAGGTTGACGAATGATCAATGCGATACACATCGACATCAACATCAAATCAGGCAAAACGTGATACACAAAACTGAAAAATGCTTGAACACCCATCGCCACCAATGCAGCGATCGATCCGATCACATAGCCGGTATCCCCCCCATCATTCTTCTGGCTCATCGTGAGAAAGGCCACTCCACGGAAAAATGTAGCACAAAAAATCACCAGCAACAAACCCGCTCCAACAAGCCCGTAATCGACTGCTGCTTGCAGATATTCATTATGAACATACTGCACCTCCACAGCACCTAGATACAATTCTTTAGGGTCCCATTTCGTCAGCGAATCAAAGAAAAACGATCGGCTACCGCCACCCCACAAGGGTTTTTCCACGATCATATCTAAGGCCATTCCCGCTAACTCGAGACGGCAACCTTCTGCCATTCCACGCCGCGCCACCGCAGTCTCCCCTAGATGCCAAACCGCAGCCATGAGCAAGGGCGATAATGCGACAGCTACCACCAGGGCCAATCCAGACCAAGAAACTTTCCTGCGCCACAAACTCATCAACCATCCTAGAAAAGCAACCACAGTTCCTGCGCCCAAGCCAATCACTGCGCCGCGAGAATTCGACAGCACAACCCCGTAAACAGCGAGACCATACATCAGCAATGCGACAATACGCACCATGCGCTTTCTCTCCCCATCTAAGGCCAAACCAAAGGACAGCAATCCAATGCCAAGCATGAAATTCGCAAAATGGTTGTATTGAAGATACAAACCACTCGGATACGCAAGCGCGGCCCGCTCACCATAAATCGGATAGAAATGCACATCTACATAGGCTTGCACTGCTGCCACCGCAATGTTTGCAATCAAAAGGCCCCAGAGTAAAAAAACCACCCACTTGAGCGAAGGGAGCTTTTGCGACATCGTCCACCAATAAGCGGCTATTACGCCGGCCAAAAGCAAACCATCACTACGACCAAAATCCTGCACAGATGATTGCGACATTCGATAAGCAAAATAGCCTACAGTCAGAAAAACGATAAAAGACATCCATGATTTCGCCCATGAAAAATCACCACGATAACAGGAAAAAATGACTGCTGCGCCAATCAAGCAGAGAGGAATCCCACAGGAATAGGGGTCCATACCAATCGCGAACAAAAATGCAGCCGCCAAACCTAACAAAAATAAAGCGATCGATAAAGCATTCATAAAGCAAAAATCCAACTTCGATTGACCCAAAACCTTATTTTGCTCCCTTCGAGAACAAAACGGCGGGAACAGTCTTCAATAAAATTTCAATATCTTTGAGCAAACACCAATTATCAATGTAGTCCAAATCAAGTTTTACCCACTCGTCAAAACTCGTAATTTTGTTTCGCCCGCCCGCTTGCCAAGTACAGGTAATCCCGGGTTTAACGCTCAAGCGGCGACGATGAGCCACGTTGGTAATCGCATCAATCTCATACAAAGGTAATGGCCTCGGCCCCACCAAACTCATCTCACCTTTGATCACATTCAGCAATTGCGGCAATTCATCGATGCTCAATTTCCGCAACAATGAACCAAATGGGAAAATGCGCGGATCACTGTCCAATTTGAAGACTGGGCCATCCATTTGATTGCCAACAGATTGTTTTACCGCATCCAGCTGCTTTTCCGCATCAGGGTTCATCGTGCGGAATTTCCACATGCGGAAAGGACTCCCGTAACGACCAGCACGCATCTGCGAGAAAAACACTGGAGCTTGAGGACTCGTAACGCGAATACCAACATAGGCGAAAATCCAAAAAGGTATGCTCGCTAACAAAATTATCGTAGCGCCCACGCGGTCCATTACCTCTTTGCACAGCAATTCCCACGACAACTCAGGTGTCGAGCGCAGTACTAACATCGGTTTGCTGCCTAAGACGTCAAAAGTGGGCCGCGCAATTTGCGTCTTGATAAACGAGGCAGAAATCCACGCTTCCACTCCCTGCAACTCACAAGCCTCCACTGCCGCAGCTACCTTTTCAAATTCCGCATGACGCGCTAGAAAAATGACTCGCTCAATGGATTTCTCTTTGAGCAACAAGTATAAGTCATTCACGTCCTGAGTCCGCAAATCATAATGCCCCTCGACAGTCCAACGTGAAGATACAGCCGAGTCAGTCTCCGCCAAAAAAGTTTCAATCTCTTCGGTGGAACCTGCAATCATGACCCGCTCTTTGCTAAACTGATTGTACTGCTTTTTCTTGTCCCACCACTGAAGCATCCGATCACGAATGATCAGGGCCATAAAAGTAAACAACAGGCCGATTCCAAAAATCAATCGTGGCGGCGTGCTCAACTTTGCAAATATGCCAATCAAGCTGACGACCAAGACAACGACCATCAGCGAAAGAAAGATCTCTTTCACCGCACTCCACAGAGATTTCACACGACCACGACGATAAAAATGGAAGCGCTCCAAAAGCAACGGAGTAAAAGGAACGACAATGTACAAGATCCAGCGCATCGCCGAATCGAATTGTTGCTCATCGACATGCATGTTCAGAGCCAAGCGCACAGGACCTCGAAGTTCCGAAGCAACGACGAATGCCAGCCAAATCAATACGGCATCCGTAATTTGAATCACTTGCGTGGTAAATGAATCTTTGCGATTGGCGCTCATGAGAGAAATGGAAGACGGCGATGGTTTATCTTGTTACGACTCGATACGCAACTGAATCCCTTGATTTTTCGATCTTTTGTCAAAGCTTTGCACTTGACATAAAATGCAGACTCTCAACGAGAAATGCTCATTACCCAGTGATTTGCATTGACCCAAATCGTCTACAGGCGCAGGGTCAACGCGATGCGAACCTTAGCTCTCATTGCTTGCTTGGTCAGCCTATTTTTCGCCTTGATTCACTCTTGGAATCATCAATTTGAACCAATGCCAGACGGCCATGTTGTTCGTTTGAGCGATCTGGAATTGTTGCCCCTGCACTCGGCTCACATCAAACGGGAAAGCAACTCATTGATTCTATCTGCTCTGGGCGAGACTAGGCACGCCACATTTGAGCTACCGCTGGGAATTACCTCAAGCCACCTTTTTGTCCGAGTGTCTGCTCAAGCGAGGCAGCTGATAGCTGGTGATGAAATATGGCAAGATGGTCGAACATTTATCGAGTGGCTCACACCTGAAAACCAACGGGCAACTGCCTCACCGATTCACTCGGCTCAGGGTGACTCGAGCTTGACGAGTTGCTTCGCCATCAAAGTACCACCAGGAGATTTTCGCCCCGTATTACGACTCGAAAATCTTGGCAAAAAAGGAGATTACATACTGAAAGAAATCGAACTAACGCCCGCACGGCAAACTCGATCATGGAAACTTGGCAGTCCGTTGATCATGGCGGCTTTTGCTTTTCTCATCGCAAGCCTACTCGCCGCAAATCAGATTCCATCGCTTCCGCGAAGATTATTCGCAGCAAGCATCACATGCATCATCGGTTATTTTTTTATCATCCCCGGGCCATGGCCGCAAACAAAGGGTTTAGGACAGGACCTTGCATGGCATCATCAGCAAGCAAAACCAACGGAAACAGTATCAGTTAGTAAACTCCATCCGCCCATTGCAACGCCAGCGACTATCGAATCGAGGCCTGCAGATCAAAAAATCATTGATCCTCAAACGAATTACACAAAATTACCTGAATCTGATAACCTCGCGTTGCAAGCCAAAAAGATTCTCGCAAAAGTTCGCTCACTCTTGCATTTCGCCCTTTTATTTGCCCCTGTGTGGATCGTGAGTTACGCCGTGGGGGCGCAACGCGGATTTCTGTTAGGCATTGCCATTGCTCTTGGCATTGAGACAGCCCAGTGGCTTTTCGGCTATGGATTTCAAGTGGATGATGTGAAAGATTTACTCGCAGATCTTTGCGGCATCAGCATGGCGGTTTACTGCCACACACGCCTATCTCGCAAAATCCACTCATGGATGCCTTTCCCATTTCCCCAACCGGCCTGACCAACCGTCACAGATCGCCTCCCACAGCAATGGTAAGCGTTGGCATCCATCGACTTTTACTCCAATGAAACCATAGGCCAGTGCCATCATCGCCGCACGCAATTTACCGCGCGCACGCTGTTGCAGCCACACCATGTTACGAACTTTGTAGTAGAGCTTCCAGTCGGATAGCCCTTCTTCATAAAACAGATTTTTTCCTAAAAATCGAACCATCAGAAGATTTTGTGGGCCTACATGTTCTAACACCGAGTCCACGACACCTTCTTGGCTGAAGCCACATTTCTCCATTCGTAAGGGATACTCTTCATCTTCCCCACGAATGAACAAATCAGCCTGAACTCTGCCGATCGTATCATAGACATGTCGTGAAACCAATGCACCAGTCCACATAATGCGCGTCTTGACGAATCGAAGTTCTCCGAGTTCTGCGGGTGCGTGAACCAATCGAAAACCATCGCCTGAGTCGATCTGCAAGGGCCAGGTGTAACGTCCTGTCGCAGGATCGATTTGCATCGAGTGCCGCACCACCTGAGGATCATAGCCATCCACAAGCAAAGCACGGAGTGCCCCTGCTGTGGGAAATGAGTCGTCATCCAAAATCCACACCGCATCGATGCCACGTTGAAATGCACACTCCATGGCGGCATCAACACCTCCAGCATTGCCGACATTTTCAGGCAATGGCAACACTACAAGCTCAAACGGAAAATCTGTTAGATTATTCAACAAATCGACCGTATCATCGCTCGAAGCATTGTCCGCGACCACAACGAGATCGGGCGCACAAGCTTGCTTGATCAATGCCCGCACACAGGCATGAGCCACATGCGAACGATTCATCGTCGCAAAAACAGCAGCTATACGAATTTTCGAACTTGCTTCCATACTCTGGCCAAAATCCATAAAACACCATCGACCAAACCATTCAAGTAAGGATCGTTAAAAAGAGTTACCCCATACGCTCGGCGAATCGCCCGCGATTCAATATGCTGACGTTCTGCCGCCAAAATTTTTTGCATGTCCCGAGTTTTTCCTAAATGCAACATCGAGGCATTACTTGAATGAATGCGAAAGTCAGCAACCGTGATCGGCATGTGTTCCAATTTTTTTCCGGCAACATGCAACCTAGCAAAAAGCTCACCGTCCATGACGTAACGAAACTCTTCATGCAAGCGGTAGCCTTCAGCCATGACCGTAGCATTCCGAAAAAATGCCGCTGTCGATCCAATGTAACAATGATGATGGACATGAACAAACATCGACCAGCTTGGACATTTCACCCTTCGCAGATGGCTACCATTCTCATTGATAAAATTCCAATCCCCGTAAACCAAATCGGCATCGGATTGATTGAGCACACGCAAGACTTCCTGCAAAGCGCTAGGTAACAAGCGATCATCGGCGTTAAGCCACATCACCCATTTCCCCTTAGCTTGAGCGAAACCTTTGTTGATCGCATGAGACATTCCTCGATCCGATTCCTCGATCCAGCGTACATGCGGAAAGCGAGCGGCCACCTCACGACTATCATCAGTAGATCCCCCGTCATAAACGAGATGCTCCAGATTCACACCATCTTGGCTCGCCACGCTCGCCAAGCAATCATGCAGAAAACACCCGTAGTTGAACGACGGGGTGATGATAGTAAAATCAGGGGACATGCTAGGTTTTCGTTTGAAGTTTCCGTAATCCACAGACGCATCATTTGTGCGCATTGATCGTTGCCACGACTTTTTCCGCTACGTGAGATGACCGCAATCGTGGAATCCACCGCAGCGCGATGAGATTTGCATCACGTTCGCCACAGTCCCATGCTTGCAATTCGGACTGAATGGCCGCCACATGATCAGGCACCCGGTCAGCGCATGCTACGTATCCTGAATTTTCGGAAACAAACCACTCGAAGGCGGACATCGAGACCGATTTCGTCGCGACTACGGAACAGCCACAACAAAGTGATTCCGCAGCAGCGATACCAAAACTTTCATACGCGGAAGGGCTGTAAAAAACTTGCGACTGCTGAAATAAATCGACCAATCCGTCACGAGACATTTTGCCACTGATCGTCACGCGCTCACTCTGACCTAGCGGAAGACGCTGATGCCACGCATGCATTTCAGGAATGGCAACACCAGCAATGACAATCGAAACATCCGCGTCTCGATCTAGCAAAGATTCCACCACTTCCATCAACATACCCGGACGTTTTTGAATCCGATCATCCCAGCGACCAACACATGCTACTTGCTTCCGCTTACCTTGTCCTGCGTATTGAAAACGTTCCGCAACGGAATGAGGAATCACAACAATTTTTTTCACTAAACTACTACCACCATAGTAGAAACATAACTTGGCATAACATTCAGCAGCTGCAGGTGAAACACAGGCGATCACATCACCATAGCGCAAATGCTGGGCACGCAATGGATCCGTGATCAGCAATCCGTAAGTCAAGCCCTTGAGCGCTTGTTTCAAGAAAACCATGGCACTACCGGCCAAGTTCCATTGATCGCGAAGCCAACCGATTGGCCCCGCCAGAGGACTCACAAAACCACCATTGTCCTGATTGAGTATCAGAAAAATTCCCGCCTTATGAATGGCCTTCGCTACGAGTCGGTAACGAGGACTCCCCCACGCATAGAGAATCAAGGCATCCAGTTTGTGACTTTTCCACCACTCAACTGACTCAAGAAGCGAATAATCTGTGCGGATCAAATCGTCTTCATCTTCGCTTTGACGATCACCTGGCATGACCGCCTTGCTCTCGATGCCCAGCTGCTGCAATCCTCGACACAACAACCCGCTGTCTCGTTCAAAGAAATCAGGCCCACCGCCAAAGGCGACCGGAGTGCATGTGAAAATTCGCATAGATGTTAGCAAGTGGCCATCAAGTGTATACTGATCAATCGAGACATCGGCTCACGCCAATGTTCTCATCTGAACAATGGAATTACGCTACCCCTCACTACAGCATTTCTCATTTGGTGAAAACAATATTAGCATTCGCACCATATTTAACAATCTTAGGAAACGATGAGAATAGATAAGCATCGACCCTTTGTACAAGTTTGCAGAGCCATCCAAATCTGTCAGAGAAGGCCTTCATGGGGTAGCCGAGAAAATTGAACATCTGAATCTCACAGGAGCTAAAACCACAGGCTTTCATGCGCTCCAACTGAGAAATGTACAAGTTGCTTTCGTCGCCCAACTCATACTTAGCCATGCGCATTGCGCGAATCGCCGCAACAAGAAGATTGTGACCCATCGGCTCAAAAATGAAAACCAGACGTCCGCCAGGCTTTAAAACACGCAATACTTGTTTGCATAAACCATCAAGGTCATGAGACAAATGATGAAGTGCGGCTTGACCAAAAACAAGGTCAAAAGATTCGTCTGCATAGCGAGACAAATCAAAAGCATCCCCCGCTGTGAAAGATAAACCCGGTAACTGATTCGCTTTCTGTCTAATTTCAGGAGTCGAAACCTCGTATAGATCGAGTCCGATTACTGTTGCATTCGGATACTGTTCGGCAAGAGCTGTAGCGAGCTTGCCATGACCGCCACAGATTTCCAAGGCACTCTTGCCAGAGAGATCAATGCGACAAAGTTCACCATATCCGGCCAAAAAAAGCTCCCTATCTGATGGAGGAAAGCCGCCTACAGCCGGAAGCATTGATTCAATGGCAACATTTTTAATTGTATTTGGACGCGTTAGAGTAGTCATCAAGCTTACTTTTTATCAGGTGAATCCGAAAACACGGCAGAGTAACCGAACAAATTTTTGCCCCAGCCAAGAACAGCGAAAAACAGGAATAACAACCCAAAGCGATCGAGCATCAAACCGAATTCGAGTCGCCCACTCACAACGCTATGTAGCAGCACTAACCCTATCATCGGCGCAATCATCACCAGGGCACCATAGCGAAAAACGGCTTCTAGCACGTCGTCGGATCGTCGCAATAACTGAATCGCCACCACTGTGCCAACGACTGCCGTGATCGCCACCAAATACCAACTCATGTGCGGAATGGCATGATCCACTAATGCTAATTTTTTTCTGGAGATCAATGGCGTGAAACCCGCTGGATCATGAAGATAAATCGGCACAGTCAGCAAGATGATCACCGAGGAAGTCAACACCGATGCTACGATCGCAGATTTGAATCCTGCCACACGCCAAATTGCAGCTGCTAACAACGGAACGAGAAAAGGCAAATTGGATCGCGAAGTGAGGCATACTCCCAAGAACAAACAGACAATGATTTTCTGCCACTTCGATGATTCAGGTTTACCCCATGCATGAATTGCGAGAGCTAGCGAAAGTGGCACGTAGATGCCATTCGCAATCAAATCGCCTCCCGAAATATACTCGTAGGCCACAGCAGGCGACAAAAACAAAATCAGCATCAGCCAAGAGAGCGCGACTATTCGATCTCGGAAATGCCAGGCAGCAAGAGCAAAGAAAATGAATATCCAAAAGACATTCTGATAGCCACTATCGCCTAAAGCAACAAAGGGAGCAGCGATCACGATCGCACCTGGCAATAAAGAAAGCGGGCCGGCAACGGGATTTTGCGGATAGTAAGGAGTCTCGCCGTGCATGATTCTCTCGACCGCCATGTTCAGTCCTTCATCTCGATCACTACTTTTTCCTGGTCCCTTTCCATCTTCCCATGGATTCAAAACCGCGAACATAGACACAGTGATTACGGCACACACCGGTGCGATGAATCGAAAATACTTCCGCATGCACGCATGAAGATGTTTGCCGAATTGGAGCGCAAACCAGACAACGCCGACGATGATCAAGAAATAGCCAATTACCCCCAACAAGCCCAGGTGCTTTTGAACGAATCCCGATCCGGCGAAACCGAGAAAAAGGGTAACTATGTATGGAGTCCGATCATTCATCGTACAATCAAATCACATGTAAATCCGACAAATCTTGAAACCAGTGCCCCAGCAAAGCTTCCTCTTCAGCACCAACCCATCCATTGCGAATCAGCGTTTGGTAGCACTTTTCCATCTTCATGCGAACGCTCAGAGAATCCTCAAGCTCAGTCTCCATAAGTGCGACACGCATGGCGGCATTGTTTTGGTATCCGGGAATTTCATCGATGAAGTCTTTGTGCAAATCATGCTCATTGCGTTCCTGCCATACCGTGGCTTCGTGAAAAAGAACCCCCGAGGAGAGCGAATGCAGAACCCGCTGTGCCACAAAACTACGCCAAATATCAGTCATCCGAAAACTGCATTTTGCTGGCAAATACAAAAGGGGAAATGCATCGGCAAAAAATGTCGTATTTTGACTATTAAAGGGGCACCACGCTTGTCCTAACAGAATTAC
>JBIIAI010000268.1:0-3402 GCA_044239965.1 Akkermansiaceae bacterium
AAGGGATATTGCGCGCTTTTCATGGCTTCTCCGCTGGATTGCACCGCGCTCACACCCGCCCAGCGACCCGATACGCTAATTTTCAGCACCTCCATCGTTCCTGTTCCATAGATCAACTCCCCCGCCAATGCGCGCAACATTTTGAGTGACGAAGCGGGATCATCGAAGGCGGCACAGTGGGCGATGACTTTGGTGAAACTTTTTTCCTGTAAATCTTTTTGCCATGCGGAAAAAATCTTGGTGACTTCGGCGACATCGGGGCCTTTAGCAGCGAGTCCACCGAGTTTCACGACATCGCCTAACATCGAGTCAGACCAATTGGCAATCCAGGTTTTCTTCTCGTCGGCGAACCACTTGGTGAGCTCAGGCACGCCTTCCTCGGGGGCTTCTGTGCCTGTAATGTGCCAAGTATTGTTGCGGCGATTCAACCAAATGCTCTTGAGTTGCATGCCGCTGTTGTCCCGTGGAGAGTAGGTTTGCAGCACGAGCAGGGCGCAGTCTTCGTGTTCTTTCAGTCCCACTTGACCAAATAGGCTGGAGCCTGTTTTCCCTTGCAATTCTTGCCAGAGCGAGACGGTGGTGCCATCCTCGTATTCGCGGAGATTTTTCAGATTGCAGGCATTGATCGCCCAATAGCGTCGGAAGTCGTTGTTTTTGAGACATTGCAAAATGACCTTTGCGACTTCTGCGGATTGACTGAGATCTGTATTGCCCAGATGAGCTTGAGCATCGCCGACGATTTTTGCGAAAAGTTTCATGTGGCCGCTGTCATCGTAGTCCATGACCTCACCGAGTTCATCTTCCGCGACGTCGCTTTGGGTGAAAATGCTGGGTAGAGAAATGTAGTGGCGGCCTTGGGGGTCTTTGAGAATGCTGATCGAGAGGTAATCAGGCTCCTCACTGATGGATTCAGGATGGAGGGCGAGAACGTCGAGCGATAGCTCATCACCGAGGTCAAGGGGATCACTGACGGCAATCAACGACTGGGCATCGGCGAAAAGTTTCCACGGCCATTGACGCAGATCGTTGCCTTGAAAGAGCTTGTTGATGCGAAAGGAAATGCTGTCCCAGTTGATGACGGAGTCAGTGCTGTGTCCGCCGAGATACGCAAGGACGGCAGCGTGGTTTTTATCACGTAGTGCTTGGATGAAGGCATTCATCAGCGCCTTGGGATCGAGGGCCGCTAGTGCTTCGGGCGATACGGCACGGGTGATGCGCTCTTGGAGTTGCTGCTTGATTTTTTGTTGGATTTTCTGGCGTAGTTCGATCTCGCGAGTAAGCATCCAGCTCTCAAGCTGCCGGCGCGATTGCAAAATGGAATCATCGTAGCTCACAACGCTATTTTCAAATGACGCAGGCACTGGTGCTGCAAACCATTCGGATTTAGCTAGCGCTGCGTTTTTTTTATCAGCTGCAGGAGGGGCTTGGCGGACGATGGCGAATGAAATGAAATGCGGCAGTTCCGAGCGTAGCGGATCGTACTGCTGGAGCACGACGGCGGCACAATCGTCATTGATTTTTTCCGCAGCTACCGTGAAGGGCAGTGGTAGCATTTTTTTACTCTCGCTCTTCCAGGTTTCAAAAATGACGCCTTTTTTGCGCTCGCCCGTATCGGGATTGAGAGCGGATTGAGCGATGACTTCATCGCGTGCTACCCCATCACGCAGCGCTTCTGCAAGTTTCAATGCAGCCTGAGCCGGCGTCTCCGCAGCGGGAAGAGCCGTGGCGGCGAGGCAATACAAAGCGATGCGAAGCGATAGCATTTTCATCAAAGGGTTTGGTGGAAGCGGTCTTTGGTTTTGAGCGAGCTAACGAAACCCGAGAGCAGAGAAATCGTTGCCTCCACATCATCGAGATGCGCGGTTTCCACCACCGAATGCATGCAGCGCAGTGGGAGCGAGACAAGAGCGCTGGGCACGCCCACGCGGGTGCGAAAAATCTCATCAGTATCGGTGCCGGAAAAGCGGCTGGTTGCCTCGTGCTGAACGTCGATTTTTTCGGCTTTGGCGACTTTCATTAATCTCTCCACCACCAGTGGATGATTGGACGAGCCGTGACTCAGTGACGGACCGCCACCGAGTGTGACTTTGCCAAATTTCGCGTAGTCGAGGCCAGGTGTATCGGTGGCGTGGGTGACATCGAGGCAGGCGCAGACATCGGGCATTAGGCGATGTGTCGCCATCATCGCGCCGTTGCCACCGATTTCTTCTTGCACAGCATTGAGGCAGATCAAGGTGAAATCGGGTCGCTTTTTCTGTGCGGCGAGTTTTTTCATCACTTGCGCGATGATGTAGCTGCCGAGTCGATTGTCGAGCGCGCGACCGACCAGACGCTTGTTCGCCATTTCAAAAGGTCCGTCGTAATAAACGGCAACATGGCCGACGCGCAGGCCCATCTCCTTGACTTCCTTCGCACTGGAGGCTCCGACATCGACCCACAAATCGTGAACTGCTGGGGCTTTCTCGGAGCCCAATTCATCGCGGCGCAAATGGATCGCCGTATTGCCAATGATGCCCGTGACTTCGCCCTTGTCGCCGAGGATGCGCAGCCGTCTGCCACGGCCCGTAGCCGAATCGCTGCCACCCACGCGATCAATGCGTAGGAAGCCATTGTCATCGATGTGCTTAATCATGTAGCCAATTTCATCGGCGTGAGCTTCCAACATCACCGTGCGCTCACTGTTGCCCTTGAGAATCGCCCAAGTGGATCCGTAGCTATCGCAAGTGACCTCATCGGCGAACTTGCGGGTGTAGTTGGCCCAGACCCGCTGACCCGGCATTTCAAAGCCCGTTGGGCTAGGTGTTTGCAAGAGTTCCAACAAAAAGTTTTTTTCTTCCGATTTCATAAGAGCCGATGTGCGCGAAGCGCAAGAACTGGTCTAGCATGGAATCTTAGAAATGCACGCAAAAACTGGAGATGAGGGGCGGACGGGGATGCTGATAGCTACCTGAGGATTGCGTAAGAAGTCATTGCCAATAAGCGCAAGCGCCTTATGCTGGTGGGGTGTTTGATGGTTTGCTGGCAGCGGTAAGGGCGATGGGATGGACGGGGAGAAATCTTCTCGTCGGGGTCTCGGGAGGGGCTGATTCGGTGGCGTTATTTTTTGCGCTGCGTGAGGCGGGTTGTTTGATGCATGTGTTGCATGTGAATCATTTGCTGCGCGGTGAGGAATCGGAAAGGGATGAGGCTTTTGTGCGTGAACTTTGTGAGAAGTTTTCTGTGCCGATTTCTGTGCGTCGGGTGGATGTCGCTGCGAGGGCTGTGGAAACGCGTGAATCCATGGAAACTTGTGCGAGGCAGGTGCGCTTGGAGTTTTTTGCGGAGGAGCAGGAACGACTCGGCGCGCATGCTGTTGTGCTGGCGCATCATGCGGATGATCAGGTGGAAACCATGCTGTGGAAT
>JBIIAI010000269.1:0-3400 GCA_044239965.1 Akkermansiaceae bacterium
GTGGAAACGTGTGAATCTATGGAAACATGTGCGCGGCAGATACGCTTGGAGTTTTTTGCGGAAGAGCAGGAACGACTCGGCGCGCATGCTGTTGTGCTGGCGCATCATGCGGATGATCAGGTGGAAACCATGCTGTGGAATGTGTTGCGCGGATCGCATGGATGGAAGGGCATGCACGCGGAACAGCAGTTGCAGGTGGGCGCAAGGAATTTGACCTTGCTGCGGCCCTTTTTGGGGCTTCGGGCAGCGGAATTGCGCGAGTATTTGCGCGAAAGGAATCAGGCTTGGTGTGAGGACTCGACGAATGGGCAAGCGATCGCGGTGCGGAATCGATTGCGCAATGAGGCCTTGCCTTTGCTTGCGGAAATTGCAGGCCGCGATGTCGTTCCGATGTTGTTGCCGCAGTTGGACGCTCAAGAGGAGGAGCGGCAGGTATCGGATTGGTTGTGGTCGCAGGCTTCAGCAGTGGATCCGCAGGGTCGATTGCATGTGCCGCGGATGCGTGAATTACCAGAAGGCGTGCAGTTGCTGGTGATCCGGCGTTTTCTCACGGAAGCGGGAATCTCGTCGCTGTCGCGAGAGTTGCTTTTGCGATGTCGTGCTCTCATCGATGATCAACAAGAGCATCGAGTGAACTTACCTGAAGGGCGCTTTTTTCAACGCCGCGAGGGGCGTTTGTTTGTATTAGAGTGATGCGTTTATGGAAGAGTTATTACCTCTACCCCGATAACTCCTAACATTTCACCCATAAATCTGCCTTACTCTCACCCTGCGGTGATTTGTAGGAACTGGGCATATGCATCGGCCCAAGCGGCGGAATCGGTAGGCGTGTAGGTTTTAAATTCGAATGAGCGCTTGATCAATTCCCGCGCGGCTTGCATATTCGGCAGATCACCGGTGGCGATCATTTGCACGGCAATGTTGCCGCACGAGGTGGCTTCAATCGGGCCGGCGATGACCTCGATGCCAAGCGCATCAGCCGTTGCCTGCGCGAGGTGGGCATTCTGGATACCGCCGCCGCCGACGTGGAGTCGAGCAAATTCGTGACCGCTGAGGGCTTTGATTTTGTCGTATGTGACGCGGTACTTGAGCGCGATGGAGTCTGTGGCGATGCGCAGGATTTTTCCTTTGACCATGGGTACTACTTGACCGGTGGCGCGGCAGTATTCTTGGATTTTTTCGGGCATATCGCCGGGGGTGGAAAAACTCGGGTGGTCGGGATCGATGAAAGCAGTAAAAGCAGGTGCCTCAATGGCAAGCTCGGCGAGTGCTGCGTAGTCGAGGTCTTCGCCATCGATCGCCCATTGACGTTTGCATTCCTGAATGAGCCAGAGTCCGGAGATGTTCTTGAGGAATCGCACGCTGCCGGAGTGTCCGAGTTCGTTGCAGAAGCCCGCTTCAAAAGCGGCATCGCTGGTGATTGCCTGCGGTGTTTCGAGGCCCATGATCGACCATGTGCCAGAGGACAACCAGAGATTGTCATCACCGGTGAGAGGGATGCCCGCGACGGCGGATGCGGTGTCGTGGCTCGCGGAAGCGATGACTGGGATGTTGGCCTTGCCGATAAAATCAGCGACTTCCTCGCGGATCGGGCCGAGCACGGTGCCGGGTTCGACGACATTGCCGAAAATCTTGCGCGGCAGACCGAGAGCATCGATCACGGGCCATGCCCAATCATTGGCATGAGGGTCAAAAAGCTGAGAAGTTGAGGCCAAGGTGCGCTCGTTCGCCATCACACCCGTGAGCCAATAGGCTAACAGATCGGGAATGAAAAGCAGGCGCTCGGCTTGCAACAGGGAAGGGGAGTTGCGGAGTTTTTCGGCGAGCAGGTGCAGGGAGCTATTGTAGAAATTGGTGCGCAGGCCGGTGTGCTGATAGACTTCCCGTTCGCTCATGCGCTGGTGCATTTCCTCGGCCATGCCCTCGAAGCGAGCATCGCGGTATTGATGCGGCATACCTAACAGGCGTCCGCCAGCATCGAGCAATCCAAAGTCGCAACCCCAGGTGTCAATGCCGATCGAGCAGATGCGATCACCGTAGGTGTGAACCGCTTTGCGCAAGCCATCGAGGATGTCGCGGTAGAGTCCGACGATGTTCCAATATGAGCCACCGGGGAGGTCGGTGCCGGGATTGGAAAAGCGATGGACTTCTTCGAGGTAGAGATGCGAGAGATCTGTCTTAGCGGCGATGATGCGGCCTGAACCTGCACCGAGATCGATGGAGAGATATACTTTTTTTGCCATAGGTAAATGGTAGGAAAGGAAGAGCAGGAGAACTGTGACGCGAGGTTACGCGGCGTCTTCGCTATTGTCTGATCGGCGCTTTTTGATCGTTGGTGGCTTTTCACCAGTGATCGATTGGCGTGTGATGGTGATCATTTCTACATCATTGCGCGAGGGGATCTCATACATGATGTCGAGCATGATGCGCTCAAAGATCGAACGTAGGGCACGAGCTCCAGTACCGCGTTTGATCGCTTCCTCGGCAAATGCACGGAGGGCATCGCGGGTGACGTTGAGCTTGACGTTGTTGAGCGAGAGTTGCTTGGCGTATTGCTTGCAAAGAGCGTTCTTGGGCTCGGTGAGAATGCTGATGAGCTCGTCCTCCGTGAGCTTGCGCAGTGAGGAAATGACGGGTAAGCGACCAATGAACTCGGGGATCAGTCCGAAGTGCAAGAGGTCTTCCGGTACAGTCAGTTCGAGTATGTTTTTGTTAGGATCAAGGCCTTCAATCTCGGTGCCGCTGGCATGGAAACCAAGGGTGTTTTTGCCGAGGCGACGACGAATTTTATCTTCGAGGCCGACAAATGCTCCACCGCAAATGAAAAGGATCTTCTCGGTGTTGACCTGGATGTATTCTTGTTGCGGATGCTTGCGACCGCCTTGAGGTGGCACGTTGCAGATGGTGCCTTCGAGAATTTTCAGAAGTGCCTGCTGGACGCCCTCGCCTGAGACATCGCGGGTGATCGAGACGTTTTCCGTTTTGCGTCCGATTTTGTCGATTTCATCAACGTAGATGATGCCGCGCTCGGCCTTGGCAACATCGAAATCTGCGGCTTGGAGCAAGCGCAAGATGATGTTTTCGACGTCTTCGCCCACATAGCCAGCCTCGGTGAGTGTGGTGGCATCGACGATGCAGAAGGGAACATCGAGCGAACGAGCAAGTGTGCGGGCCAGCAGAGTTTTCCCCGAACCTGTCGGTCCGAGAAGAAGCACGTTGGATTTTTCGATCTCGACGCCTTCGTATTCTTTGGCATCAGCACCTGTGGGTTGGTTGAGGCGTTGGTAGTGATTATAAACGGCGACCGAGAGGACTTTTTTAGCATGCTCTTGACCGATGACGTGGAGGTCGAGCTGAGCACGGATTTCTGCCGGAGTGGGCAAATGCTGGCGTTTGGCCT
>JBIIAI010000097.1:0-11304 GCA_044239965.1 Akkermansiaceae bacterium
GCGACGAGTTCCACCACAGCGGAGTGCAAGGTAGCGGTTTCGAATTTCGGTGCGGTGCAACCTTCCATGTACATCACCTCAGCGCCTTCATCGGCGATGATGAGTGTGCGCTCGAACTGGCCAAACGATTCCGAGTTGATGCGGAAGTAGGCTTGCAGGGGTTGCTTCAGCTTCACGCCTTTGGGAATGTAGATGAACGAACCACCCGAAAACACAGCAGAGTTCAGTGCGGAGAATTTGTTGTCGCCCGTAGGAATCACCTTACCGAACCAGGGGCGGAAAATTTCCTCGTGCTCCTTAAGTCCCTCAGTGGAGTTGACAAAAATCACGCCTTGTTTGGTGAGCTCTTCTTTGACGTTCGAATACGCGGCCTCGGAGTCGAATTGTGCTTCCACGCCGGCGAGGAAGGCACGCTCTTGTTGCGGAATGCCGAGACGCTCAAAGGTCTCTAACACATCTGCAGGAACATCATCCCAGGAACGCTTCGGCTTTTCCCCATCGGACAAATAATAACGAATCTGATCGAAGTCAATGTTGTTCAGATCTTCCGTCGCCCAATTGGTCGGCATCGGTTTATCACGGAACACTTTCAAGGCACGATGACGGAATTCACGCACCCACTGCGGATCATTTTTGACATCGCAAATGTAGTCCACCGTTTTTTCCGTGAGGCCACGGCCCGCATCAAATTTATTGCGCTCAGGAAAGGTGAAATCGCCGATCGTGCGGTCGATGTTCACGGCTTCGGCGGTTTCCGAGTCGAGCGTTTCAGGAATGTAATCGAGGGACATAAAAGGTTGTGGTGAGATGTGAGTGAAAGTCAAAACGAGCAAAAGGACATTACGCTGTGGCAAGTTCCTTGAGGAAATCGTAGCCAGTTTCTTCGAGCTCTAGTGCAAGCTCAGGACCGCCGGAGCGGACGATCTGACCGGCAGACATTACGTGCACGTAGTCGGGAGCGATGTAGTCGAGCAAGCGTTGGTAGTGCGTGATGAGGAGGAACCCGCGATCAGCGGAACGCATCGCATTCACACCTTTGGCGACGATTTTCAAGGCATCAATATCGAGGCCAGAGTCGGTCTCATCGAGGATCGAATACTTCGGCTCTAGCATCATCAATTGCAGGATCTCGTTGCGTTTTTTCTCACCGCCCGAAAATCCTTCATTCACCGAGCGAGCGGTGAATTTGCGATCCATCTCGAGCAAGTCCATTTTTGCGTAGAGATTCTTGTAATAAGCTACGGCATCAATGTCCTGGCCTTTCGGCAACCGGGCTTGCAGAGCGGCGCGAATGAAGTTGGCATTCGATACACCTGGAACTTCAGCTGGATATTGGAAGGCAAGAAACACACCAGCGCGCGAGCGTTGATCGATGTCCATTTCAAGAATATCGACGCCATCAAGGGTGACCGAGCCACCTGTGACGATGTAGCTTTCGTGGCCAGAAATCACTTTAGAAAGTGTCGATTTACCCGAGCCGTTGGGTCCCATGATGGCATGGACTTCGCCGGTGGGGATTTCAAGATTCACTCCGTTGAGGATCGGGGTTCCGTCTTCGAGAGTGGCGTGCAGATTTTCGATGAGTAGGGACATGATGATTGGTGGGAAAATGTTAGGATTGTGGTGAAATGGTGCCGCGGAGAGTGAGTTCGATGTTCGAGACAGAAGTGCCTGGAGGCAGATCAAGGAAATCTTCTAGCTTCACGCCCGGCTTGAACGTCACATCGTGAATGACGCCGGTTTTTTGGTCGTGAAAATGACCGTGCTCGTGAAGATTGGGGCAATAGCGGCAGGATTCGCGATCGAAATGCACCTGACGAATGATGCCGTGCTGCGTCAGGGCCTCGAGGCAATTGTAGACCGTGGCGAGAGAAATTTGTGGCAACCGATCTTTCACTGCGAGGAAAAGATCCTGGGCCGTCGGGTGGACGCGATTTTCTACGAGGGACTTGTAGACTTCGCGGCGCTGACGGGTCATGCGCAGACCATTGATTTCCGCCGGGAAATCATCGTGCTCTGGAGTATTATCGGTGTTGCTGACCATGTTGGGTGGCGAAAACTAGCCCAACTTTTTCAGAAAGCAAGAATGATTCTTATTTTTATTACTATTTCTTGCAGCGCAAATCTCAACGCCAAAATGCAAAGGCGCAGACGATCAGAATCACCCCGTAGGCTGCTCCCGCGAGGCTAAGCGTCTTCCACCGACCAGTAGTCGCAGTCGCCCAAGTCACGGCATCACGGAAAAGATAGGGCATGCCAACGAAAAAGAGTGATGCGACGACAAGTCCGTAGGTCCACAGTGGAATCAGCAATCGGCTCATCGGATCTTTCAAAAAGGCCGCATCCAGCAAAGGCTGCGCCACCAATAGCCCCAACAACCCCAAAGCACGCACCGACAAAAACTCACGAATCGACATCGCCACCAAAACGAAAATCACCGGCAAAAGGAGACGCAAAATCGGCTTCACCGCATTGAATTCCGTCATGTCCATCGCCAAAAAACTGATCCAGCCCTTGCCTTCGGGAGCGATCAATAGCCAAAACCAAGCCATGCCAATGCCAAGAATCACTTGGCCAATTTTCTGGTTGCGTGGAAATTTCACCAAAAACTGCTGCACGGCGGGGGCCTTGACTAACATCACCACATGCAACAACAGCAGAAACACGCCCAATGCCACTCCGGTGGAAAATAACCCGAGTCGTTCGTATAGGTGCATGGATGTGCTCATCGGGCGATGTTCTTAGGTGAGCTTAGGCCGATGTGCAAGCCAAATCATCATGCAGAGGCGATGCGCACGCCTGAAGCGCTGACTATCTCATTTCATAAAAAAAGCCCCGCCAATGCTTATCACATCGGCGGGGCATGACGTTAACAATAAATAATCCGCGACAATTATTCGGGGTAAACGATGCGATAGAAGGCTCGATTGGGCGGTGGAGAATTATCCGTCACTGGAACAATCCCCGATAGCGGCGCAACGGTGGTGGAAATCACCTCCCAATCACCGGCTTGAAGCGTGGTGGATCTCTCAATTGAATAGCTCGTGCCCGGATTGCCTGTAAAGCTGCCTGAAAGAACTCCTCCAGACAAGGTCAGACTCAGAGCGCTCGGAGGAAGATCTGCTACAGGATTCACGGTAATGACGACTGAGCCCGTGTGAGTTCCACCCCAAATTCCATCATTGATGGTATAGCTGATGGCATCGAGTCCATGGAAATTTGCAGGTGGCGTGTAAGTGATCGTGCCGTCCACTTCGGAAACGGTACCTCCTTGTACACTCGTTGCCGCGACACTGCTGAACTCGATCAGATCGAGATTGGCATCAGTATCGTTGGACAAAAGTGTCAGCACACTGAGCGTCAACGGTGTGTCTTCATCGGTCACGGCGAGATCTTCCACCACCACCGGTGCAGTATTGGGAATGCTCAAGGTCACGACATTGCTATCAACAAATCCAGTGCCATTGCTGACACGAACTTTGTAGTTACCGGCCACAATCGGATCGGCAGCGGGAACAATCAACACAGGCTCGGTTTCGCCAAGCAAGGCATCGCCATCGAAATACCATTGATACGTTACCGTCGCAGAACCACTCGCTGCAACTGCGAACTTAGCATTTTGGTTGTGTGCTGCGACTACACTCACGGGTTGCACCGCAATGTGTGGCGCGGTGTTCGGAGCGATAAATCCAACGGCTTCAAAATCCTGAATTCTCAAACCTGTGAATCCTGTAACCGGATCGGCATTCTGGACCACAAAATCAATCGTATTGATGCCACCTGTGAGTGTAGGAGCAATGACAGAATCGAGAGTGAAACCTTTCAGCGTGCCATAGGTATTCGCGCCTAGGTAATCAATACCAGTGACGGCTGTGCCGTTGACACGAATCGCAAGGCCTTCGTTGTCGCTCGCCCATTTGCCGCGGATGGTCACCGTGGAGAGATCGAAATTTGTCAGATCAATGCTCGTGCGGTAAACGTATGTGCCCAATCCTTCACCTGCATTAACAGACTGTCCTGCCGCAGCGCCCGTGTTTGTGCGGGGACCAATCCACAACGAAGTAGCAGAGTTAGGATTCCATGCGCCTGGAGTGCCCGATTGCACCAGCGCGATTGTAGAGCTCGTATTGTCAGGGTTTACGAGCAAGGTATAATGAGGATCGGTAGCACCAGCAGCAAGCGGTTGTTTATCAACATCCACACCTGTGTTGTAAAGGCCTGGCACATTGTCTAGCACCTGTACCGTAGCGGAATTACTAGTAATCGAACCAAATCCATTGGTAATCACGCAGGTGTAAACCCCGCCCTCGGCGTAGTCGATGTCTTCGAACACTAAAGTAGGGTTGGTAGCGCCAGAGACATCATTCCCGTTCAACTTCCACTGATAGGTGATCGTGGAACTTCCCACAGCTCCTACATTGAGGGTATAATCACTGCCAACAGCCAATTTGACTCCTGCTGGCTGCAAGGTGATCGTTGGTGGGGTTGATACCAAAGGATCAGCTTCGCGATTGCTCACCGCATAAATATGCATGGCAGCAGCCTGAACTGCGTTTTGAATTTCCGAACTCGTCACCTTCAAGGCTCCCGTCGAATCTGCGGTGTAGCGATACTCGATGCGGATGCCATTGTTGTCGCCGAACTGATCCTGATCGATCGCAGTAATACCATCGCCCTTTCCGCCTACGAGCGCTCCAAAGCGACCGCCAGCAGCTTCCCAGCCTACAGAATATAGGGTGAAGACGTAATTTTTCCCGGGGGTGAGTCCGGTCAAATTATGCACTTCTGGGAATCCTCCATAGACGAAATCTTTCGCCAATGCCGCGCCGAATCCCGTGATGTTGTTCACGTCATTGTTGTATACGCTACCCAGCACAGAAGTGTAGTTAGCTGCTGATGGATTTGCTCCCGCGATGCCTGTAAAATTGATGCCGTTGACGTTAGCGCCGGTAGCATTGCCGAAGTTATACGCATGAGTATAAACATAGCTGCCATCAATGCCCGATGTGGCATCGTCTGACCAAGCCACAGTGGACCAGGGCGATGGTGTGGCGTTTACCGCAGCCTCACGATTGCTGAATCCACTCGTGTGGAAAGTGCCGGCACCTGTCGCGGGATAATTGATCGTCACCGGAGAACCGAGTGCATCAGTGGTGTAGGTGTAATTCACACGCATGCCATTGCCCTGACCGTATTGGTTCAAGTTCGCGGTGAATTTTTCGGTCGTAAGATTGCTGCTGAACGTTGCGGCGCGCGGATCGGAAACATCGAAGCCGATGCCATAAACCGTGAACACGTACTGCGTATTCGGCTTGAGGTTATCTAACGTGATGCCCGTATTGCCGTTGTAGCGAAAATCTCTCGCGAGCCCAGCGCTGTTGCCCGTAACATTGTTCGGGGTACGATTGCCAAATCCGGCATCCAGTCCGGTGGCAGAAAATCGTCCTGCAATGTTAAACTCGCGCGGGATGAAGGGCACGCCATTGATGTTGGCAGCGGCACTCGAAGCAAAATTCACTGCGTGGGTGTAGAGGTATGCCGAATCAACGCCAGAGGTCGCGTCATCTTGCCATGGCCCAAAAGACCAAGCACCTGTGGAAGTGGTGATCGTCACATCATCGACCAACAAGGTGTGGTCGCCACCCGTAATCGTGTTGGCGATGTTGATCACATGACTAGTCGCAGTTGCGGTGAAATCAAAACCAACATATTTGTAAGGATTCGAGCCTCCGACTGGCGTGACTTGGGCCGACACAGCAGGTTCTCCCGCATCGGTGGAAAACTGCAAAAAAGGAGCATTCGGGTTCCTTGCATTGACTCGAAATTCTACGTGGTATTTCGTGCCAATCGTCAAGCCTGTCACTGTCTGGCTCATAGTAGCCGCACCAGACGCACCTGCTTGCAAGAAAGCTACGTTTGATCCCGTGGGAATCGCGCCGTTGTTGGCAAAGGGCGTGCCGCCTCCTGGATTCAATCCAATCCGAGTATTGTTGGACAGGGTCCAATCCGTAATAACACCGCCATTTCCCGAAGCATAGCCGGGAAAACTGGTAAATGTGTTCGCTTCAAAGCTCGCATTGCTAATGCTCTGGCCATGAAGCGATGCTGAGGCAAGCGCCATCCATGCCGCTAGGCATTTCGGTACACTGCTCCCGATCCATCGAGGTAGGTTCTTTTTCATGTGGTTTTTTAGGTTGTAACTCAGGCAACGTTTCTTCTATAGCAAGAGACGTTTCTTTGTGTGTTTCAACCAACTACCATGGCGCATTCACGTGAGGCAAGCAGTAATTGCGCGGCATCTGAAAAAAATTCTCACATCAAAGCGATCGACTCCAAAACACCAGTTCGTTCTCTACCTCTCCTCCGACGTCCACCTGCTCCCACGCCAACTGCGCACGCAAGCCATTCGGCTCGTAGCCACGCTTTTTCCAGAAAACATCGTGCGGCCGATACCCCGCCGGTTTGCATGGATGATCCGCTGATCGAACCACCGAACAAAACGTCGCCAATGTCGACCCGCAATGACGCGCCTGTTTTTCTCGTTCATCAAAAAACGCATGCCCGATGCCGCATCCGCGATGCGTGGGCAACAACACCGACTCTCCCAAATAAAAAATCTTACTTAGATCATCACCACATTGCCGATACGCTCGCTGAAACGCCTCGTCTGCCGCAAGCATCGGTAATCCAGTGGAAACACCCACGACATCACCTCCCGCCAGCGCCAAGACAAAAATGCTCTCGTCGCAAGCCGCATAGCTTTGCAGATACTCTTGTTCATACTCCAGCGAACCCGCATACAAATACGGATAGTCACGAAAAACCTCGATGCGTAGCCGTGCCACGTCATCGAGGTATGAAAGAATTTCCCTGCCGCTCACGGAGACGATGATCACATCAGGCATCGTGGCAGCAGCTCGTTGCTTAGAATTTGTAGTCGAGGTAGAAGTTGAACTGGCCACCCTTATCAGCCTCTTCATCTGGGGAAGCGATCGGCACCGCGTAATCAAACGCCAACGGGCCGAAGGGCAAGTTCAGGCGCAGACCCACACCTGCATCGCTGTAGATATCCGAAGGATTGAAATCAAACGAGTCAGCATTCACGAAACCAGCATCGTAGAAGACAGCACCGCGCACTTGCTCAAAGAGTGGCACGGTGTATTCCACCGAGAGCCAGCCCATGCTGTTGCCGCCGATGACTTCGTTGGACGTATTGCCATCGACGTTACGTGGTCCGACGTCGCGGAATTCAAAGCCGCGCAGTGTCCGAGCACCACCGAGGAACTGGCGATCAAAGATCGGCACATCGTCGCTGTTGGTACTGTCCACCATGCCAATTTCACCGTTTACCGAGAGAATCGTATCCCAAGCGAGGTTCCAGTATTTCTGACCAGATGCCGAGAAGGTAACCGTGTTTACATCACCGCCGAGGCCCGCGTAGTTCACACCAAGATCCACTTTGTGACCTTCACGTGGTGTTTGGTTGCTATCGCGGCTATCATAGACGTAGTTCAGCCCGAAAGAACTGCGCATGTATTCCTCGTCAAGGCCCGCGAAGTAATCGTCGGCCGTTGCGGCAACACCATCATCATCCGCATCAATCTCAATGCGCTCAAAGCGGTATTCCCCCTTAATGTATGCCTTCTCTCCCAAGGGCTTGCGCAAGAATACTGCGGCGCCCATGTTGAGCTGATCGTAGTAATCGCTGAAATACAGAGCGTTGCGGTAGAACAGCTCACCACCGAGCGAGAGTTGGCGATCCATGAACCATGGCTCCACCAGCGACAAACTGAAATCGCGACGCTCTTGACCTGCACGCAGGCTTGCCGTGAAACGCTGACCACCACCCGTGAAGCGCCATGGGTTGAATAGATCGAAGTTAGTCTGCTCAACGGTTACATAGCCAACGAGGTTATCGATCGAGCTAAAGCCCACACCGAAGCTCAACGAGCCTGTCTTTTTCTCATCAACCAAAATGTTCAGATCGCGGTAGCCTCCACCACCTGGCGATGTGCTGACTTGCGCATCATTGAAATAGTTCAGGTTTTTCAGACGAGTGCGTGTGGTATCGACGTCAACCGAGTTGAACCAATCGCCAGGCTTGAGCGGCACCTCGCGGCGGATGACCTTATCTTTGGACTTGGTGTTGCCGGAAATGTTCACGCGACCTACACGATAGCGGCTGCCCTCAGTGATGCGGTAGGTGATTTGCACGGTGTCGCCCGAGGCATTGTCGAGGTCAGGCACCACGGTCGCATCGGCATATCCACGAGATCCATAGTAGCTGCGGATCATTTCAATGTCGGCGCGCATTTTCTTCGCAGAGTAGGCATCGCCACCAACGAGTGTCAGAGCAGGGTAAAGTTCTTCAGGTTGGAAAACCGACATCTTGCCGAAGCCAACGCCGTTGACCGTGTAGCGAGCACCTTCATTGATCGGCACGATCAAATCCATCTTGCCGTCGCCTGTAGGCACGCGCTGAATGCCGGAACTCGACACACGCAGGAAGCCCTTGTTGCGGTAGTAATCCAGAATTTCTTCCATGTCTTCATCGAGCTGATTGCCTTCGACGCGGCCCGACTTGGTGATGATCGAGAAGATCCCTTTCTCCTTGGTCTTCATGACCTTTTCGAGGTCTTTCGACGTGATGTTTGCATTGCCCTCAAAGCGAATGTTGCGCACTTCGTTTTTCATGCCCTCATCGATGAGGAAAATCAACGAGGCACCGCCATCGCCCGGTTGCATGCGGTGCGTGACCGATACATCAGGGTAACCGTAGCCTTGGTAGTAGGCCTCGATGTTGCGGCGTGCATTGAGAATTTCTTCGTCACTCAGTGGGCCACCGGCCTTGAGCTTGGATTCTGAGGCGAGTTTTTTGTCGCTGAAAATGGAATTACCAACGAAGCCGACGCCTGTCATTGCAGGGCGAGTCGCGACTTCGGCGATCAACTTTACGCCATCGCCTGCAGGCTCCGCAAGCCAACGCACATCGTCCACTTTGCCAGACTCATAAAGTTTTTTGATATCGGCATCGAGCTTTTCCGTGCTGTAGGCTTGCCCTGCACGTGTGCTGAGGAAGCTGCGGATAGCCGCCTCATCAACAGTCTTGGTCCCGCGATACTTGATCTCGACATTCGTGATATTTTTGCCCTCGAAGTCCACCATTTGCGCCTGCGTCATCAACGGAGCACAGCAAAGGATCGCTGAAAGAAACATCGTTGGCTTGCGCGTGGCGAGAAAACGTCGGGTGGTGGGGTCGAAGGACAATGCTTTCATATTTCGTAGTTCTTAACGAACGCGATTACTTCACCGAGAAAATGTCTATCCGTCAAGGGAGAATTCGCGAGAAAAGGCGGGAAAATCAGCCACCATGCCGATTTTGGCGCGAAATACTACGATATTCCTAGTAGTCAATAGATCAAAGGGACCAAATGCCCATCACTTCCCCACGCTGCCACCCATCCCCTTGGCGCTCAATCTTTCCTACTCGGAGATTTCCCGCGGCCCACTCACACCAGAATGCGTCTCCAGGCGGCATAAATGATCCAGTGTTGATGACCAGCCCTTGCTTTTCATCCCAAATCCCAGCGCGATGGAAATGTCCGCATATCATCACCTCGGCCGCAGGAAAGTAGCGATGAAAAAATTTCCGCGTTTCCGCCACCATCGTCGCCCAAGATAGTATCATGCGCAATGCTCGCCCCGGCGGCATCAAGGCATCCCAAGCTCGTAGGAAAAGATTCCGACTGCGACCATGGCTCGGTGCCACCAACATGCGCGCCAACTCCCGCCCCAAGGCCAGTCGTTCATCGATCGTTTCCGTCGGGCGCTGCGCCCACAAGGCCATCCACTCCTTATGCTTGGCGATGGCCATTCGACTCCACGGCGCCCCTTCCGCGAACACACAATCTCCGTGCGTGATCACGATTTTTCCACCCGCTAACTCCACATAGCCACAGTCACCATTACCAGGATCATGATTTCCCGGCAGCGCCATCAAATCGATACCCATCTGCGCACACATTTGCTGCAAATCCAGCCACAAGCGCTCACCATCCGCACGAAATTCTCGCGCCAATTCTTGCCACGTATCGCCATTCAGCAACAGCGTGCCCGCGCCTTCGATCAATGATCGTAGCGCCGATACATCATCCACCAGGGAACCCTTATGCCCCAGGTGCATATCAGACAAAATCAGCACAGGCTCCCTCATGATTCCTTGCGCTGGCGCACCGCCTCATACAGACACACACCTGTCGCCACCGAGACATTCAAGCACTCGACCTTACCAGCCATCGGTAGTTTGCACAAAAAGTCGCAATTTTCCTCTGTCAAACGACGCATCCCCTTGCCCTCCGCCCCCATCACAATCGCGATCGGGCCTTTCAAATCCATTTGATACAAAGTCTTATCACAGCGATCCGAGGTCCCTACAATCCACACGCCCACCTCCTTGAGCTTCTCCATAAAACGCGCCAGATTTGTCACCTGAAAAAACGGCACCCAATCCGCCGCCCCCGTCGAAACACGCCGCACTGTTTCCGTGATCGATGCCGCTTTGTCCTTCGGTGCGACTACCGCCGTCACCCCTGCGCCATCCGCTGTACGCAAGATCGCACCCAGATTGTGCACATCCTGAATGCAATCGAGAATCAACACCAACGCCGGTGTTTTCGACTCCGCAATCACATCCCACACATCATCCTCATTGCGCGCCGGAATCGCCTCTGCCTCGCTAGCCAGCGAGCGCACATGCCGATTCTCCCGTGCCCCATCCTCACGCCCCTGCGGTTTCTTCCGAAAATTCTTCACCCGCCGACTATGGGAAAACCCCAGAAAAAAGCAATGTTGATATCATACGAAAGCGAGTGACAGATGGAGATATGCTTAAAATAAAGTGTAAGCATTCGAAATTTAATCACCGTCCGATTGCAGCTCAAAATGCCGACGCGCGAATTCACGCCCCGAGCCAGATTTCAAGTATCGTTCGAATCGAGTGGCGATCAGTTTGTCTGTAAACGCAAAATACGACTTAATCCGCCAAGGTTTGTATTTGGAAGTATGAGGACACTTCCCCGAGTTATGCTCTTCCAATCTGCATTTGAGATCATCAGTAGAACCAATGTAATGCCGACTGTGATCCTCAATGCATTGCAGGACATAAGTGTAGTGCATAGTGAGTTGCAGACAAAATTTTCAACAAAGCTGGCTCGCCGAGCCGGAGTCCCGGGGCCGCTTGAAGCAGCCCGCCTCCGTTTCTCTACGGCGCGGCACCAGCCTACGTCCGAGCTGTCTGGCGACAGC
>JBIIAI010000270.1:0-3385 GCA_044239965.1 Akkermansiaceae bacterium
CCTTCCATGATTTGCATGTGATAAATGTCGTAGAGCAAGCCAAAGTTCGGTGCGCCCAATTCATCCACCAAAGCAGCACCCCACTCGGTGTGGTCGCACATGTAGTCAGGATGATCAACCTTGGAATTGAGCAATTCCATCACCAAGGTAATCCCATGTTCCGCCGCTAAGGGCAAAATGCGACGCAATCCTGTGGCACAATTTTGCAAACCTGTTTGATCATCCATGCCCTCGCGATTGCCGGAAAACAAAATCAAATTTTTGATGCCAGCGGCAGCCACTTGCGGAATCATATCCCGATAGATGCGCTCTAATTCATCGTGATGTTCAAGCCGATTGAATGCCTTCTCAATCGTTCCAATCCGATCAGCACCAACAGGGAACGTTGCAATCGCGCAACTCATCCCATGCTTTGCTAAAATCGGCCACTCAGCAGGCCCTGTTAGCTCCACAGACTCATAGCCGAGCGCTTTGACTTGCACGCAAAATTCATCAAGGGGAATGTGCTCATAGCACCAACGACAGACGGAATGTTTGTAACTCATACGATCAAAAAATTAGAGAATCACCTCGCGACCTAGGACGGCCACTTCGATCTTGCCATCGTGCTGCGCATCAAGCGCTTCTTTGAGCTTCTCTGAGGAATCGGGCTCGCCATGCACAAGAAATACGCGTTCTTTGTTGCCGGTGATGCGGGAGAAATATTCGAGCAACTCGGAGTGGTCGGCGTGACCAGAAAAGCTATCGATTTTCTCGATGTGCGCACGAACTTGATAGCGTTCGCCAAGAATGGGAACTTCTGTTTCCCCGTCCCGGATTTTGCGACCGAGGGTGTTTTCGGCACAATACCCCACAAAGAGCACGGTATTTTTCGGGTCACCAATGCCATTTTTAAGGTGATGCAAAATGCGACCAGCCTCGCACATGCCAGATGCCGCAATGATGATCGCCGTGCCCTTGAGTTGATTCAATTCCTTAGAGGCCTTGATCGCACGAATGAGTGTGAGATTCTCAAAACCGAATGGGTTTTCTTTTTCAAACAACGCATCATAGACTTCGCGATTGAAGCCCTCGGGGTGAAGCCGGAAAATTTCGGTAGCACTGACAGCCAGTGGGCTATCGACAAATACTGGGACATCGGGAATTTTGTTTTCTTCAAACAATTGATGCAGCACAAACAAAATTTGCTGTGTCCGCTCAACAGCGAAGGCGGGAATGAAGATTTTTCCTTTGCGGCGAATGGCTTCATTAATCACATCGGCGATGTGTGCATCTACCCCAGCAGGCACTTCATGCTCGCGACCACCGTATGTGCTTTCCATGATCATGAAATCGATGTTTTCCGCAATGGCAGGATCGTTGAGGAGATCGTTTTTGCCGCGCCCCACATCGCCCGAGAATAGCAAGCGCTTGGTTTTGCCGTCGTCATTGTCGTGGATTTCTAACACCACTTGCGCGCTGCCGAGAATGTGTCCGGCGTCGATGAAAGTCATTTTCACGCCATCAGCAATTTGCATCGGGCGGTCGTAGTTGAGCGTTACAAATTGGCGCAGGCATTTTTCGGCATCTTGCTCGGAATAGAGTGGCTCGACAGCTGGCAGCCCTTTTCGTTGGTTGTGCTTGTTGAGCCACTCGACATCACTTTCCTGAATGCGTGCGGAGTCTGCGAGCATGACTTGGCAGAGATCGCGCGTCGCAAAGGTCGAATAGATATTGCCTTTGAAGCCCTTGCGGCAAAGATTCGGTAAATTTCCCGCGTGGTCGATGTGAGCATGAGAAAGCACCACACAATCGAGCTCCGATGGCTCAAAGTAGGGAAAGCAGCAATTGACCTCATGGCTTTTTTCACGACGCCCTTGATAGAGTCCGCAATCTAACAAAATTTTCTGTCCATTGATTTCCAGCAAATGCTGTGACCCAGTGGTTGTGCCAGCTGCACCGCAAAAAGTAATTTTCATGTGGTCCACACTAGGCAGGAAATTCATACTCGGCAAGCAGCAATATGAAATTCCTTACTCATTCACGGATCGAAGATGCCGTATATTGCCAGCACACAAGAACCTAACAAAACGGGCGACAACCTTGTAGTCTCCTACAAAATTAGCGCCCGTCAATCAGTCAAGGTCGGCACTCGGCTTCATCATGCTGCACCGACTCACTGCTACTTACTTGATTTCAGCATCTACTTTAGCCTTCGCAGCATCAGCTTCGGCTTCGATGATTTTCTTGTCGGCATTCAACTGCGCTTGAGCGGCCCGATTGTTGGCGTCGATTTGTGCTTTATCGATTGTTGCATTTTTATCGGTTTGCAGCATGGCTTTATCAGCAGCAGCATTCACTTGCTCCTTGCGCATATCGACTGCTTCTTTTTCAGCGTTTTTCACTTCGTCGATAGCATTTTTTTGCTTGTTGCAGCTCATGCTAGAAAATGCGGCACAGGCGAGGAATAGATAGATGGTCGGTTTCATAATGTTTGTTGTTTGTTTGCATGCTCCCAATGAATTCGGGAATGAATGCATCATAGGTCAACAATGGTACAACGCCATGGGGTGATACCCTACACGCTTTATGAATGGGTTAGGAAGGGTTTTCCCCCATTGTCGATCCTTTATCATGCAGCATGTTTGCATTCGTTGAGTCGCTCACGAGAGCTTCTCACAACACAAGTAAAATTATGAAAACAAAACATATCCCACAAGCCCTGCTCCTGCTCGGCATGACCGCATTCATCCCAAACGCCATGGCGAAAGAAGACGCCAGTGAAAAATCCGCCACCACGGAAAAAACTATGGTGATCAAAGGCTCGCTCACCGCCACCATCCAAGACAGCGTTTCCTTCTCCACGTTGACCAAAGCCTTGGTCGCCGCTGAGCTTGACTCGACATTGGGCGGTCACGACGAATACACCATTTTCGCGCCAACCGATGAAGCTTTTGGCAAACTGAAGCCAGAAGTTCTCACCAAACTTCTGCTTCCCGAAAACAAAGAAAAGCTGCGTTCGCTGCTACTCTACCACGTCGTTCCCGGAAAAGTCATGGCAGCCGATCTGAAATCCGGCGACGTCAAAACGATGAATGGCGAAAAAGCAAAGGTGTCTGTCAGCAGCAATAAAATCGAAATCGAAGGCCAAAAAGTCTTCAGCGCCGATGTCGTCACCAACAATGGCATTTTGCACACCATTGGCACCGTGTTGATTCCTGAATCCTTGGAAGGATTCGCAGGTCTCGACAAATAACTTCTTGAGTCAGCGGTGGTGCTAGGAACAGCTACGCTACAACTGCAATCCTAGAGTGATCGCCGCTGACTCTCATTCAACTTCTTGGCTCATCAAGGCGATGAGCCATCTTGAGTAACCATGGAATCCGAATTGGAGGGACTCGGCGTC
>JBIIAI010000271.1:0-3383 GCA_044239965.1 Akkermansiaceae bacterium
GCATCTTGATCTTGATTCTCGCGCCAGCCATCGGGCTAATGACCCAAAAATTTTCCGCCTACTCGATGGTGATCCTCGGCGGCTTTATCACTGCGGCGTCGTTCCTTTTCATCGCGTTACCGCCAGAGTTCTTCCAAGGAGCCGCGGATGGCTGGCTGGGCAAAGTGATCGGCAACGGCTACATGGAACTCAAGGGAGCAGTGCACCCGTATTACGTCATGATCGTGCTGTGGCAAGTGCTGTTCTCGATTGGCGAAGCCTTTTACTCACCGCGTGTCTATGAGTATGCAGCAGCGATTGCGCCAGAAGGACAAGAGGCCTCCTACTCGTCGCTTTCCTACATACCACTTCTGTTAGGAAAACTGATCACTGGTGCGGCCTTCGGTGGATTGCTTGAACGCTATTGCCCCGCAGAAGGAGAACGCAATCCTGAAATGATGTGGACTATCATTGGCTTGATGGTGCTCGTCGCACCTCTGGGACTTTGGTTCTTACGTGGTCAGATTCGAGTCAAAGAAGAAGGCCGCGAGTGAGAGTCATTCGGCTAACAGAAAAATTCACTTCAGTGTTTGCACAAGCTTCCGTCCTCCTAACAATTCAGCGCTTGGCTCATCGAAGTTGATCGTGAGCACATCATAAGATTGATTTGCTTGAACAGGTTTGATTCTCGCAGTAGGGTAGGTTGATAAAATACGCAAAGCGGGACTTGGCGGCAAGAGAGCAGTCCGCCGGCGATGATCGAAAACATTTCTTTCACTTCGCGCCTTGCAGTGCAGCATCGAGTGTGGACTCGGGTAAAATCTCTCCACGCAACATCTTGCCCGCAGCCCCTGTGACCTTCAAGTAATGATCACTGGGTAGTGAAGGCTCGCGCAAAAATTTCAGTTCACCTGTGTCGGGTGTATCGCTGGTGCATTTGAAGATCGCAGTGCCTTCGTCGACTTCGTCAAACATCGCGAAGTAAAGCATCGACGCGCCTTGTTTTTTCGCCGCCACACATTGCTCCCAGAGAAATGCGCCACCGCGCCGAGGTATGGCATTGAAGGGTGCATCACGATTCATGTTGCGCCAACTAAAGCCAGGGAAGACCACAGGCAGGTAATCAATTTTCTTCTCCGCACACCACGCGAAGTCGCCATGCAAATGCTCACGGCTATGATGGTCCACACCAGCCGTATCTTTGTAACGCCCCACCGTCCATGGACTCAACACATCGGCCTTTTGCACCAGCTCTAACAAACGCGGATCTTTCACGGCATCGCCGCGCAATTGCCGCCACCATGTCGGCACACCCAAAATGATCGAGCAGCCATCTTTGCGAAAAAATTCAACCAAGGCATCACACTCTTCCAAGGTGTAGGCTCGGTCATCCGAAAACCCCACACCCCAAATGGCAACAAGTGGTTTGCCACGATGCCGCAAGTATTGCGAATCTGCCGCGATCAACATCTCTTTGCGCAGTCGCAACCAATCCTCGCGCACGATCGATGTTTCGCCCTTTTTCAAGCCTGACAAATCATACATCACCACGTAAGCGCGACCGTGTGCATGAGCAGCCGCGCGGCAATGAGCAAGCACTGTCGTGCGCGTCAACATCACTCGTGGATCTCGCAAGTCTGCTGCAAAACGCTGCACGAAGGCCCCATCGATGCCGTATTGCTTCATCCACGAAAAGTGTCGATCCACCGTTTTCGCATGCAACGAGCTAAACACCTCAGCTTTTCGGCCATCGGCGAGCACAAGATCCGTAGCGAATCGCTCATCGGCTTGATATTCACTAAGGTCCGGCCACATTTCCACGCGACAATTTTTTTCGTTAGGAATCTTGCGATCGCGCGTCCAATGTGTCCAGGGCAAGGGAGAGCCATCGCTGCCGGTGGTGAACCATCCTTGATAGCCGCACATCACCTTCCCTTCGAGCGAATCACAAACTACGCCTTTCTCCGATTTGCCAGAAAAAGGACGCATGATTTCGGCCAAGTTCGGCATTGAGGCACCGACATGCGCGCTTGCCGATGCATATGCCAAAATCGTCAGAAAGAAAATCTTACCCATAGGAACAATACGCAAAGGCCTTGCGCTGCGCTTCACTGATCTTACATACTCTCCTCAGAGCGAGAAATTCTTCGCCTGAGAGAGGAAGCGTGCGGGATTATCGTAAAGGACTTTTTCGATGAAAGCAGCCGTATGCTCGCGCTTCTTCATTTCGATGGCACACTTAGGCACAGCCAGTGGATCGGAGATACCCCAGTCGCATGCAGAGTTCAGCCACAAGCGCTCGGAACCTAATGTTTCTAACATATCGATCGCGCGATTCGGCGTGCATTTCGATTCGGGATACAAGGTCATGCCTGCCCAGTAGCCTTGATCGAGCACCATCGCTGCGGTGTGTTCTTCGACGTGATCGATGATGACTTTTTCGCGATTGAGGCCCGAGAAATTTCCGAGCGCATCAAGGATCAGACGCGTGCCTTTTTTCTTATCTTCGAGGTGCGGCGTATGAATCAGAATCGGCAGATCATGCGTGAGAGCGATCTGCACATGTTCTTCAAAAATTGTTCGCTCATTGCGCGTGTTTTTATTGAGTCCGATTTCACCAATACCGAGCACGGTTTTTTTCTCCAAAAAAGCGGGAATGAGACTCATCACCTCGCGAGCGAAAACTGGATCATCCGCTTCCTTCGGATTGATGCACAGCCAGCAAAAATGCTTGATGCCAAATTTCTCTGCACGCTTGGGTTCGTATTCGGTGAGTTGTCGGAAATAATCGTAAAAGCCCTGTGCCGAAGCGCGATCGAAGCCAGCCCAAAAAGCTGGTTCGCAGAGAACTTCACAACCGGCGATGGCGAGTTTTTGGTAGTCGTCGGTGGTGCGACTGACCATGTGTGCGTGTGGTTCGATGTATCTCATGCTGCACCTCCTTTTTTCGGCATCGGAGCACCAAATGCACCTTGAAATGGTGCAGATTCGAGTAATTCCGTCGATTCATCTGACAAGAAATCCAGTACCGCCTTTGCCCGATCTCCTCGATTTTCCAACAAAATCGGCAAAGCTGCACGAAGCGCCTGATCACGATAATCAGCGGCACCTTCGTGGCGGTCCATGCGATCAAAAAACGCAGCGAGGTCAATCAATTTGCAGCGCGCATCCATGAAATGCAGGTCGGCAATTTTTTTCTTATCGGGCATGGCGAGACAGTAATCGAGTTTCAAAAAATGTCCAAACAAGAATGAGTGAAGCGCGGCGTTCGTCCCCGTATTATTAAACATTCCTGAAAATCAGGCTTGCGGGAGCTCCTAAATGAGTTCATGCTCACACCTGTTCACTTCAATCATGGCGAAAAACGAAAACTTCAAGCGCGGAGAGGCCCCCATCCCCGATAA
>JBIIAI010000272.1:0-3343 GCA_044239965.1 Akkermansiaceae bacterium
ATAGCGTGATCGTTTGATCGCCATTAGAATTATAAATGTCCCAACCTGCTCCATAAAGCAGATAAAGCAATTTCGCACGCAAAGCGCGGTTCTGGTCTTGGCCGCCCTTCACGGTCCCGGATAAACGAACAGTAGGCATAGTTGATTCGATGATTGTAGTCGAACCCGGCTAATTAGCCAGTGAAAAGGCGGGATACAGATCTATTGCTATGAGGAGGTGCTTAGTCATGAGCTAATGCAATCAGGCGTTTTACCGATAAAACAGCGAGAATCATTGAGCCTACGACCATGAGGGCGTTGATGAGTAATTGCATCGTTGGATAAGGGCCTGGTTCAGGGTATCCCATGATATTGGTCAATTTTTTGTAAGGAATGAATGCAGCGGCAAACATGAACAACTGGATAACTGCACCTGAAAAGATGAGCACCGCAGTAGTGAGCCGAACTGACTTGCTGACTGCGCATCCAGCGGCGACTGCAAGTGCGATGGGCGTGATATAGCTCCAGCCATCAATTGGGGAAAAGGGCAAGAGCAATGAAGGTATAGTGGGAAAAGCGGCACCTTGCATGTATTTACTGAACAAGCCGATGCGGACATCGCGTGACAAGAGTCCCAAAGCGAATAGCGGGAATGCACAAGCAATATAGACCGCTAGTCCAATGAAAATACGCGCCAGTGATTGCTTTGTCAGCATGGTCATTGTTTGCAGTGACCTATTTGTCAGTGATGACAGAGAGTCATTTTACTGTGCAGGCTTGAGACTCGCAACGTCCCACTCGGGGCGACCGATTTCGCGGTTCAGTTCGTTAAACTCAGCGACCTCGGCAGCGGTGAATAGAAGACCACCATTGGCATCGGATTGCTTGCGCGCGTTAGCTTCGAGTTGACCAGGAAGCATCGCATTTTCATTGCCGTGACCAAGGATGTCGTGGATCACAGCACTCAAGTTTTCTAGTTGGCTGCGGCCTTGGGCGAAGTCTTTGCCGGAAATAGCATCGGGATGGATGACTTGGAAATAAAAGGCGGAGGTAGATTTTTCGCCTTCGCTCGGAACGGGACGTCCGCGATGAGTTGGCAAGGAACCGCCGATGAGGCCAGCCATTAGCTCGTTGATCAAAGAGAGTCCATAGCCCTTGTGAGCGCCGAAAGGCAGCAGTGATGCTACCGCATTTGGGTCATTCGTTGGGTTGCCATCTTTGTCGACAGCAGCACCAGGAGGCAATTGCTTACCTTCGCGTTTCAAGGCCTGCACACGGCCCATGGCAACGGTGGAGGTCGCCCAGTCGATGACTAAAGGAAACCCAGAAGCGGCCATCGTCGGGATACCCCATGAATGCGGGTTTGTGCCGAGTGTCGGGAATTTTCCACCAAATGGAACCACCTCAGCGAGAGTGGAGGTGCAGTTTGTATAAGCGATGTAGCCGCGTTCTGCAGCTGCCATCACGTAGCCGCCGCCCCAGAGGTAGTGGAAGGCGTTGTCGATAGAAATTTGGGCGATGCCGTATTGATCAGCCAGTTCGATGGCACGATCGATCGCGCGATACGCAACGCTTTGACCGAGCTTTTTATTGGCATTCCAAGTTTCCGAAGCAGGAAATCGCGAGGGCAAAACTTCGATTTCGGCACCAGGAACACAACCACCCGTAACAGAGCCGAAGAGGTGATCCAAGTGCAGTGCCTTCAGCGCATGGTGCGTGCGGATGCCATGGCGCGCTGCCTCGGCAGCGAGGCGTGCACCTTCTGCGGCTTCATCCACGGCATAGCCGCGATGCGTGTAAGCTGCGATGACGAGATCGTCGTGGTCTTGACGTGGAATGACGAGAAATTCAGACATGGGTTGTGGTGTGATAGAGCAGTATGTGTGATCGAAAGAATGCTTAACGCGCCGAGACTAGAAATTTTCTCGCTAGCTGTCCAGTGTCTATGTCCGTCATAACGTTAACACGCTAATTCACGCCATCGTATAGCTCCGCGAGGGCGATGGAAATGCCCGCTTCTGGCAAATGCAAGACAGCGTCTGGGCCAGAGAGAGTTTCTTTTTGAAATCCCGATTCGTCTCTGCGGTAGATCGTAAGATACGGTGCATCCGTCTCGGCAAGAATGTATGTTTGCAAAGTCGGAATGGTCAGGTAATCGCGAAATTTCTGCACCTCATCATTGCGGCGCGTAGAAGGACTGAGAACTTCCAGAATAATGCTAGGAGAATTCGTAAACAGAGCATCACCCGCAACTGGTTGGCAAATGATCATACCATCGGGATAATAAAACGCCTCATCGCCCGAACCGAGATCGATTTGTAGTTTGAAATCACTTCCTGTCGGAAAGCAGCTTTTTCCGGAGAGTTGATTTCCTGACAAACGAAGAAAATTCAGGGAGATCCGTTGATGATTCAGTGTGCCCCCAGACATCGCGTAGACATGACCAGCGATGTATTCATGACGCATTTCTGAGACGAGTTCTCCTTGAAGATACTCATCTCTTGAAATGGTTTTGTTTGCAAGCGCCACACTCATGTAGGCGTTGATACCATAAAAAAATTCTCGTGCAAGTCGTTAAATGAATAAGCTGTGTGAAGCGGTCCGGTGTGCATTCATTTTTTTGCTAACGAATCGCAAATAAGGTTAGACAGTTTTTGATAAATGCTTACCTAACATTGAATGAAAGGGTATGCAATTTCCTTCTACTTATTCTTCGCTGCAGATTTTCCCTACCATCTCTTCTGGTGTGAGGGCGATGTTGAGGGTGAGGGCGTCGGTGGGAATTTCGAGTGTTGCGAGTTGGCTGGCTAGCAGGGCGGGGGGCATGAAGTGGTTTTTTCTTGCCTGGAGGCGCTCGGTGAGTTGCTCGGGGCTGCCGTGGAGTAGTATGATTTTGAGGTCTGGGCAGGCTTGACGGAGAATGCTACGGTAGCTTTCTTTGAGCGCGGAACAGGCTAAGACGAAGGAGGGAGTGCTGCGGATCGTGTCGGCGATGGAGGTGAGCCAGGGCATTCGATCGTTGTCATCGAGCGGGATGCCTTGGCTCATTTTCTCGCGATTGGCCGCTGGGTGGAAATCATCGGCATCAAAAAAAACGATGCCTAACGAATCGGCCAGTGCTTTGCCAATCGTCGTTTTCCCCGAACCACAAACGCCCATGACGAGGAAGCATTTCGTTGGGTTCGAGGAAATCATTGTAACGACGGATTGAACGGATGATACAGATTTTTAAGCTCTAAATCTTATGTCTTATGTCTGAAAGTCTTATTTCTACTTCCAAATCTCCGCGACTATTGCCTCAAGTTTTTTACCATAGGTCACGTAGGAGTCATAGCATTGTTGCCAATCGACTTGGGATTGGTCT
>JBIIAI010000273.1:0-3331 GCA_044239965.1 Akkermansiaceae bacterium
CCTAACAAAAACCGACCCGCATGCCCGGAGACGTGCGAAACGGGCAGTCCCGCTTCTGCGAATCCTATCGATTTCTCGATGCATACTTCATCGGCCAACGAACCTAGCCCCGAACCTAACACAATCGCGGTATCTACTTTCATTATGCTCTATTGTTTCGCTTCGATTTTAATAAAACCTAACTCATCCATGCTCGATTCTGGCAGAAAAATCCCGCCATCACCAGAAATGGCCGGCCCCGTGAATTGCAGACCTCCGTCCTCGCACGTCGCAGCGAATCCAGGAATCAAACGTCCCACAGTTCCCTCACGCAGTCCCCATTGCTCAGGACTCGTCGCCGCTCCTCGCGGAGGATTTGGCATCGACATCGCTAGGACCACGCCATCGCGCAGCAAGCACCGACAATGCAAAATCTGCGCAGGCAGACCATCTAACAATTTGTTAGAAAAATCATAAAATACCCCAGGGACTGCATTTGCTCCTGCGGCACACAATCGTGCATGGGTAGCGCTTCCTCCCACGCGAACTGCCGTCGAAAGCAAGTCTTTCTCATCACTCAGAACCTTGCAGGAAAACAAACTCGCAAAAGCCGTGCTGACTGCACCTAACTTTGGAAACAAAGCATCACCGGACCACAGCGCAAACTCCTGTCCGCGCTGCAAGGCATTCACTTGACCTAGCTGCAATCCATTCACCCACTGCTCTGGGTTCTTGTGTTTCATTAAACCCGTCGCCTCCGCTCGCACGCGCAAGGCACGCGAACTGCCGTGCAACATCGCCGACCTAACAGATTCAGCATTTGCATCGCTTGCTAAGATCGGCGACTCAAAGACCAAAGTCATCGGATAAGGCAAGCGGTAAGGCGTTTTTTTGAAGAATTTGCCACGTTCGAACGAGAAAATCGAGCCCCATGCACCATCCATCCACACCGGCACTACCGGCGTTCCCGCCTTGCGCACCATCAGCTCAAAGCCGCGTTTGATTTCCTGCAAGCAACCCGTGCGAGTCAATTCACCTTCACCAAACAAACACACCACATGCCCTTCATTCAAGGCATCCGCCACCACGCGAATCGCGTCCTTGGCTTTGGTCGATGAGATTGGCACCGTATCAAACAAGCGCGCAAACCAACCCACGCCCTTTGCTGTCATGAAGCCATCATACATCACGAAACGAATCGGACGATGACACGCCGCCGATAGGAAAAACGAATCCGCCCAGGTCACATGGTTCGGCAACAACAACACTCCTCCTTTGTCCGGCACATGCTCACGACCGACCACGCGGATTTTGTAAATCAACCGGATCACAGGCAAGACCAGCACGCGCAGAAATTCCGCCGTCAACATCCGCAACGCGTGAATCGTGGCTACGAGGCACAACAACGACACGACCAATACCTGCCACCGCACCGACGCCAATCCTGAGAGATGGAGCTTTTCACAAACCAAGGATACCCCTGCAATCACCAGCACCGCAAAAATCCCCGCCAAGCAATCCTGCAAATTCACAGCCGATTGCATCTCGCCCCGTTTATCTGCGGGATAGCGATCTTGCATCCACGCGTTCAGCGGAGCGAGAAAAAGCGCAGAGCTAAATGCCAAGCATAGCAGGGTTCCCAAAAACACATACTCCTGCATCGAGGAGCGACCAGCCACTGGCTCAGCCAACCCGATCAAGATCTTGTAGCCCTCGGCCGTGCCATACGGAATCGCGCAGAGCACGAGCGCACAGACAAACATCATGATCGATGAAATCGGGACCCACCCCAATTGAATGCGCCTTCTCTGCAACACCGAGGCCGCACCGAATCCTGCGGCCATACCAATCGAGGCCGAGGCCATGAACAACGAAGAGATCGAACCAAAGCCCTCGCCACCTTGCGTCAATTCCCGAGCGAGCTTGAGCGACCACAAATTGATAAATGCCGCAAATCCCCAGAAAAATGCCACACCAAACGAACCATGCCGCAATGGCAAATCAGACCACAAAGTTCTCAAATCTTGGAAATGACCGACCAGCAAGGACATGCGAAACGGTTCGCGACTCTGCGCTTGCAAAGGTGGTAAAATCCAACCCATGAACACTGCTGGCACTGCGGCAATCGTTAAAATGATGAGAGGCACAAGTGCCGCTTGCCATGCCATTTCTGTGCTGCCGCCTAGCGATTTCCATCGGCTATCAAAGATCGCACCCGCAGCAATTTGCCCCGCAAGGATCGCCAACATCGCCATGGCTTGCTGCAAACCCGAGGCCATCCCCAGATGTTTTGTGCCTAACAATTCTTTGTTCAATCCGATCTTCGCGGGGCTGAAGAATGCAGACTGCACGGCTAACAGAAAAAATCCCGACATCGCGCCCACAAGCCGGTGTTGCATCACTTCCACGGTGATCCAAAGCAACACCACCAACTGAAAAATCGCCGAGCCGATTAAGACTGTGCGTTTGGAAAAACGATCATTCACCCATCCAGCCAAGGGCGCGAAAAGCACGAACGGCAAAGCAATCAGAATGCCAGCGTAGGATTCCACAGCAATCCCCACTGCCGCCCCCAGGGGCACCAACAAAAACTGAGCCATCTTGTCATTGAAGGCATTCTGCGTTTGCTGGATCATCACGCTCCAAAACCCCGCCCACTCGCGCGGTCCCGGCTTAAAATCAGCAAGAGGGTCGCCGCACTCTTTACCAGTATGCAATGTTTCGCTCATCCGCGCTCAATAAACAGCGGATTCGAAGAAAACACAAGCCTGCATCGACGGAGAGAATTCCTATAAAACGAGCATAGGCTTCTCTCCAGTGCCTGATAGCTTCTTTTGATGTGCAACCCGCTGCGACAAGCAGACGGCACAGCCAGCTATCTATCACCTGCCACAGGAGTGGTGCAATGTTGATGGAGTTTCCTCAAGGAAAAAACCAAGATCATCGAAGCAAACAAAGATCCAGCGCAGATGTAATACGCATACATCGCAGCCTCGGCGGGAACTTTATCATAGAGAAAACCAAAGAACGGAGGTGCAATCAGCCCAGCCGTGGCCCAGCCAGTGAGCGCCAGACCATGCAAGGAAGACATCCGCTTCGATCCATAAAGATCACTAATCAAAGAAGGGATTGTGCCGAAGCCACCGCCATAAGACGCGATCACGTAGCAGATCAAAATACTGTAGATCAGGGGAGAAATGGCGTGAGGTAGGACGAGGTAAATGATGCTGGCCGTACCAAGCAAGGCGATGAAAATATTGACCCTGCCAAAATGATCCGAGAGCCAAGCCCAGATCAAACGCCCGATGCTATTCCCCAAGGATGCGATGGCGATCAAGGTGGCGCCTGCAGC
>JBIIAI010000036.1:0-24135 GCA_044239965.1 Akkermansiaceae bacterium
ATTTCGCAATGTGCGACGCAGGCAACTTCCCACCTTTTTTCTTCGGCGGCATCGCAAGATCAGCATCGGTGTATCGCACCGCCTTGATCAGCAGCGATTCTTCAACTTTCCCCGCAACAATCGCCGGCCCGGAGTCGCCTCCCATTTCCCAGCCCGCTCGTGTATCCAGCGTCAGCCCCCCTTGCTCACTCCCTCTTCCGACGAATGGCAATCGTAGCAATGTTCGGCAAGAATGGGACGAATGTTGCTTTCAAAAAATACCAACCCTGCACGATCTTCCATCGCCGTGGAGACACTTGCGAGCGTGAAAAGCACAGCGCAGCACGAGAGGAAAGTTTTGGTAAAACGATGAAACAGATGCGTCACATCATTCGTTTGCCATGATCCGTGTATTCTCACAATAAAAACATTTCTTGTGAGAATTTTCCCAGTGCGGCAAACTCTCCTTAGTGCAACGCAATGAACAACTGGATGCAATCCTCGATGCCATCGCCCACGGCAACGCCGCGGCCTTCATGCAGATTGTGCAAACGCATGGCTTGATGCTGCGCAGCTACATCGGTGCTCAAGTTTTTAATGCGAGTGATGTTGACGATCTCGCACAAGAAACTTTTATCTCGGCTTATCAGGCACTGCATCATTTTCGCCGTGGGGAAGATTTTGGTGCATGGCTCCGTGGCATTGCTCGTAACAAAGTGCTGATGTTTTTCCGCAGTTCTCAACGACGCGCTAATGCCGTGGAAAAATTTCGCGCCGAAGTGGCGGAAATCGTCGACGAAGAACTTCAAGCACAAAGCATCGCCGATGCTCAGGCCCCGATTGCAGCACTGCTCCAGTGCATCGCCAAGCTACCAGAAAAATTGCGCCGTGTCGTCCATGCGGGCCTAGATGGGCTCAAAGCACCCGCCTTGGCCGAAGCACTCGGCACCACGCCTGCGGCAATTCACCAACTTCATTACCGCGCCAACCAACTGTTGCGCGACTGCTTGGCAAAGGAGGTGCGCGATGTCTGAAGAACTTCACGAATTGCTCAGCGCATGGCATGGAAATGAAATCAGCGATGAGCGCCGTGAACTGTTGCTGACAAAATTGCGCCATGACGCAGATTTACGCAACGCATTCGTCACGGAGGCACGAACATTTGCCATGCTGCATGCCGTGCAAGCTGCAGAGCCGCGGTGGCTCACCTTGCAAGATGAACTCGGTATTTCCGACCACAACGACCACAAGGAGCTTACTTTTGAAAATCGTCTACTGGAAGCCGTGCAAGCGCGGCCTCGTCCATTCGTGGCCGCATGGTGGCGACCACTAGCCGCCTTGACAGCTGTTGCTGCGGCAGTCTTTGCCTCTCTCTTTTTCTTCAGCCCACCCGACGCTACAAAAAACAACGTCACCGACATTGCGCCCGCTATAGAAAACAACGACAGGCTAGCTGTGGCGGTGCGCATCGACGCAGTTGATTGGGACACCAAGCAAAAAAAAACACTACAAGCGGGCGACTCCGTATCATCTGGACCTCTCCGTTTCAACAAAGGTCATGTCACACTGGCATACATTAGTGGCGTCAGCGTTCACATAGAAGGTCCTGCCGACCTGGTTCTTGTTGGACCTGATCGCATCATCTGCCATCAAGGAAATCTTCGGGCAAAAATTGTCGAAGGTGCAGAAGGTTTCACCATCGAGACGCCAGGTGCGGCCATCATCGACCTCGGCACCGAGTTTGGCGTGCATGTGGATGATGGCGGACTTTCCCAAGTCGTCGTCTATGAGGGCAAGGCCGAAGCCTCGCTACTCGCCGCCGATGGCACACCGCGCCGCACACAGATGCTGTCCGCAGCCCAATCCATCGAACTCAATCCGCGAGCCGGAACCATGCGCTCCCTGGCGCCGCGCGAGCTCTTGCCCGCGCCAGACCTCACCATCGAACCATTGCCCATAACGAAAAATTATGCGCAACGCGTGCTCGCCGCAGGCCCCCTTCATTACTGGCGTGGCGAGAACGCCCAAGGCGATCACCTGCGCGACGCCGCTCTAGGTGGAATGAACTTGCGCATCGTCGGACCAATCAAAACGCTCGATGATGGGAGTCTCGCTTTCGGCGAAACCAGCGAACCCCAATTTCTCCGTGCAGAAGGATCATGGATGCCGCCCGAAGATTTCGCGATCGAACTTTGGTTCGCCAGCACCGCTTTTCACAACAGCACCCTCGCAGTCGTACAGGCCATGGCACCAGATCACGGTGACCTCGCCATGGTCGAACTCACACGCCGCAATCCCGCTACTCCACTGCGTCCCGGCCGCGTGCGATTTCTCTACCGCTGGCCACCCGGTGGCACCGATGGTGTGAACTTGCATAGCTCACCACTTTACGTTCCCTATCGCTGGCAACATCTCGTCTGCCAAAGGCGTGGTGGCACCCTGGAAATGTATCTCGATGGCGAACCCGTAGGCGAAACGGGATTGCAAGGCATGGAACAAACGATCGCCAGCTCAATTCGTTTTGGTCGGCTCAATGAGGAACAGCACTCTCCTAACGCGCGCCAATTCCAAGGAAGAATGGCGGAACTGGCAATTTACGAACGAGCACTTTCCCATGAAGAAATCCAGCAACATGCGCAAGAGAAGCCTTAATGCGATATGGACTCACTTCGAGAATGACTCCCTCACTTTTCTTGAAGTGGATAGCCATGATAAAGGTAAAGCGCACCGTAAGTCCAATTCGGTTTGGGCATACCAGGCACGTTGACGCGGTCCATCATCAGCGCGATGTAAGGCGCGGGATATCCTTCAGGCAAGGGAATCACATTCGGCCAAATGCGTGTGCCGTTGTTGTCATTCCATGGCGGCATGTCCACTTTCAATTCGCCCGCTGGTTCGAGATCGGGATATCTGCGAATGTAAATTTTTCGATCCGCACTGCCAAACAACGCGTAACGTTTGTTGCCAAATGTTTGAATCATCGTTCCGGTGCTGTCCATCTCCACCGGACCTGCGAGACGTTTGTAACCACGATCCCACTGATCACTCTCCCACATTCCGGCACGATAGGTTTTCCCGTGTTCACACAAGAGGATGCGCCATTTCCCTGCGGCTTGATCGTAGATGCCATGCGGGTCTTCATGCGTCCCAACGAGCCCCATGGACGTTGCCTTCATGATGGAAAATCCACGTCTCGGATCTTTGATGGATCGTATAGCGAGAATCTCTTTCGCCTCTGCTCGGCCCGCCTCTCCCAAGGCACTGAATCCCGTTGTCCAACCACGCCACTCGCCAGACTTGGTGTCGCAAAAAATGTGAGAAGCAAGGTCATTGCGAAACAAGCCATCGTTCATATCAAACACAATCACGCCCTCGAATCGAAGATCAAACACCGAAGGGTTCAGAGAAAAAACGCCTTGCATCGGATGAGGCAGAGCCCGACCACGCAAGGTCATGGTAAACCACAGTCGACCATCGTCGAGCAATGGTACGCCTTCCTCATTGGTGATCGCACGAATATCGGCTTGCCCTGTGCCGGGCGAAAGATAGGACGAAGCTTCCTTGATTGACACTTTGGCGCCAGCAGACAATTTGGCCCTAACAGAAAAATCCATCGCCTGCACACGTTGACGTTCGCGCAGGTCGAGATGTTCGGAAAAATCGGAAAAACCGATGAGCGTAGATTTGCCCGAAGTTTCCAGAAAAAGATTCACGCCAACCGCTGACATTTGCACGCGCAGAGTGAGATCTTTCGCCGAAGTCGCGACGGGCAAAGGCCAGGATTTTTCCATCACTTGTTTGCCCTTCACGACGACCGTCCACACGATTGACTGAGGTTTACCACCTTTCATCAGGCACTCTGCCGTCAGCTCATCATCATGAGCGGCATGCGTAAAACTGAGCCCGATCGAGCCATCACCTTCCACAGAATCCAAGGACACATCATAAGTGGAAAAAGGATTGAAACCACCGACCCAACGCTGCGAGATTCCCCCGCCCTCGCCCGCAGTTCCTACGAGGCAACCATTTTTTTCCTTCCATGTAACGGCTGAATTCTCCTGCATTTCGGGATGCATCAAATCCAATTCCATCACCTTCGCCGGCCGCAAAGACGACAAGGGAATTTGCTGATTTTCATCAAAGACCATACGCATCGCGGCCTGACGGCGAAACTGAATTTCATCTGGACGGATCTCTTTCTCCGCAGCGATGACGAAAATTGGGGAAAGCACAAGTATGGCCAGCGACCGTAAAGAATTCATGAAATGTGACATACGTCAATGCACCGAAAATACGAGCATCAAGTTTGTCAACATGGATGCGATCATTTCGCGACTCGTTCCGATAACTGAAACACCATCGTGCTGCGAGGAGGCAGCGCGGGCAGTTTTGTCAGGTCCATAATTTTTCCTGATACCAGTTCGAGACATTGCTTCGGAGCATCCTCGGGCACGCTCAAGGGAAACGTTTGGTCTCTGGATGTATTCATCACGATCCACCACGATCCATAACGAGCCGAGTAAAATTGCGCTTTGCCAGCGTGGATGTTTTCCTTTCCTGCAGTAAAAATGACACCTTCCGGAATCTTGGCAATGGGTAAAATTTCACCTCCATGCGTCGACAGAGGTTTGCCCGGATAACGAATGCCACCATTCCCGAATGCCATATTACTCCAGTCATGTGGTCTTGTCCAAGTCATACCACTTGGCTCAAAGACGACTTCCGTGGCCACCGTCGCTGAGCGCTCAGTATCGGGAAGGATTTGATGAAAGCGTGCCAGTCGATTGATTCCATAACGCGCCCGCCAATATAGCGAGGCATAGAGAATTTCCTCACCCTGCTTGAGAGCAACAACACCATTGTCTTCATCAGTCCAGACAAAATCCGGCGCGCCCATGCTCATCGGCAAACGTTCTTTGCTTGGCGCTTGTTTGGTGACCCATTCGTATTCATCGGGAATATCAATCAAGCCACTGGTTATACGAAATCCACTGCCATTGATTTGTTCTTCAAGGCTCGCGTAAAATTGTCCATCCATGATCGCTTGTTGCGAAAAGCCCAAGCTCATTGCATCGCGCAGTTGATGCACCGCATCAAACATGCCCGCATCCCATGAGACTCGTTGCCCATAGGTCACAGGACCAGGAAAATGCGTATCGCGCCAACCGATCACGGTTTCCAAACGCATCAAGTGCTCGCCTTTTTCCGTGACTGTCGGATAGCGAAAAATACTACGCGCTTTCATGATCTTGGCTAACTGTTTTTTGACGATCGGATCTCCTTCCGCTGCGTCTGGCGTGGCCTTGGTTGCCTTGTACAACTGGCTCACCCAGTCGGTGACTTCACCGTAACCACCGACGTAGCCGAGTTCTTTGGTGAGGCCTTTTTCCGTGAGCTGCCAGTAGTCATCACCTAACGGTTTCTCTGGTCCATTCGGTGTTTCTTTGCCAAGCCATGGCTTCGCACCAACAGCTTCATGCACATAGCGCAAGGCCACACCATCAGGCAAGGCACGCTTGGGATCTAAGAAACGAATCGCCCGATCAAGCCGTTGAATGTTGAGGTCGATGATCATCGTTTGATTGGTGTAGGCTCGACGATTCTGGCACAACCAATCTCGACTAGCGACAAAAGCATCGACCCATCCCACACGACGTGTCGTTTTCTTCGGTTGCGAGGCATATGATAAAGCTTCTTCCTCCAACTCGGTGGTGAATTCGGATTGCAACATCCACACCGCATCCGCCAACGGAGCCAAGCCAAACCAAAAAGGATTCGGAGTTGCTTTATCGCTGTGAATGCATTCTGGATCATCTTTCCAGCGCTGCCACCACAAATCAGCATTGCGCACAATCTGTGTTTTCACTCGTTCCTGACGATAGGCATTGGTCCATTTCACATGCCAGCATCGCGCCAAAAAATGCACATGCATTTGACTTAAGTTGTCATTGCGCTGTTGCAAACTTTTGCAATCACGATTCACCCGCTGCTTGAGTTTTTCTAACAACACAAGTGTTTCTTCATGCAATTGCTCGACAGCTTTCGAGGGGATCTTCTTCGGTGCTTGGCCTAAAACTTCGTCCTTCGCGGTGCGATGATACGGATCCGTTGAAATCGAAAGTTCATAGATGCCGCGCGATGGAACAGTCATCGATTTTTGGTATTGTTCGAAATTTTGCCCATAGCCCCACATCTGCCCGGATGCACGCAACTCCAAGGTGATTTTTTCTTTTCCTCGCGTCACGGCAAGCGGCAAGGGCTCCGTGCGTAAATAAAATCGTCCCGGCACCGGTTCTTCATCCGTGCCAAGGTCAATGATCTCAGTGTCCCCCAAATGCCGATAACCAATCACTTTTCCCTCATGCAATAATGTTAGACAATTTTTGTTCACATCACTGCCCCAGAGTTTGATCGTCGCATAGTTTTGTAACTTCGGGTCACAGCGCATCACAAATCGCACCTGCCCCCCTTCCCAACTCGGCGTTTCTAACGGCAAAAGAATCCGCGCCGGTTGCTTGCAGGCTCCTTCAACAATTTCCGATCGCTCGGCCTGCAACTCGTGTTCTTTTTCCGATGCCGCATTGCCCAAAATCAAACGATCCATCTCATCCGCCATCATGGGCTGAAAAACCATCATCGCGCTTGATACAAGAAACAAGTAACGAAAAATTACCGTGAACCGAAACAAAGACATGGGCAAAGGTAGTGAATGAGTCGCGCGTTGTAAATGACGACGATGCATGAAGTTGTCCTAGAACATCGCTGCAAAAAGCTCCCCTGACTCCATCATTTCACATCGCGCATCACGTTCATGCAATCGATGATTTCGATAAAGCTCGCATCTTCCTCCACGGGCTTGCCTAGTTTTTCCCATCGATTGCCCGACATTCGTAAATTCAACACGCCGCGCACCCGCATCGCCTTACCTGATCCGAGTTGGAAGCTGTTGTTCGTGATCGAAAAATCCTGTGCTTCCAGCACTCCTTGCTGATCTCGGTATGCGTTCGCCATGATGATGGCGGAACTTTGAAAACCGCTGAACGTGTTGCCCGCGATGTTCACGTTTCTCATGCGCGCACTTTCTCCCATCGAATAGGTGAAATTCAGGCCCATCACCCCTCCGTGCGAACCATCAAGTTTGTTGCCATCGATCGTCATATTTTGAGCACGCACCAACATGGCATTGCGCATGTACGGCGTCATCACATTGTTCCGAATCACCGTGGACGAGGTCATTTGGTTGAGATTCAACACCACCACATTCGCAGGGACCAAAGCGGGCAATGCACGATCAAGCACAATCCGATGACTGCGCCGTTGCGCTATGAATTCTACATTTTCCACATTCGCCACACCGATCACTCGGTTCGCTTTGGTGTCAAGAAATTGCAACGCATCGCCTTTGCGAATCGTATAGTAGTAATAGTGATTATCGGTCGTGGTTAATATCATGGCATTCGGAACCTCCGGCGCGTAATCGACAATTTTTTCCAGCAGTGTTCCGACGTTCAAACAATCGTCACCCGGAGCCTCGATATGACAATTTTCGATCAACAACTTGCCCCGAATATTCATCAGATGAAGCGCGTCGGATGGCATCGAGAGAAAGTGTCCGCTGCCAGGTTTACGGATCACACGCACCTGACGCAGAGTCACATCGCCATGCATGTCCGAGACGCGAATGCCACCATTCAAGGAGCCAAAAAAATCGAGTTTTTCGAATGTGATGTTCTCGACATGATCGGCAGCGATTTGACCATAGATGCTTGCGGATTTATTTTTCGCAGCAACAACCGCAGTGGGCAATTGCACTTTATTCAATCCATAGGTGATGCCATTTCCGACCGCGATGCCTTTCATGCTCGGCACGTAGTCTTCCTTGACATGAAATCGAAACACTCCCGGCGAGAGGCGCGTGATATTGCGAATGTACAAATGATCGTTGCCCATGCGCGTATTGCGTGCGGCGCCGCCATTTTCGAACACAATCATGTGCCGTCCTCCGCCACCATGCGCCTCATATTTGTTCGCCTGAAGAAACGCTTCATCAGGAGGCTCTGGATAACCATCACTGATCTTCACATCGAGTGAGCCACTGTTGTCGAACGCGATCACTTCCCCTTGCGAAAAACTTGAACGCTCCGTATCGAAAGTGATCCCGCGCAGAGTGATATTGCGTCCACCCTTGATGTGAAACGCGAGACTCGCTTCACCACAAATGAGAGTGGCGCCATTGCCATCGATGATGAGATTTTCATGATCGATCAGGGATAGACAATGCCATGCAGTGGGATCATCGCCGAGACGATAGATTTTTTTCTCCAATACGACCCTGCTTTCCACGCCATCATTTTTTGCGGCCTTGAACGCAGCGACGAGCGCAGGACCATCATCGTGCTTACCATCACCACGGGCACCGAAATCCGCAACGCGAATTTCCGCAGCAGAAGCGAATGCAACGCCGTATATCAAACCGAGCATCGAGAAGAAAATGTGTAGCCTTTTTTGCACGCTGTCTTTACTTGCTTTCGTTTGCGATTATTACAGACAGCACCATCTTTTTGGTGGCATCCGTTTCGTCTTCGAGTTATCTGTTCCTTGCTCACGAAGTAAAAACCATCATGAACTCTCACGACGATCCGTTTCAACAAGCCCGCGCGAAATGCCCGATTCACATTGGCACATTTCAAGGAGCGCGTGTGCCCATGATTCTGCGCCATAAGGATGTTCGTGAAGCGGCAAAAGATACGACAAGGTATAGCTCGGATGCCCCGCTGCGCATCCCCATTCCATCCGAAGAAGAAGTCCGCACTGTGCGCCAGTATCCGCTCGAAGTCGATCCGCCGGTTCATGCAGAATACCGGAAAATTGTTGAACCGTTTTTTCTGCGTCCGAAACAACCCGATGTGCTCGCGAAGATTCATCAATTGATCGACTCTCTGCTCACCAAGGCTCTCGCCGCAGAATCAATCGATGCCGTCAAAGACTTCGCGATCCCACTGCAATCCTATGCTCTCACCTATCTGCTCAATGTGCCCGAAACAGAAGCCGAGTTATGGGTCAGTTGGGGCATTCATGTGTTCAAAGATGGCGACGGAAAATCCAAAGGCCCGTTCATGGAAAAATACTGCCAGCAGATGTTCGAAGCCGCTGCAGAACATCCCAGCGACGATTTTTTCTCTGCCTTGAATCAAGCGCAGTTTTCGGGCCGACCTCTAACCATGGAAGAAAAACTCGGCTACGCCAACATCGCCTTTGCTGGTGGCCGCGATACCATCATCCACACCGTCACGCGCATCATTTCTTACTTTGCGCAAAACCCGCAAGCATTGCAATGGATTCGCGAAAACCCCGACCGCATCACGCTAGCCTCGGAAGAGTTTTTTCGAGTATTCATTCCTCTCACCCACATTGGTCGCGTCTGCCCCGTGAAAACGGACGTCCATGGTTTCGAAGTGCCACCCCAAGGACTGGTCTCGCTATGCTGGTCATCTGCCAACCGCGATCCCGAAGTCTTCGATAAACCTAACGAAATTCGACTCGATCGCAAACCCAACCCGCATGTTTCCTTCGGCTTCGGTGCGCATCTCTGCCTCGGCGCCCACCATGCACGAGCCATCATGCGGGCGTTGATTCAAAAGTTCAGCGAACGCGTTTCACAAATCGAAATTCTCGAAACCAAAGAACTCATCGAAAAAGAACCCGACTACAGTCGCAAAATCGGCTACGAGTTGTTGCGAGTAAAATGCTCGAAAATCGTCTAGTTCTATCGCTGGTGTAATCGCTCTTTTAGAAAGAATAGATTATCAGAGTGAGCACACTTCCAGCGATTAGCGTATGCCAGATTTAATCAACCACTCTTGGCACTTTTTCGGCCAAGCGCCGACTGCCTGATCAGAGCGCAAGCCATGACCGTGACCACCGGTGGCGCAATGGAAAAACTCGTTAGGCACCTTGGCCTGCTGCAGTGCGGCGTGGTAAACTTTACTGCCCGCAATAAACGATTTATCATCTTCGGCATGAACGATGAAGGTCGGTGGTGTCTTGTCGTTGACGGGAAGTGCGGGTGAAATTTTTTCTGATCCTTCGTTGAGATAAGCAGGGTACACTAGGATCGCGAAATCGGGACGGAGCTTTTCTTTGTCTGCGTCGTCAAGGTTGGGATAGGTAGATTGATCCACATTCGTGCTAAGCCGCGCAGAGAGATGGCCTCCAGCGGAGAAGCCCATAACTCCAATATGTTGAGTTGAGATATTCCAGTCAGCAGCGCGATGCCTCACCAGACGCATGGCGCGTTGGATATCCTGAAATGCTCCACCTCGGTTGTTAGGCACCCGGTATTTGAGAACGATGCCGGTGATGCCAATGGTATTGAGCCATGCCGCAACTTCAGTTCCTTCTTTGTTGAAAGCGAGAATGCTGTAGCCTCCACCGGGGCAGATGATCACGGCAGGAGTAGGCTTATCAGCCTTAGGAGCTTTGAAGACGGTGATGGTCGGCAGGTTAATATCTGTTAGACGGATCACACTATCTCCCCGCGCGGGCATAGCTTTTTCTGGCCCTTGGGAGCTATTCCCTGGCATCTTGTCATTTGGCCACAAAGGAACGGTTGCTGTAGGAACCGGCTCCTCTGCCCAAGCTGGCGCACAGAAGACAATGCATAGGATCGTAGCGATGATGCGGCTGAGTGGATTATTTTTCATAGGGCAGTATGCGAAGTGGCCCCGTGATTCTATTTTTTGATCCCTCCGAGGTCAACAAGGAATGCATCAGCTTCCGCAAGGCCCACTTCCATACGTTGCACGATCATTTTCGCTTAGGAGAGGCAGAGGTCAAAAAGTCGGCAATCTTCTTTCCATCGAGCATGATCGATCGTGTTTGCAGGAGCCCGAGTAAACGACTGCCGCTATTCGCATCGGGTTGGGTGTGATTTCCGGGATCTTTTAGGGTATTGTTTTGAAACGTAACTCCTTGGCTATGACGCAGCATGATCGCTTGGCGATCCGATTTCTCGTTAGGTCGCGCAATCAGTGTCGCGCCTATGGGTGAGTCGATCGTGTTGTTCTCGATACGAGAATTTTTCAGACCGACGAGACTCATCGCTGGCCCACCGCTGCGAGTGATCGAATTGTTAGAAATGATCAAGCGATCGATCGGAATGGCGCCTTGATGACCCAGTGCATTATGCGAGCGCACTTCGATGATGGGACGGTGCGGGCGCGGGTTGACATCGATGAACGTATTGTTCGCAATCGTGATATCATGCGGGATGCCACCAACGGTGCCGATGCCGGTATTAATGCCAATTGCATTGCCCATGCGATGGAAAGTGCAATCTCGCAAAATCCCTGGGCCTGACATGATACCGAAGGTTTGGAAGTTGTCTTCAAACAAGCAATGCTGCACGAGCCAACCCGCACATTGGTGATCTGGCCACTCTGCTTGACCTTCGGCAAAATGTGTCGCGTCTTGGTCGAGTGTGATGACAAAATCTTTGAGTGCGGTAAGTTTTGCCTCGCCAAGAAATGCGCCTGTCTTGCGATGAATGAAACGCAACCGATCCCCTGGCTTCGCGTTTTTCAATGTAGGCCGCAGCCCCCAATTTTTTTCCATGGTCACTTGCTTTCCTGACACAGATGCCACCTTGCCCCAAATGCCGTGGAAATTTTGCAGGTCGTCCGCCGTGTGGCGAATCGTAACGTGATCTATCGTGGTTCCATAACGTGTGGCGCGACACAAAAAACCTTCAGCCCCTTTCCATTGACTGGTCCCGGGCCGCGGGCCGAAGTAGCAGTCTTTCCACAAATGCCCACCATCTCCACCACTTTCTCCCGGTCCGCCCTTGGCCACGTAGAGACTCACCCCATGCATTGTGAGATTGTGCGAATCCTCTAACTGAATCGCCATCGCAGTGGTGTAGAGGCAGGACAATCCATCACCAACGCGAAGCATCCCTAGCTCACCAAACGCGCGCTCCCAGTTCGCATCGTGGAGGCGATCCATCAAATCAGGATCCTTCATCGTCACCCAATATCGACCATCGGTGGAAGGCTTGATGTGAACGTAGTCGAGCTTCTGCTTGCCTTGCTGCAAGTCATAAAGTGGCGCACAAAATCGTCCATCGCTCTTGAATGGCAACAGACGCTGCTCATGGCCTTTGTAGGTTTTCGGCACTACGATGCCCGGCGATGGCTGAATTTCAAAACGATTGCCTTCTCGATCAATCTTTGTGATGCGCCCTTCAATGCAACCACGCGTGCCACGATCAATGATCGCACCGCGCAAAACGATGTTGCGACAATCAAAGAATCCAACACAACGATGACCCGGCGGCATTTGCTCATCACCTAAATCGAACCAAAAAGTCGCACCCGAGGCATCGATCACAAACGGATTTGCAGCATCGCGTTGCATACCCTCAAAATGCAGCGGGTAAAATGTCTTCGCGCCCACATGATATTCCTGACCAAAACGATAGTCTCCTGGCGGAATGCGAACTTCTCCAGCGCCACTTTTAAAAGCCTGCATCACCATCGGCATGAGCCCTTTCCCTCGCTCACGTTGTGCTGCCTTTTCGGTGTCAGAAAACTGCGGCCCTGCTGGCAGATCGAAACTGAAATGATACTCCACAGGTGCTGGCGATTTCGCAGCCAAAATCTCCCGCTGATGCGGAGAAAGATGATCTCCCTGAGCGCGGACCAAGATCAGAGAGAAGAAATATGTTAGAAATAGAATCAGTCTATGATGCATGAGAATACGGGATCAAAACAAGCCCACACTACTGCGGCCTTGGCAATAATCAATGCAATACGTCGGTATGCAAAACGGCCATGAGCAAGCATTCGCGCGAGACCGATTCCCGCGCATCCTACTTGACTTTTAGGATGATCTTCAGGCAAGTTGCTGCGGCATCTATGATGAATTCATCTTACACTTTCGGACTGTCGCTTCGACGCCCACTTGTTCTCTCACTTGCACTTCATACGAGCAAAGGAGGTGCGCTGTGAGTTCGGGATTGTTTGCGCTGTTAGATGATGTGGTGGCGATTGCCAAAGTCGCAGCCTCGTCGATCGATGATGCCGGAGCGATGGCAGCGAAGGCTGGCAGCAAAGCGGCGGGCATTGTGATTGATGATGCAGCGGTGACTCCGCGTTACGTGGTGGGACTCGCCGCAGACCGCGAGCTACCGATCATTGCGAAGATCGCCAAAGGATCATTAAAAAACAAGCTGCTGATTTTGTTGCCTGGCGCGCTGATCTTAAGTCTGCTGGCACCCTGGGTGATCACGCCGCTGTTGATGGCAGGTGGAGCTTTTTTATGCATGGAAGGTTACCACAAAGTGATGGACCTGATCCGCCCAGGCCATCATGCGGCGCACGCCGATGTGGAGGCAGCACCGATGACTGCGGAAGAACTGGAAGCATCACAAGTTGGCAGTGCCGTTCGAACGGACTTGATCCTTTCCGCTGAAATCATGGCAATCACGCTGGCTGGCGTATCCGAATCGCCCCTGTGGATGCAAGCTGTCGTTCTTGCCGTCGTCGGCTTGGGCATGACCTTGTTGGTGTATGGCGTTGTGGCATTGATCGTCAAAGCCGATGACGTCGGTGTAGCTCTCGCGAGATCTGGCACGGGAATCATCCGCGCGATGGGTCGGGCTCTCGTTTTAGGTATGCCCTATTTCCTCAAAGTCCTGAGCTTCATCGGCATGATCGCCATGCTCTGGGTCGGCGGTGGCATTCTCATTCACGGCCTGCATCAACTCGGCGTGCATGGCCCTGAAGAAATGGTTCATCACGCCGCTGAAGTTTTTGCAAGCATACTGCCCTCAGCCAAGGCATTCATGCTGTGGTTAGGCAGCGCCGGCATCGCCGCAGTGCTCGGCGTCATCATCGGTGCACTCGTCGATCCATTGGTGAAATATGCCATCATACCGCTGTTATCCCTTTTCAAACGCAAGGTTTAAAAAATCACCGCGCTAGCGTTTCCTTTTACAAGCTCATGCGTTTTTGTTGAATCTCACGTTCGCTCTCAACATTCCACAAACGCTCTTTACTACAGACTGATTCCATCATTTCACGTGTTGATCAAGGAGCTTGGCGACGATAGCATCACAGGTGTCAAAGGCATTCGCGGCTCCTGAATTGGTCGTCACTACGATGGCCATATTCTTCTCTGGCAGGACCCACATCACGGCCATCCACATGGTGTTGGAGCCGATCATTTGAAAGCAGTGACCTCCCAACGCGGGGATGTCCTGCACCAACCAGCCGCCGACGCCGTGGTTGCCGCTGTTCTTTAAGGTGGCGTGCAGTTTCTCGTCTTTATTCTGCAAACAATAGCGTGCGAATTTTGCCCAATCCCCGATGGATGCATGGACCGTGCCTGCCGGACCGACCGCATCCGGATTGTCTCCATGGGGCTCCGCAGCGACTGGCTTGCCGTCCTTGTGTCCCCAAGGCTGATCCGGTTTTGGTGCGCGGAAACCAGCACTCGTCATCCCCAGTGGCTTGAAGATTTTCTCACGCATCAGCTCTTCCCATGGCTTTTTGGCCAATGTCTCAAGCATAACTCCCGCTACGGCATAGCCTTGGTTTGAGTAAACGGATTTGGTGCCTGGCGCATAGTCCGGCTTTCGATCCAACAGGGCTTTGACAAATTTCTGCCGTTGTCTGGTGGGTGAAAGCTTCCCTTGATCGTCATACGCTTGTGCCCAGATTTCTGGCGGACATTCCTCGGCGAAGCCGCCGACATGCGCCAGCAACTGTTCAATGGTGACCTTCTTGAATTCCTTGTGAACGCCGACTTTCAGCACATCGCCGACGGTCGTCTGCCAAGTGAGCACGCCCTCCTTCACCAATATGGCAGTTAAGGCAGCAGTCATCGTTTTCGTGCAAGAACCGAGGTGGTATTTGTCGTCCACCGTCACCGGAGTCGGCTCACCCACCTTTCGCACACCGACCGCTCCGGAGTCCTCGATTTTATCGCCAATCACCACGACTGCCGCGATGGATGGCAGCTTGGAGTCCACAAGGATCGGCTTGAGCATCGGCGCGAGATCATCGGCATGGAGCGAGTGGGCAAAAAAGACCGAGCAAGCAAGCACGGCGAGAGGAGCTTTTGAGAGAGTAGTTTTCATGGTGCGTGGTTGTTGAAGTTGGGAGGATTGTTTGACGGGAGGAACTTGCAAATTTCATTAGACTAAGGGAGCCACGGGACAGCTGGCCAGTTTGGGAAATTTTGGATAAGTAGCGGATCGAGGCTGTCGGGTCCGGGCGGGATGGTCCTGGTCTCGATTCCGGCACCGATATTGACGATCTGTGGAAGGTTAGCGGTTAGTTTTGAGTTGGCCGGAATGAGTGGACGTAGTTTCCATAGCAATTGCGTGAGGGATTCACTGCGGCGCTCGCGCCAGTCGGAAGAGCCTTGGTGGGATGCGGTAAGTCCGGCCGCTTTCATCGTGGCGAAGTGCGTCTCGATGATGGCCTCGGCTTGCTTGGTTTGGGAATCATCGAGCGAGAAAGTCGAGCGCAAGGCGGCGGCTTGCAGCGAGCCGATTTCGGCGGGCGTATCTTCCATCGCGCCAATTTCCGGGGCCCACGTGGTGAACTTTGCGAAGGCCTTCATCACTCTTTCGCTCAAATCACTTTCTTCGTTGAGCTCCTTCTGCATCTCGTCGATATCCAACGAAATCAGCCGGAAATACTGCCCGAACTCGGCCCCCATGTCCGATATGCGCCCGTATGACTCTGTGACTTCGGTGTCGAGTGAAGGTGGTAGTTTTAACTGCAAAGCAGCGGTCTCTTTTTGGATCGTGTCCGTTGCTTCCTCGATGCGGTGCAGTTCAGCTTGCAAGTCGGCGTTGTTTTCCCTCAGCCCTTTTGGGTTGTTTCGTGCAATCACGGCAGTGCGATCATACCGCTGTGAAGCATTCACTTCACGCTGCGTGGCAATGGCTGATTGAAGTGCGGCGTGTTCAACACCAGCGTGACGCAACCAAAGCGCGGCGAGGACGATGAGCGCCAGTAACGGAAGATAGAGTGTGTATCTTTTCATGGTTCGGTTGCGGGCTGTGGCTTGGCTTTGGCATCATCATTCAGGAACGTGAGTTCATCGGTGGTCAGATCGAGCAGCAGTCCGTCCCCGCTTTCGAAAATAGGATGATTGAGCAACTCCGGTGGCATGAGAGCTCTAAGGTGTTGCTCCATGGCCATGCTGGCGGACTGTCTTTGGGCTATCCAAGCTTCGGCGTTCTCTGTTGGGCGGAGTGACGAAATGAGACCGTCTTGTTTGAGTTTTTGTAAATCGGCTAGAAGTGTTCTCTCAACGCGCTGTTTCAGAGCAACGTCCAAGCCTAATATCTCATCGACAATGATGGTATTAACGCGGGCCAGTTCTTCCGGCCGATCTTCCAGCTTGCACATAGTCTTTACCAACGGTCGAAGTTGTTTCTGTAAATCCACCAGTTTGACAGTCAACTCGGCTTCACGTTTCGCGCGCTCGGCTTCATCCAGTTGCTCCATGGCTTTCATTGCATCAAGCAATGGCATCAAGCCTCTCACAAATGAGCGAGCGAGTTCCTCGACGGTGCCGTGTGTAATCACGTATTCTTCCTCCAACTGTCTCAAGCTAGCCTGTGTTTTTTTCAGCTTGGTCGCTGCCTCCGATTGGGCCAAGCGTGCTGATGCTATCCGCTCATGCAACATAGTCGTCTCTGATCGCGATGCGGAGTTGGTGCGCACTATCTTTGCACTAGCATTGCTAGGCTGCAATGGAGCAGCAGTTCTGGGCAACTGCTCTAGCGCGGTGAGTTCGGTCCGCAAGCGGGAGTTGGCGTGAGTTTGCCACGCGATGGGAACCGCAGCGAGCAGCGCTGTGATAGCAGTTAGTTTGACAATGGAATGAGCCATAAGTGTGGTGAGTGTGAGTGTAAAAGGAACAGTAGATGCCAAAGATGCAGCTACAGCTACCGAGGGTGTGCCAATTTGCAAAGCAGTGGCACCTGCGAGCAACGAGGCGGCTGAGCCTCCAATTCCGCGTTTTCGCAACTGTGCACCGAGGCTTTGAATACCGCGTGAGACGCGTTTCCTCACGGCGACTTCTGTGACACCCAAAGCAGCAGCCATTTCCGCATAGGAACGATCTTGCAGATGATGCATCACCACAGCCTCACGTTCGGCTTCCGGCAGAGTGGCAAGCGCCTCCTCCAGCAAGGGCCAAACATCGCTATCCAGCGCGACGGGGTTGTCCGAGGTGAGTTGTTCATGCCTGCGTTTCCTCGCGGTCTCGCTTCGATTCAAACGCAGGGCTACGTGACGCGTGGCATGGTGCAGCCACCCCGCGAGACTCATGCGATCCGTGAGCATCCATGACTTTTGCGCCAAGGTAGCGAATACCTGCTGCGCCACATCGCGTGCGGATTCAACGTTTCCCGTAATCCGCGCTGCAGTGCCGATGACTAACCGCTCATGTGCCCGCACCAACACCGCGAACGCAGCCTCATCCCCGTCCTGCATGTAGCGAGAAAGAAGGTCAGCATCAGTGGGTGGTATGGTTTGCATAGTCATGAGTAGTGTCCCGGCTGGTGGATGCTTGGCTTACTTTTTCTCCGAGAGCCATTTCCAGGCGAAATACCCCTGATAGGTGTGAGCTCCCGTTTGCAGCAGTTTTTCCAGATGCTGGTATGCTTCGTTTTCGTTCGATGAACGGAAGGCCGCCTGGGACTGACTGAATATCTCCGCTGCAGTAGCTCGTTCCTGCTCCCGTTTATTCAAATAATCCTCTACCGCAATTTTGGCAGCGGCGGATTCGCCGTGGATTCTCCAGAATTCAACCCATGTGGGCACCCATTTCTTAGGGTTCCCCTTCATAGCTTCCAGCACCGCAGGCAGAGCCTTGGCGGCAGCATCCTCTGCAGCTTTTTCCACACCCGCTGCGGCAGAAGTCCCTTTCACCGCATGACGCACCCATCCCCATTCTCCGTCTTTGGCCCATTTTTTCGCCAGACTCAGCGCCTTTTTTTCATTGTTGCCATTGACGGTCTCAAGCCATTCCAGTGCTTCGTCGATGGGGGCTATGCCAAACATGTGGTTCAACTTTTCAGGCGCAAAAAGCCGCAATTTCGTCCATCCCATGGCCCGGAAACAGTCATAAGCGTGCTCCCCCTGGGAAAACAGAACCACTGGGTCCGCCTTACCATGGATCACTGCGATGGGTATTTGTCGCAGCTTTTGCAACACATCCGGCTTATTTTCCCAAAGGTTAGGCTCATTTTGCATCCAGCAGTCTCCCGCCATGGGAAAAGCCCCTTGATAAAGTTCAGGATAGTTCAACACCACATTGTATGTCAAAAATGCCCCCTGAGAGTGGCCGCCAATATAAGTTACAGTCGTTTTCAAAGCTTTTTGCACTTCCCTAGTCACTTCGGCCACCAAGGGTCCGCTGACTTGGCTAAAATTGTTCTGCCCATAGGGGTCGTTGCCATTTTCTCCATTAGGACAACAGATAATATCCTCGTCCGCCCATCTGTTGGAATCAATCGTTTTCAGATAGTCCAATCCGTTCATATTGGAGCCGTGAAGAAACATGATGAGCCGCGCACCCTTCCTAGCGTCGTATCTTCGGGGGACTTTGAGGAAATACTTCATCCCTTTCACCGGTTCGATCAGTAATCCAGTTGTCCCAGGCTTCAGTTCGGAAGGGGAACCAAACTCATCCGGTTTTTTATCCCGAGCTACCGCGGAACTCAGTAATCCCAGTGCTATAATAAGTTGTAGAAACGACCGAAAACAAGAAGCGGCGTTAGAAAGAAGGGCATTCATCGTTGCGGATCGGCTGGCGTGGAAGATCATGATAAGTATTTTCATCGGTTCGTTTGAGAGTCAAAATTTTCATTAGATGGCAGAAGAATCTCAATAAAATATGCAGAGCGGAAGAACGTTTCAAAACTGCTAACTGGGATGGTGTATATGTTCATGAGTAATGTCCCGGCTGGGAGTTGGTTTGTGACGAAAAAGATCGAACCATGGCAAGAGCCAGTCATTTTCCCATCATCGACTTGCTCATCTTCAGCCCGGCCTCGTTCAGGGTGCGCATCTGCTCCTGCATCTTCTTGAGCGCTTCGAGCTGGGGTGGAGCGAGAAATCCGGCAGCGCCTTCGAGCACGGAACGCTGTTGTTCGTCGAACGCCACTGCGAGTCGTTGGGTGAATTCGTCGGTCATCATGCTGGGATCGATTTGCTGCGGATCGTTCAAGTCCGGCAAGTCGCTGGGACGTTTGCGCACCTCGGCCATGAGATTGATGAGCTGCTCTTCCTGTTCAGGCGCGAGTGGCACGCCAGCAGAATCAAAAGCAGTTTTGCCTATCGTCATTTGCATGCGCTCGGGTTCGGTGTCCTCCCAGTGCATGAAGGTGGCGGAGTCGGCATCATCATTGAGGAACTCCTTGATGGCTGCATCGCTGGCCTTTTTGCTAGCTTCGTATGCATCCGTGATATCTTTACGCTGTTCTTTGGTTAGGCTTGGATCCATCATTTCAAATCCCAAGTCAGTCCTGGCGGAAAGTCGTTCCCCTAGCAACTTTTTGAAATGCTTTTCATCTTCCTCGTTCAAGGAAAACATGCCGATGAGTTTGGCATACTGCATTTCAATCTGCATGACCGCCGCGCCCTTCATTGCCTCACGCATTATGGGATCCTTCATCATTTGCGACATCGCAGCCGGTTCAGTGGGGCCGTCTGATGTTTTGGGTGGTGTTACAGAATTGTCGGAAGATGCAGGGATAACTTTGGCCCTAGAATTGGATTGGGCTTTGGATAACTTCGACTTGAGCGTGGCGATCTCAGAGGTTGATCGTTGAAGTTTCTGTTCCAATTGTGCTAGCTGTGAAGAATGATCTTGCGGGCGAGTGATCAAAAGACCAACAGCGATGGACGCAAAGAGCAAGGCTGAAGTCAGGGAGATTATGGTGAGTCGTTTCATGGGTTGGTTGCTAGATGGAGTTAAAATGGAAGCTATTCTGCATTGATGAGTTCATTTTCTGCCTAGGGGAATTTTTCAGGGGCGCTGGATCGGTTGGTGTGTCTGTTCGTTCATAAATGGTGTCCCAACTGGCGGTAAGTTTGTGACAGGAACTTTTGACTTGGTTTATGGCGAGACCTCCGGTTCCATCCGAAGCATCTCACGCATGTCCTTTGAGAATGTAATCTGACACACCCAATCGTCATCATTTTCGAGCTTCGATAAGGTGAGTTGGTCGCCCTGCGTTTGCACCTTCACTTTGTGCTTCTGCACTCCCATTCCACGTTCTTCAAACTCGACGGTGGCTTCTTGGAGCGATGGTTCAAAGATAATGCGAGCCTTTACCCAAGGCTCCTCCTTTAAGGTTCTTTTCGGAGCCTGACCGTTAAAAAAAATCTTCCCATTGTTCACGGCCGCTTCTTTGGTGTTCCAAACAAAGCCGTTGGTGCTGCACTCGATCTTTATCTTCCATGGCATGAACGTGAAGCCGCGATGCTCGTGCTCCTTGATGCGATCAATCTCGGCCTGCGTGAGTTCGAGTTCCATGGTGACTTTACGATTGTTGGTCGTGGCGGGATCTGGGTCGGTGGCGCTTATTACTCGTGCGTCGCGGACCAGCGGACGCTCTTCCGACTCAGACGGTTTATTGTGGCTGGGGATTCTCGTGAAAATATCGACATAGCCGCCCACTACCGGAGGCTTCCCGTATGTGGTCGAAGCGGAAACGGTGTAACGCGAAACCGGCCCCGAGCGGATGAATGCCGTGGCGTTGTGGTCAACGATTCGCGTGGCGATATCTGCTGCCGATGGGGAGGTGGTGAATGGGTGCCGATGTTCGTGGAGTTGGATGCGGTGGACTTCTGCCACCGTAAGCCTCAAGTCGAGATAGAGTGTCCGAAAATTCGAGACACTGGGTTCAACGTCGCTAATATATATCACTTTCGCGCCACGAACGAGCGGACGCTCTTCGGTATCGCTAGGGCTGGAGCCGGGAATGTTTGCAAAGATATCCGCAAATCCCCCTTTCACCGGTAATGCGTCGCGCTTGGTGCGAGCCAAAACCGTGTAGTTCATCTCAGTTCCCGAGCGGATCAATGCCTCTGCCTCGTAATCGGGCGTTGATGTCTGCGCCGTATTCGCTCCGAGTGATGGGCGCCAGAAGACGCTGATGACCTTGCCGACCACAAGCTCTCGCCGGACTTCTGAGTTTGGTGTGCTGTTCTTCTGCAAGGTCAGCATCGTAGGGCCCGTCTTTGTCACACGGGCGACCCAAATTTTATCTTCGTGCTGATAAACTACGATGTCGCCGGGTGCATAAGTAGAGGTTAATTTCCATACAAGGATGCGGCTGCCCTTTGTGATTTCGGGCGACATCGAATTGTTTGGCACGACGAATGGCTGAATGACGAAGGTGCGGAGCAACATTACCACTGCAATGGTGGGCACCACCGAGCGCCCAAGTTTGCGCTTCCAAGACTCGGCCCGTGTGTTAGCTGCCGTAGGGATATTCTTCGCCAGCATGTAAAGAAACGCCGCTCCCGCGAGGAGGACTACTGTGGCGAGCACACTGGGAAGCACGATGTCTGAAGCATTGAGTCCAGTCCGATAAAGTCGCGCCTCCGACAGCCGATACAGCCACAGGGAGCCAAAGGTCACAAGGCACAGAGCGATCAGCCACACATCCCAGCCTTGCCAGCGTGAGTGCGATTGGATTGCCCCAGTATGTATAGGTTCTGGATCGCTTTTCTTTTTGGCTTTCCAAGCTAAGAATTGAAAGAACGCTATGCCAGCGAGGCCACAAATGGTGACAATCGCGTTCCCTCGCCACTCGCGTGGGCCAAAGATGGCGAAGCCTACTAAAACCAGGATGACAGCCCCGATCACCTTGAGCGAGAATAATTGATTCGTCCCGTCGGAAACTTGAATTGGATCGCCGTGACTCGTCGCCGCCACCACCTGAGTTCGGAAATCGGCCGCCGTGGCGAATCGCATCTCGGGTGTTTTCTCCAGCGCCCGCAGCACGATCTCATCAATGCGGATGTCCACCTGCACACGCTTAGACGGTGGCGTGATGTTTTCGTTAGGCCGCTCGCCCGTGAGCATTTCATACAGCACCACCCCAAGCGAGTAAATGTCAGCCCGATGATCGGCGGTGCCATTCTGCTGTTCCGGCGCGGCGTAGTCGGGCGTGCCTTGGGCGGAATGGGAAAGATCAGACTGATCTGTCGGATCGGTCACAATCTTCGCGATACCAAAGTCCGCAATCTTCACCGTGCCCGCTTTATCCATGAGCAAGTTCTCCGGCTTGATGTCGCGGTGGACGATGCCGTGATCATGCGCACATTGCAGGGCATCGCACACAGGCGGCACAATGCTGAGAGCTTCTTTCGGCGTGAGGCGTTTCGTTTGCAACAACTGCCGTAAGTTCACGCCATCCACGAATTCCATGAGCAAAAAGTAATACCCACCTGCCTGACCGAAATCATGGATTGCTACGATGTTCGGATGATTCAGCGCTGCTAAGGCATGAGCTTCTTTCTCAAAGCGAACAGCAAATTGCGGATCATCCGCCCGCTCGGGCGCGAGCAGTTTCAAAGCTACCAAGCGGTTCAGTGACTTCTGTCGCGCTTTGTAAACCACGCCCATACCACCGCGACCGAGGCATTCGATGATTTCAAGCTGCGGAAAATGCGGGGCGAGTTCTTCAGGAGTGAGTGCGGAAATCGCGGCCGTTTGATCACCAACTTGAGTCGGTTCGATGATCTGCGCCATCAGACAACGCGGGCATTGGTTTACGGGAACTCCTGAAGATAGGGACAATCCACAAATGGGACAAAGGTTATGCGATGGCGAAGCGCTCATGCTAGTATATGACGTTTCATGATGAAAAACCGAACAAACAATTTAATTTCCTAACGCCGCAAAAAGCGCCTCCATTTCCTCTTGCACTGCAGCGGGATCGTCCAACGTGCCCGCGACTTCCGCCTTCACACAATCACGCAGACGTTTTCTCAGACGACTCACAGCCATGCGGAAAGCGTCAAACGTCATGCCACACTCGACAGCAAGTTTTGTCTGATCACCGTGACTTGTATGCCCATGCAACACGCCGTTCACAGCGTCAAAAAAATCACCGCGCCCCTCTGCAACGCATTGCAATCGAAGAGCCTCCGTGCTGCGCGCGATCACCGTCATGGCCCATTGCCGATCAAATTCCCGATCGGGAGAAAGCTGACGAAGGTCTGGGACATCAGTGACTTCATCATCGTCGAGAGAAAGGAAAATCGTGCCGCCGCCCCTTTTGTAGCGCTGTGAGGCATCGCGTTGATGACTCACAAAATGCTTCACGGCACCCAAGAGATACGATCGGAATCGCCCTCGCTCGCGTTCCACGTTATGAAAAATATCACCGCCGAGCATTTCCAAAAAGAAGGCATGACTCATTTCCCGCGCCGTGTCAGCATTGCCAAAAAAACTACGCAAATATGCGACCACAGGCTCGTAATATGCCTCACACAAATCCGCCAACGCTTTACGGCCTTCCTCTGAGTTCGATTTCGCTAAGCAAACGCGCGTCCACCTTGTTGTATAAAACGGAGCGGCGGCGATATGAGGTAAAGAGGAACCCGTCATGACAAGATGCATTGATTGCATAATACTATGACGTTTTATATCGCAAACGTAACAGAAACGCACGAAAAATGATTCGTGATCAAAAACGATTGCGGAACACAAACTTTCATGCAGCGAAATCTCACCTACCTGCCGTGAGCAGAACGCCTGCAACTAATCAGCACGCTTCTGCTCGAAGAGCCACTTGTGCATTTCCTGATCTTGATAGACTTGATTGGCGATGCCGTGATCGCCTCCGGGGATCTCGGTGTATTTGATCTTGCCATTCAGCTTCTTGATCGCGTCGACAATGTTCCGTGTGGACTCTACCTTAACGGCTTCGTCTGCGTCGCCATGGAATGCCCAGATGGGAATGTCCTTTAGTTTTTGAGCATTCTGTGGGCTGGCTCCACCGGCGACGGTGACTCCCGCAGCAAACAGTTTTGGTTTCATGGCGAGAAACTCAAAAGTCCCGAATCCTCCCATGGAGTAGCCGGTGATGTAGATGCGTTTTTGATCAATGGG